>JAJYLE010000079.1 GCA_021788025.1 Nitrospirota bacterium
AAGAAAAATCTTTAAAAAGGAAAAGGGACTGCTCAGCGAAACGATTTTAAGATAGGTTGTATAATAAAGAAAGGGAAATGGCTGTAAGGGGGATTGAAGACCTCCTCAATAAAGTAAGGGCGTATAACCCGGGGGCGGACATGGAGTTCATAAAGAGGGCCTATTTCTTTTCCTCAGAGGCCCACGGGGAGCAGAAACGCAAGGAGGGCTCTCCATATATAGAACACCCCCTGGCCGTGGCTTCTGTTCTGGCAGACATGAAGATGGACACGGTTAGCATTGCCGCCGGTCTTTTGCACGATACCATCGAGGACACGCCCACCATCAAGGAAGACATCCAGAAACGCTTCGGATACGAACTGGCCTTTCTGGTGGACTCCGTGACCAAGCTGGGCAAAATACAGTTCCAGTCTTCCGAGGAAGCGCAGGCGGAGAATTTTCGCCGCATGCTTCTTTCGATGGCGGAGGACATCCGGGTTGTGATGGTGAAGTTCGCCGACAGGCTCCACAATATGCGCACGCTCCAGTACCTGCCGGAGGAGAAAAGAAAAAGAATTGCCAGGGAAACCCTGGAGATTTACGCCCCGCTTGCAAACCGCCTTGGCATAGGATGGCTGCGGATAGAGCTTGAGAACCTCTCCTTCAAGCACCTTATGCCGGAAGTTTACGAGGACCTGGTGCGGAAAGTTGCTACACGCAGGGAAGAGCAGGAGGGGTATGTAAACGTCCTTATCGGGATCGTGAAGAACAAGCTTGCCAATGAGGGCATAAGGGCGCAGGTGAAGGGCAGGATAAAGCACTATTACGGCATCTGGCAGAAGATGCAACGGCAGGAGATACCGTTTGACCAGATTTACGACGTCCTTGGAATCAGGATAATCACCGACACAAAGGCAAGCTGCTACGCCGTTCTGGGCCTGATACATTCGCTTTGGAAGCCGATACCCGGCAAATTCAAGGATTATATAGGCGTGCCCAAGTCCAATATGTACCAGTCCCTGCATACCACGGTAGTTGGGCCGGAGGGGCGGCGGGTGGAGTTCCAGATAAGGACCGAGGATATGGACAAGCTGGCCGAAGAGGGCATAGCTGCCCACTGGAAGTACAAGGAACGGGGGCACATAAACCCCAAGGACGACCGCTACATCGCCTGGCTTCGTAATTTCATACAGGAGATCCAGGACGTAAGGCAGACGCCCCAGGAATTTTTGGACGCGGTGAAGTCTGAGGTGGTGCCGGACACCATTTACATCTTCACCCCAAGAGGCGAGATAAAGGAACTGCCGCTTGGGGCCACCCCGGTGGACTTTGCCTATTCCATTCATACGCAAGTGGGGCACAAATGTGTTGGCGCAAAAGTAAACGGCCGGATGGTTCCGCTTAAGTTCACGCTTAATAATGGCGACACAGTGGAGATACTTACCAGCCAGAACCATACCCCCAGCCGTGACTGGCTCTCCTTTGTCACAACATCCAGGGCGCGCACCAGGATCAGGCAGTGGATAAAGGCCGAAGAGCGCAAGGAATGTATAGAGCTTGGCGCCAAGCTGCTGGAGACGGAGATCAGACGAAGGGGGCTTTCCGTGTCGCTTCTGAAGGGGCCGGAGGCGGCTTCAGCCGCTAGCGGGATGTCGTTTGAAGACCCGGAAGACATGCTTGTTGCTGTGGGGTACGGAAAGATTTCCCCGCAGCAGGTGGTAAACAGGATTGCCCCAAGTTCTATTCAGGAGGCCGAAGCCCCTGCCATAAAGCCCGCAAAGCAGGCGGAAGAGGAAAAAGGCATAACTATTACCGGCATGACGGACATCCTTTATCATCTCGCCAAGTGCTGCTATCCCGTGCCGGGAGACAATCTTGTGGGGTTTATAACCAGGGGCAAAGGGGTAAGCGTTCACCGCAAGAGCTGCCCCAATCTTCCAAGGCTGGTTGCCGACGAAGAGAGGCTTATCTCCGTGCAGTGGAAGGCCTCCGACGGGGCACCGCACCTGGCTAAGGTGGCGGTGGATACCCTGGACAGGCCTGGCATTGTGGCAAACCTGTCTGCCGCGATCTCTTCCCTGAATATTAATATCCATCATATGGAGGCCATTACCAACCAGCTTGAAAACGCGCACATATCTTTTATACTGGAGGTTAAAGACAGGGGTCAGCTTAACGCGATAATGCAGAAACTTGCCCAGCTTGATGGTGTTATCGGGGTGAGAAGATGACACCGCTCTCCTATGCCGGCATAACCGTTGGCATGATAGCGGCCCTGCTAGCGGCGCGTTGGATAACCATGCGGTCCCTGGCCCGCTGGGCGCTAAGCAGGAACAAGGACCTTCATGATCTTTATCTGGGATCGCTTCGCCTTCCAAGCTTTTTCTGGGCCTTTGCCATTGGCATTTACGAAGGTATACATATTTCCGGCGCAACCGGGCGGCTGGCCAGGGACACCGATAAAATAGTTTATGTGCTTTTACTTGCCAGTATTACTCTGGCGGGCGCAAACCTGCTTGCCCGGCTTTTCAGGCACTACGCCCGGAAAAAAGAACTGCCGATACCCACAACCGGGCTTACCTACGATCTTGTAAAAGGGGTGGTCATAGCCGTTGGCGTGCTGGTTATCCTGCACAGTCTTGGCATCTCCATCGTGCCCCTGCTTACGGCTTTGGGCGTGGGCGGCCTTGCGGTGGCCCTGGCCTTGCAGGACACGCTCTCCAATCTGTTTGCGGGCATCCAGATACTACTTGAAAAACCCATCCGCGTAGGGGATTTCATCAAGCTGGATTCGGGGCAGGAAGGCATGGTCTGCGATATAGGCCTGCGCACAACAAGGCTGCTTCTATCCCAGACAGACGTGCTGGTTATACCCAACAACAAGATTACGCAGACCATAATCACTAATTATTCCATGCCAGAACAAGGCACTATAATAGTGATACCCGTTTCCGTATCTTACGATTCGGACCTGGACCATGTGGAAAGGGTGCTAACGGGTATAGCCGCCAAGGCTGCGCGGGAGGTGGATGGCGTGCTTGCCGCCCCGGCTCCCAGCGTAAGCTATACCGCTTTTGGGCCAAGCTCAATCGATTGCAGCCTCTCGCTAAAAATAAGCGATGTAACAAAACGCCAAAGCGCCTCTCATGCCATAAGGAAAATGATCTTCAATCAGTTCCGGGAGGAGAGCATCGAAATACCCATGCCGCACACTACGGTTTCAATAAAACAGGGACAAGGAAGCATTTAAGAACAAGGCTCTAAGGTATCGAATCCAACGCAACCCTGATCCTGTCTGCTATAAGCAGGCCGGATTCCCTGGCAATCTTAAGACCTTCCTCCAGATAAGAGCGGCTCTCCTGATAATTTTTTTCAGCCTGCGCCAGAATGCCAAGGCCGTAAAGGGCTTTTGCAAGAAAGCCCGGCATGTTGTACTGCTTGCTTTTTTTCGCGACTTCCTCAAGATGATACCGTGCTTTTATCTTGGCCACCGGCGCATTCAGAAGGATAAACCCTATATTCTTCAGTATCAATTTGAAGGGCGGTTTTCCTTTTCCCAAAGCAAGCTGAAGGAATATCTCGCTCAGGAACAGATGCCCCCAGACGGGCTGGGCGGAGTTTCCCATCGCCGCCCAATGCTCCATGAAATGCTTGATATGCCTGATGCCTTTTTTCATCTGGCCGGCCAGCACCATAATCGCGCCCAGGGGTATTTCAACGCCGGACAGGGGCATAATGAATTCTTTTGTAAGCATTTCATGCCTGGCAGTAATCATGAGCGCAAGCCCCTCCTGCACGCTGCCTGTTAATGCCAGCGCCCCGCCTTTGCCCGCCAGGGCGCAGAGCCCGTCCAGGTTAAGTTCATTCCCGTTTAGTTCCAGGGACTGCTTGCAATGCGTTAAAGCCTCTTCATATCGGTCCTCATAAATATCGCAGAACCCAAGCATCCAGTGGGCCAGGGCAAGGCTGCGATCGTCATGATACATGCGGCCATGCTCATAAAGCTCCATGCTGTAACGGCGCGCATCCGAAAATCGGCTGCGTTGGATATGATGAATGGCAAACAGCGTGTACGCATGCTGGATCTTGATGTTGGCTTTCATTTTTTTACCGGTTTCTAGGGCCTGCTGGGCATAATGCTTTATCAGTGCTTCTGTTTGTTCACTGTATGGAAGCCAGTATGAATAAAGCCATCCAAGGCCGATACCAGCCTGCATATAGCATTCATCATCCTGTATCTCCTGGGCCAGAGCCATTGCCCTGTCCAGCAATGGCTTGGCCCTTGTGCCTTGTCCTCTTACGGCGTATGACAACCCAAGACGGGCCAGGAAAATCGATAATCTCCGTTTGTCGCCCAGGGCTTCAAACCTTGCAAGATGTGGCTCCAGAAGGGTGGTCATCCCCTTGTAATCACCCCGCAGGTCGGTAAGCTCCCCCCAGCTAAGCATCATGTCTGCCCAGGCAACCTTGTCCACGCATCCTGGGTTTGATTCTATTATCTGTGCGGCCTGCGCAAAAAGCTGGTAGGCGGTTTCCAGCGCGTATACCTTCATGCTTTTTTCCGCAGCCATGGCAGTATAATACGCCGCCCTTCCTGCATTGCCTGTGTTGCCCCAGTGGCGGGCGAGGGCCTCCGACCACTCGGCCAGACGGTCCGGATAGAGTATTTCGATTGCGGTTGCCGCGGCTTCATGCAGTTTTTCCTTGTGCGGGTTTAACAGGTTGTCATATACAACGTCCTGCAAAAGAGCGTGCTTGAACCGGTACTCTATAACATTGCCCACAGGCTCCCTGAAGACAAGCTCCTGCCTTTCAAGCTCCTTCAGGCAATCGTTGAAAGAGCCGCCAAGTCCAGAAACCATGTGCGCAAGGTCCGCCGAAAACCTCTGGCCGATAACCGATGCGGCCTGAAGCAGTGTCCTTGGTTCTTCCTCAAGCCTGTCCACTCTGGCCTGAAGCAGGTCCTTAAGCGTTGCAGGCACGGTCAATCCGGCATCCGCCGGGCCGCCAAGCATAACGATGTCCGCGCGCCTGAGCCGGCCGCTTTCAAGAACATACCGGGCCATCTCCTCGATAAAAAAAGGGTTGCCGCCGGTCTTGCTGACGATCATTTCGTTTATATCAGCGGCCACTGTGGCGCCGTTGCCAAGGATAGCCCGCACCATCTGTGAAGTATCTTCCCTTGAAAGCGGCTGGAGCCTTAAATCCAGTACGTTGCCGCCCGTTGGCCAGGGCGCCTTGTACTGCGGCCTGGCCGTGCAGATTATCAAAAGAGGCGCGCCGGTTTCCTCATTGATTATCCGGTGCAACAGCTCTTCAGAGGCACTATCAATCCAGTGCAGGTCCTCTATGGCCAGCACCATCGATGAAATAGCTGCGCGTTTGATTAAAAGCCCGGCAAGGGCTTTTCTTGTCCGGTCACCGATTATCTTCTCGTCCAGCCCTTTTAATGAATCGTCTTGCACCGTAAAACCAAGCAGGTTCAGAAAATAAGGTTTTGTTTCCGGGGCCATGCCAAGCTGCACTATGCCCAGGCCAAGTTTGACGTCTACTTCCCCCCTGGTGTCGCCCTCATTTATCCGGAAAATCGTCTTTACAATTTCGGTAAATGGCAGAAATGACGCCGTACGGCCAACCGCCGTGCAGTTGGCGCGCAGATAAAAGGCTTTTTTGGCCGAAAAAATCTTATTCAGCTCGTACAATAGACGGGATTTGCCCACACCCGGTTCTCCCGTTATCTGCACAAGTATGGTCCTGCTTTGCGAGGCGGCATAAAAGTACTCCCCTATGCTTTCCAGCTCGCGCGTCCTTCCGGCAAGGGGGGTAAGCCCCCTGTCTACCTGCGCATCAAACCGCCCCGCGTTGGCCCTGATGCCGGTAAGCCTGTATATCTTCTGCGGCTCTCTCTTGCCCTTTATCGCACGCTGGCCGATATAGCAGCTTTCAATATACGGAGCGGCCAGGCTATGGGTGGCTTCGCTTATATAGATGCTGCCGGGCTCGGCTATGGACTCAAGCCTGCTTGCCAGGTTCACCGTATCACCCAGGGCCGTAAACTCCATGCGGGATTCCGTGCCTACCGTGCACACCACAACAGGCCCGGTGTTTATGCCTATGCGGGCCATGGGCTTTATCCCCTGCTCGCTTGCAAGCCCCTCTGCAAAAATGGTGATGCGCTTCTGGATTGCAAGCGCGGCACGGCAGGCCCGGTAAGGGGCCTCTTCAATGGCAACAGGCGCGCCAAAGAGCGCGTAGATGCCATCGCCTGTCAGGTTCTGGACTGCGCCGCCTTCCTCATGGACCGCGGCTATCATGATCCCGTATATCCGCTCCATCAGGTGGAAGATGGCCTCTTCCCCCAGTTGCTCGGAAAGGGGGGTGTAGCCTTTGATGTCCACAAACATGGCAGTTGCCTGCCGCCGCTGCCCTTCCGCCTTGCCATGCGCGAAAACGGTTTCCCCGGCAATTCCGGATGAACTTGTGGATGTATGATCAGCGCGGGAGTAAGACAACAAAGCCCCAGTGCCTTCCGGGACTGCCGCCTGCTTTAACCGGGCCCCGCACTCCCCGCAGTACTTGATACCTAGGCCGTTTATAAATCCGCACTCAGGACACTTCACAAGGCCGGCCCCCCTTGTCCGGATTACTTTTTCGTATCCTTCCGGTTACCGCATGCTTCCGGGGCGCGTGTCCATGTGGCCGTTCTGCCAAAAAGCGAAAAAAGGACATAGCCCCTGAGCCTTAGCCTGCCGGAATCTGCCAGCTTAATCATGCCGCTGTATGTATTGCCACTCTTGGGGTCGTAAATCTTGCCGCCAGTCCACTGTTTGTTCCCTTTATAGGTAAACCCTTGCATTATCTGAAGCCCAAGCACTGGCCGATGCCTCAATGCAGGGGTAGGGTTTTTTTCATCCAGTTTCGGTTTTTTGACCCACACAACGCTGCCACAGAATTTATTGCCGCAGCCGTATATCTGTATTTTGGCGTCCTTTTCCTGGTTGAACCAAACGCCGTCTATTGCACCGCCATGGGAGGCAACCCACGCGGTCATCAAGGGACAGGCCGGGCTGGCAGCAGGCAGCGTAAGCAGAGCAAATGCAAGCATGGCTGTGTATATTTTTAGCCGGCCTGAATAGGGGAAATTGGTCGTCATTATTATAGCTTTCTATCTGTGCGGGTCCATACAGTGCTCCTCCCAAGAACGGAGAAAAGGACATAGCCCCGCAGCCTGAGCTTGTCTGGCGAATCAAGGGTTATAAAAGCGCTATAGGTTTTTCCATTATCCGAATCGTAAATCCTGCCGTCCGTCCATTTGTCCTTGCCGTCAAAAGCAAAGTTCTTCATCATCTGCATGCCTATTACCGAACGGCCCCGCAAAGCGGGGTCCGGGTTTTTATCGTCTGTCCCAGGCTTATCTTTCGTCCAGACTATTCTGCCGCAGTAGTATGCGCCGCATTTGTAAATCTGAATATCGGCTTCGCATTTTGCGGTATTCCAGACGCCCACAATAGAGTCCGCCCTGTTTTGGCTGGCCGTGGCAATTCCGGTGAAAAACAGCATCAGCAAGGCCGTTATAAGGGCCGTCATTCGAATTTTCATACTAAATAAATATAACATTTGAAACAAAATCCTACCCGCCCCATTTGGGTATAATGAAAAGATGGTCTACCTGGACAACAATGCAAGCACAAAACCGGCCCCTGAAGTAGTGGAAGCCGTCTGCCGCGTGCTGGCCGGACCATATGGCAACCCTTCCAGCGCCCACACGCCTGGAAAGGAGGCAAAGGCCATAATTGAAGAGGCCCGCTTCGAGGTTGCCAGGCTTATCGGCGCCGTCCCGGAAGAGATATTCTTCACATCCGGAGGCACGGAATCCAATAACATTGCGATTTTCGGGGCCGTGGGCGAAACCGGCCGGGAGAAAAAACATGTCATCGCGTCCTTGATAGAACACCCCGCGATAACAAACCCGCTTGAGTATCTGAAAAAGGCGGGCGTTGCAATTACGTACCTTCCTGTGGACCGCAATGGGCTGGTAAACCCCGAAGCCCTTAAAGAGGCGCTCACGGAAAATACTGTGCTTGTCACCATCATGCATGCAAACAACGAAACAGGGGTGCTCCAGCCGATACGGGAGCTTGCATCCATAGCGCGGGGGAAAGGCGTGCTCTTCCATACAGATGCCGCCCAGTCTGTTGGCAAAACGCCCGTCAATGTAGAGCGCCTGGGCGTGGACATGCTCTCCCTAGCCGGGCACAAGTTCCACGCGCCAAAAGGCGTGGGCGCGCTTTACATCAGAAAGTGCATGCAGGGGAAAATAAAAAACCGCGTGCTCTTTGGTGCGGGCCACGAAAGGGGAATGAGGCCCGGCACTGAAAACACGCCGGGCATAGCCGGGCTTGCGATGGCCTGCCGCATCGCCCAGGGCGTGGAGCAAACAGCTGAAAAAACAGAGCATTTGCGGGACTTCCTCCTGGCGTTTTTAAAAGACGCCATTGCCGGGATTGCCGTTAACGGCGCGGGGGCCGTTCGCCTGCCCAATACATTAAACGTGCGGATACCGGGCGCGGACGCCTCGGAACTTGTTTTGGCGCTGGCAGACAGCGTGGCCTTTTCCGCGGGGTCGGCCTGCCATGAAGGCGGCAAGAGCGCTTCCAAGGTATTAAAAGCGATGGGGCTTACCGATGATGAGGCGTTCTGCTCGGTGCGTATCAGCCTTTCGCGCTACACAACCCGCGAAGAACTCAAAGAGGCGGTAGCACTTCTCCAAAAGACCGTCCTTCAAGCGGGCCAAGGACGGTCAGGGCAGGGCTCTTGCCCCTGAACAGCAGCGCCGCAAGGTCTTTCAACCCGGAGAGTGTAACAGAATCTATCCCTTTTATTATCTCCTCCGTGGTAAACAGCCTTTTGAAATAGATCTCCTGCTTGGCCATGTTCTGCATGCGGCTGCTTGTGGATTCCAGCCCCAGTATCAGGCTGCCCTTAAGCTGCTCCTTCGCGCGGTCCAGTTCGGCCTGTTCCAGTTCCTCCGGAAGCCCCTTCAGTTCTTTTAAAACAAGCGAAACAACCTCTTCGGCCTTGCTTTTGGCGGAGCCAGCGTAAATGCCAAAAAGCCCGGTGTCTACATACGAGGACGCAAAGGAATAGATGGAATACACAAGCCCGCGCTTCTCGCGTATCTCCTGGAACAGCCTGGAGCTTATGCCCGCGCCTAAAAGCGTGTTTAAAATGTAATACTCATACCTGCGCGGATGGGCCTGCGGCAGGCCTTCCACCCCAAGGCACACGTGTACCTCCGAAAGATCCTTATGATGCATATTAACCTTGCCTGAAAACTGGGCCGTATGATTAGGCGAAGGCTCTGATCCTCTCCGCAAGCCGCCCAGTTTCTCGTTCAGCAGCTTCAGAAGGGTTTCGGGGTCGAAGCTTCCAGCGCAGCTGACTATGGTGTCCCTGGTTCCGTAGAATTTTTTTATGTGATTTACCAGGTCCTGCCGTTCTAGCGAGGCAACAGTGGCCCTGGTGCCAAGCACCGGCTGGCCGATGCCGTGCATCCCCCAGATGCTTCTGCTGAAAAGGTCATGTATCAGGTCATCCGGGGTGTCCTCAACCATCTTTATCTCTTCCTTGATCACCCCGCGCTCCTTGTTCATCTCCTCGGAATCCAGCACGGAATGGCAGAACACGTCTGTAAGGATGTCCAGCCCGGTGTCTATATGCGTGTCCAGCACTTTTACGTAAAAAGCGGTGTTTTCCTTGGCGGTAAAGGCATTTAAATCTCCGCCAACGCCGTCTATCTCCACGGCTATGTCCCTGGCGGAGCGGGACTTTGTGCCTTTGAAAAACATGTGCTCAAGGAAATGGGAGATGCCGTTTTTCTGGGTGGGTTCATTCCGGGAGCCTACCCTTACCCAGATGCCGCAGGTAAATGAGCGGACGGTCTTTAGCTGCTCCATCAAGACCACTATCCCGTTTTCGAGAAGCTCTTTCCTGAACAAGCCCGCCTCCGGAAGAAAAATATCTTATTTTGTAAGGACTTTGCGCGTCCGCTGAAGGCGGACGCGCATTTAAAAGGCAGCTTTGCCTATTGGTCCGCTTTAAGGAGTTCTTTTCGGGAGAGCCTTACCCGGCCCTGTTTGTCTATCTCGATGACTTTAACCTGTATCTCGTCACCAAGCTTAAGCTCGTCAGTCACCTTTTCAAGGCGCTTTGTAGAAATCTGGGATATGTGCAGAAGGCCGTCCACCCCGGGCAGAATCTCAACAAACGCCCCGAAGTCGGTAATCCTTACCACTTTTCCGGTGTATATCTTGTTTAGCTCGGCCTCGGCAACTATGCCCAGAATTATGTCTTTGGCCTTCATGGCTGCGGCCTCATCATTGGAGGCTATGTTTATGAGCCCGGAGTCCTCAATGTCTATCTTTACCCCGGTCTCTTCCACTATGCCCCTTATCACCTTGCCGCCCGTGCCGATAACTTCCCTAATCTTTTCAGGCTTTATCTGCATTGTAAAGATGCGCGGCGCATGGGGCGAAAGGTTGCCCCTGGGCGTAGAGATTACCTCCATCATCTTGCCAAGGATGAAAAGCCTGCCTTCGCGCGCCCTGTGGAGCGCCTCGGTGAGTATGGCCCTGTTTATGCCAGCTGTCTTTACGTCCATCTGAAAGGCCGTTATGCCTTTTTCCGTACCGGTGACCTTGAAGTCCATATCGCCCAGGTGGTCTTCCAGCCCCAGGATGTCCGTAAGTATAACCGGCTTGCCGTTTTCAAGTATAAGGCCCATGGCGATGCCTGCAACGGGAGCCTTTATGGGCACGCCAGCGTCCATAAGGGCCAGCGTTGCGGCGCATACCGTGGCCATGGAAGAGGACCCGTTAGATTCCAGTATATCGGAAACAACCCGGATCGTATATGGGAATTCCTCCTTGGACGGTATCATCGGCCTGATGCCGCGTTCCGCAAGCGCGCCATGCCCAATCTCCCTTCTGCCGGGGGCCCTGAGGAACTTTACCTCGCCCACGGAAAACGGAGGGAAATTATAATGAAGCATGAACCTTTTATAGCTTTCGCCCTCAAGGGCGTCTATCTTCTGCTCGTCATCCGCCGTCCCAAGGGTTGCAACTGAAAGTGACTGGGTTTCACCCCTTACAAACAGGGCGGAACCGTGGGTGCGGGGCAGAAGCCCCACCCTTGCCGTGATCTTCCTTATTTCGTCTGGCCTGCGGCCGTCAGCCCTCCTGCTTTCGTTTATTATCATGTCCCGCACGAGGTGCTTTTCAACCGAATAGAAGGCCCCTGCTATCTCCTTGGCCCTGTTTTTCTCGGGGTCCGTGTTGAGGGCAGTGATTGCTTCGTCGCGAAGCCTGTCCAGCGCGGCCTGCCTTACAAGTTTGTCCGGGATGACTATGCATTCCTTTACCTTGTCCAGTATCAGGTTGCGGACAGACTGTTCCAAAGCGGGGTCTGATTCCTGAATAATCAGCTGCCTTTTGGGTTTGCCGATCTTTTCCCTTATCTCGTGCTGGAATTTGCATATCTTCTTGATCTCGGCGTGAGCCGTGTCGATGGCCTCTATAAGCAGTGCCTCGGAAACCTCGTTTGCGCCGCCCTCCACCATAACGATGAAGTCCTCGGTGCCGGCTACGGCTATATTCAGGTCCAAGTCCTCGATTTCGCTGAGGTCTGGATTGATTATGAGTTTTCCTTCCTTAAATCCGATCCTTACCGCACCAACCGGCCCGTCAAAGGGGATATCCGATATCATGAGGGCGCAGGACATTCCGGTTATGCTGAGCATGTCCGAGATGTTCTCGCTGCCAAAAGACAGCAGTGACGCTATCCCCTGGGTTTCGGAGAAGAAACCGTCGGGGAAGAGCGGCCTTATGGGCCTGTCTATCAGCCTTGAGGTGAGGACTTCCTTTTCGGAGGGTTTGCCTTCACGCTTGAAAAAGCCGCCCGGTATCTTTCCGGCAGCGTAAGTCTTTTCCTGGAGATCG
>JAJYLE010000002.1 GCA_021788025.1 Nitrospirota bacterium
CGTATTTTCCGGGATAGATGAAGCCCGCCTCGAACAGCAATTCCCAGAGGTCATCCGGATCCAGCTTAGAGTTGGAATTTTTTCTGTTCCTGGCGCGCTGGAGCAGTGAGAATAGCTTGGACTGCTCTTTCAATTCCATGTCGAGAAATGCTATGCCGCCCCTCGATGACCCCTCACTGTTAGGTTCACTATAGACTACCTGGCCATGGGATGTTATGTTTGTATTGCAGGCGAGCTGTATTTCAATGTCCGGAATTACGAGCCCCGGAAGCAACACCGGTGAATTCATTTGCTCTTCTGTTGAAAAGCCGGTGCCTGAGATATCAAAAATCTCCAGATTCATGATCTTCCCGGTAAGCGGATGACGAAAACACGCGCTGAGCGGGGGGGTAATCTGCACCCTGGAACTGCGGAATTCCTTTTTTCTGTATCTGGGTATGTTTAATCTCTTGGGCCGGAGCACAAATACTTTGCTTTCGCGCTCTCCGCCCTCCCTGAAGATTTCACATTGCCCGGAATAGACCAGGCCTTCTGCTTTTTTAAGCAGCAGCATTACTGGGGCATCCAGATTGATCCACTTTGATTTTTTCAGGGATTCGCCGTGCACAATCACGCTTAAAGAACCGGAATTGAAATCCCTGAGCACGCCCTCCAGGCAGGCAGCATTCTGTATGACTTCCGCCTTTATATCTTCCCCTTCGCATTTGAACCGCCTGATTTTCCTTATATTCAGCTCCAGGCAGGTCTCAGGCAAAATAAAGCTTATACCTTCATCGTTTATCTCTTTTACGGAAGGGATGGCAAAAAGGTTCTTTTTGCCGTTATCCAGGATCAGGTATTGAAACTGCATTGCCTTTAATTTGGCCAGGTTAGGTTTTTCCGTCCACGGGCAGTCAAGAAAGTCCGAAAGGACAGGCGATGGCTTGACGTTTACCGAAAAGCTGGAGTTGAATTCCGGGTGCTTGAAATAAAGGACTATTTGCCCGCCCTGGAAATTTACATAGTTCAGGGCATTAATAAGACGTTTCTTGTCGGCGGCCTTTCCGTTTTCGGGGAATGCATCCCCGCCTTTTTGGCTGAGGACCAGCTGGGTATAAAGTTCAAGATCAGCATGTTGCATTCAGATCACCCGCAATCCTTGCCGGAAAAAGGGAATAGCAAGCTGGAAGGATTTTTGAAACAGGAAAAAGGAGAGCACTGTTTATAGATTCTCTACCTTCCCCCCTCCCCAAATTATTGAAAAATATAATATTTTTCATTGAAATAAGTCAATAGAATATTTTTGTTTGCCATGGAGTTTTTGCTTTTCGCCGGTCATAACAGGCAATGTTGGCACTCGAAACACGAAGCCGTGCAGTTAAAACCGTATGCGCACCGGCGCAGGCCCGGACACATGAGGTAAAATACTGCATGCGTAATCCAGCATCCGGCGGCATGGCCGGTTTCATGCCATTAATAAGACCTTACTGGAAGAGGGTGGCGGTTGCCGTTGTGTTAAGCCTGGGGGTGTCCGGGCTTAGCGCTTTTCTGGCCTGGATTGTAAAACCCATCATGGACGGCATACTGATACCAAAGAACTTCCAGAAGCTGAACTGGGTGCCCCTTGCAATCCTGGGTGTTTTTGCCGCCAGGGGCACGTTAAATTATTTTTACGAGTACCTGATGCAATCGGTGGGGCATAAACTTATCGCCGGATTGAGGGCCCGGCTTTACGACCATATGCTGGAGCTGCCGGTAAGCCATTTTAGCGAGGCCTCCACGGGCGGGATGATCTCGCGCGTGGTAAACGACACGGCCGCCATCCAGAACGTGGTTGCCATTACATTCAAGCAGGTTGTAATAGAGACAGCCACAACCATCGCCCTTGTGGGATACCTCTTCTGGCTGCGGTGGGACCTGGCCCTGATAGCCGTTGTCCTTTTGCCCATGGCCCTTTTCGGCGTTGGAAGGCTTGCAAAAAGGCTAAGGCGCATAGGTATGCGCATACAGGAAAAGATATCTTTTATAACGGAGGACCTTTCGGAGAGCTTTACCGGGATAAGGCTAATAAAGGCCTTTGTGCGGGAGAAGACCGAGTCCAGGCGTTTCAGGGACAGGGTTTCGGACTTTTACAGGGAGAATATGAGAGCGGTCCGCCTGATCCAGCTTATAACCTTTGTAATGGAAATGTCCGGCGGCGTTTGCATTGCGCTTATAGTGTGGTATGGCAGCTCCCTTATTGTGCACGGCCGGTTTACGGTGGGCGGCTTTACGTCCTTCTTTGTGGCTGCCGGATTGGTATACACCCCTGTAAGGCGGCTTTCACGCGCCAACGCCGAGATACAGCAGGCAAGCGCTCCGCTTCAAAGGATACTGGATGCCCTTGATATTACTGCGGAGCCGCAGGACGGCGCTGAGGTGCAGGACATAAAAGAGTCAATCGAATACCGTAACGTAAGCTTCACTTATGCCTCATGCCCCGGCAAGGCCCTGGACGGCATAAGCTTCAAGGCGGCCCCAGGCGAAACGGTGGCCATCGTTGGGGCCAGCGGCAGCGGCAAATCTACGCTGATGAGCCTTTTGCCAAGGTTTTACGAGCCCACCAGCGGCCAGATACTTATGGATGGCAAAAACATAGCCTCTTTCAGGCTCAAGTCCCTCAGAACTCTTTTCGGGATAGTCACCCAGGATGTGGTGCTGTTTAACACCAATGTGCGGGACAATATTGCGTTTGCGGACGGCGCATTTTCAGACGAAGATATAAAGAACGCGGCCAGGGCGGCTTACGCCCACGATTTTATAATGGAGCTTCCGGAGGGATACGATACGAAGATAGGAGAAAAGGGCGTAAAGCTTTCGGGCGGGCAGAGGCAAAGGATTTCCATAGCCCGCGCCGTCCTTAAAAACCCCCCGGTATTGATACTGGATGAAGCAACAAGCTCGCTGGATTCATCCTCGGAGGCCATTGTGCAGATGGCGCTTGAAAACCTGATGCGGGACCGCACCACGTTCATTATAGCCCACCGGCTTTCCACAATCAAGAAGGCATCAAAGATACTTGTGCTGGAAAAAGGCGTACTGAAAGCCATTGGAACTCATGAGCAACTGCTTGCCTCCAGCCCCGAATACAAGAGGATCTACGACGCCCAGTTCGGTTTTGAGGACAAAAGCGGGAAGGTTTGATCTACGGTCACGCTATTATGTTTATGAGCAGGCAATCTTTCTCGTTTCTTTTCGCGTGGCAGTGTTCGTCAGAAAAAATCAACGGCTTCTTTGAAGTTCCAGCAGCTTCGCGTACTTGAAAAACGACCCCGCGCCCTTTAGCAGGGCAGACACAAAGCCGTCAAAGCCGTCCAGAAATCCAAGTTTAACAAAGTAGGTTCTCAAGAACATCCATGATGCGCGTGATACGGCGGAAACCGGGCTGGTGCGCTTCCCCCTGGAGAACATGTCTTCGGCTATCAGGGAAGAATAACGGTTAAGCGTGTCCAGCATGTCCGCGTAATTTTCAAACGGGCGGTGCTCGATGGGGCAATCCAAAGCGGCTATGCGGCCTGAATCGGGCGCCCAGGATTCATGGACTATCGAGTTGAACTTGCCGTGGCCGCCCCTTACAAGCCTGGTCTGCCTGTCTGGCCAGGAGTCGCCGTGGCGCAGCCACCGGCCATGAAGATAGTTTTTCCTGGGGAAAGAGTAAGCGCCCACGCCGGGGTTAATAATGGCGGACGATATAACATGAGCAGTTTCCGCAGGCAAAACCTCGTCACAGTCTATTAACAGCACCCATTCATTGGAGCACTTTTCCACCGCGCTTTGCTTTTGCGGGCCAAACCCTTTCCAGCGCTCCCGGAATATTTCGCACCTGAACTCCCTGGCGATGGCCTCCGTGGCGTCATTTGTGCGGGTATCCAGCACTATGACTATCTCGGAAAAGTCCTTTACGGACTCCAGACAGGCGCGGATGCGCTTTTCCTCGTTAAAGGCGATGATGGCAACGGAAGCAGGGATTTTCATTTCCCGGACATCCCCCACGACGCCGGGCGGCCTAGCAGGTGCCAAACCAGAAGAGTGCCATAAAGCTGGGCCTTATTTGTTCTTTTTTGAGATGGCCGCAAATAAACGAGCGCAAAAAGCCATGGCACAATATTCAGCGCAAGCCCAACCGCTGCCTTTACAAGAAGCCCGGCTGTCAATACAATGCGGGCTGTTATAGACCAATGCTTTCTGGCGTAGATGTACCTTGCCCTCCAGTATTCTATGCGGGAGCGCACCGGCACTTTCCCTGCGCTTTGCCCCTGCAAATGATAGATACGCGCCTGTGGTACATGATATACCTTGAACCCATTCTTTTGGAACCGCAGGCACCAGTCCGTTTCTTCGAAGAAGAAGAAATAATCCTCATCCAGAAGGCCCACGGCATCCATCGCGCTCTTTCTTACCATCATGCAGGCCCCTATAACAGAATCTACCGGCACAGGCGAGGCGAAGACTGTTTCCTTGCCAGGATATTTCGAGGGGGCCAGCCGCCTTAATACGCTTTTATTTGTCAGCTCGGTAAGAAGTGAAGGGAAGGGTGCAATCGAGTTCTGGGGGGTGCCGTCCGCGTTTAAAAGCTGTCCGCTGCACAGGGCGGCATCGGGCGTTTGCTCCATGAAATCCGCCATGGCGTCTATCGCGCCATCGCAAAGCACAACATCCGAATTAAGCAGCACGGCGTACCTGGATTCTATCAGGCGCATGGCAGGGTTCATGGCCCCGGCAAATCCGGCGTTTCTTCTATTTTCGATAATCCGGATATTGTGGGCCGGTGAGGGGAACGTCTCTTTGACTGCATTAACGCTTCCGTCCACGCTGCCGTTGTCCACCACCCAAATCTCATACGGATAATTGCGGACCGTTTTGCCAATAGATCCGATGCAGCCCAGGAGCAGGTCCTTTGTGTTCCAGTTCAGGATTATGAAGGAGACGGCGGGGTTGGCGCCCAAGCTCAGAAGGTGCCCTGCTTCAGTATGGCCTTTATGGCCCCGATCTTGGTGCCCGTTTCAAGCATCACCGGCACGCGCTTGTCATCGTCGGTAAGCCAGATGTATATCTTGCCTTTTTTGGCGAATATGCCTTCGGATTTAAGGATTGGGTTTACAAGTATTGTATTGAAGGAGCCAACCCACGTGTTGACGCGCTCTTTCCGGATTACCCTTACCTTAACGTCGTAAACCTTTTTGCTGTCGAATATCTTCACGTATACCGGCTTGCCGATTTCAAGCGGGATGGTCCTCAGGTAGTAGAAGCTGGAAAGGGGGTCCAGTATTCCGGGCGGCGTGTCGAACGTTTCTTTATCCTTGTCCTCGTAATCGATGTAAGTGGTCTTTAACATCTGGTTTTGCGGGAAGAGGTACTCCTTGTTCTTCCTGGTATGGCCCTCGTGGACCTTGATACGGTATTCCAGCGGTGTAAGGGAGCCCTTGCGCACAATGCTTACCGCCCTGTCGTCCACCGTATAGAACAGCGATATAAATTTGGCTGAATGCGCTTCGGATACTATTTTGTATTCAGAGTTCCCGGTGTCGGTTATGGTGAGGCTGGAATCCCCCGCGTGTATCCCGTTCCAGACAAGCTGGTATTGCAGGGTTTCGGGCACCTTGAAGAAAGAGTCCCCCCTTGAAGGGACGGCTATGGCAACCAGTAAAAAGGAAAGGAGAGCGGCGAACTTCAATTTCATATATCGGCACACCTTTTCATTACAAACTAAAACTGCCCGTTTATATTATTATAAACGAATGCTGATTATTCCCGCGATAGACCTTAAGGACGGCAGGTGCGTCCGGCTTCTGCAGGGCAGGGCAGAGGACTCCACCGTCTATTCCGAGGACCCGGCAGGCACGGCCAGAAAATGGGCCGGCATGGGGGCGGAGCTTCTGCACGTTGTGGACCTTGACGGCGCTTTCTCCGGCGCGCAGGCCAACCTTGAAGGCATCCGGCAGATAAGAAAAGCCATAGACATCCCCATAGAGGTTGGCGGCGGCATAAGGAATATGGAAGCCATAGACGGGCTTGTTTCCATGGGAATAGACAGGGTGATTATCGGCACGGCAGCGGTAAAGGACCCCCGCCTGCTCAAGGCCGCATGCGACAAATATCCCGGGAAAGTGCTTGTTGGCATAGACGCCAACAACGGCAAAGTGGCCATTAAGGGCTGGGTGGAAACAACCGGGGTGGACGCCCTGGAACTGGCAGGCAGAATGGCTGAAGCCGGGGCTGCCGGCATCATATATACGGACATAGCAAGGGACGGGATGCTCTCCGGCCCCAATATCGGGGCGATGAAGAAGATGGCCTCGCATGTGAATGTCCCGGTTATCGCTTCGGGCGGAATTTCCAATATAAAAGACGTGGAAAATCTGGTAGCGGCGGGCAATATCTGGGGGGCGATCACCGGCAAGGCGATCTATACCGGCTCCCTGGATTTAAAGGCCGCGATAGGACTTGCGAAAGGAAAAAGCTGAAAATGCTTGCAAAGCGCATAATCCCCTGCCTGGACGTTAAGGACGGGCGTGTGGTAAAAGGTGTCAGCTTCGTAAACCTGCGGGATGCGGGCGACCCGGTTGAAAACGCCGTTTTTTATGACGAGCAGGGCGCGGACGAACTGGTTTTCCTGGACATCACGGCATCTCACGAGAAAAGAAACATCATAATAGACGTGGTGCAGAGGACGGCGGAGCGTGTGTTCATGCCTTTTACCGTGGGCGGGGGCATCAAGGACCTGGACGATATAAGGACACTGCTTAAGGCCGGAAGTGACAAGGTGTCCATAAATACTTCTGCTGTTAAGGACCCCGAATTCATTCGCGATGCGGCCAGGCGGTTCGGCTCCCAGTGCATTGTAGTGGCCATAGACGCCAAAAGACATATGGCAGGCGCGCAAAGGGGCAATCCGCCCGCATGGGCCAATGGCCATCCAAGCCTGCTTACGGGCGAAGGCGATTCGTGGGAAGTCTATATCCACGGCGGCCGCACCCCGATGGGGCTGGACGCTGTGAAATGGGCCGTTTACATGCAGGAATTGGGGGCGGGCGAGATACTTTTAACCAGCATGGACCGCGACGGCACCAAGGACGGCTATGACATAGGGCTTACGCGGGCTGTCTCGGAAGCCGTTTCCATCCCGGTGATAGCATCCGGCGGGGCCGGAAACCTGGAGCATCTTTATCATGGGCTGGCCGAGGGGAAAGCGGACGCCGTGCTTGCCGCTTCCATATTCCATTACAGGGAATACTCCATCCGCCAGGCCAAGGAATACCTTAGAGATAAAGGCTTACCGGTAAGGCTGTAATTAAAAAAATCCGTGTTCGTTTTTAACGGCAAACGAATCACTTTTTGCGAATGACGGTACTTATGGACATCCCCGGCCAAGTTAAAAAAACAATAGACACCCATTCGATGCTCTCACGCGAAGGGGGCAACGGAGTTCTCATTGGCCTGTCCGGCGGGGCGGACTCGGTTTGCCTGATGGTTGTGCTCTCCAGGCTTAAAGACGAGTACGGGCTTAAACTTCACGCCGTCTATATAGACCATGGGCTGAGGCCTGATGAAACCCCGGGCGAGGCCGCGTTTGCCAAAAACCTGTGCCAGTCTTTGGGCGTTGAATTCCATACGGAAAAGATAAACGTGATCTCATATGCCGAAAAAGAGGGGCTTGGCAAGCAGGAGGCCGCGCGCGAGCTGAGGTACAAGGCATTTGATTCATGGCTTGTACGTCTTGGGCTTGCAAAAATAGCCGTGGCGCACAATGCGGACGACCAGGCTGAAACGTTCCTCATGCGTTTTTTAAGAGGCGCCGGCCCGAAAGGCCTGTCTGCAATTCCGCCCGTTAGAGGAAAGATCATCAGGCCGCTTATAGAAACGCCCAGGGCTGAAATAGAAGAATTCCTTGGCCGCGAAGAGATCGGTTATATCACGGACCCGTCCAACCTGAAGGAGGATTATCTTAGAAACAGGATAAGGCTTTCCGTTGTTCCGGTTTTAAAGGAGATAAACCCTTCATTTGTATCCGCGGCAACAAGGACGGCTAACGTGCTGGCCGAAGAGGAACGTTATTTTGAGTCCGTGGTGCTAAAAACCATTATGCGCCTGCTTCACAATAAAGCTGATGGCGAAGTGGAATTTTTTTTGTCCCCGCTTGAATCCCTGGACATCGTGATATTAAGAAGGGTTTTAAGAAAGATGCTGGACATTACCGCCGGGCTAAGGGGCGTTGAGTTTACGCACATAGAGGACATTATAAAACTTGTGAAAAAGGGCGCCCCCGGAGACAGGATAAACCTTCCCCACGGCGTTCGCGCAATAAAGAAATATTCCACGTTCCTGATAACCACAAAGGTGCCGTCCAGGGTAGAACCGGCCAACATGGAAGGGCCGGGCGAGCTTGAGGTGCCGGGAACGGGAAAGATAATAAAAGTGTATTTTGCGGAAAAGGGCTTTCAACCGGGAGAACCAAAAAAAACATATCTGTTCGATGCGGACAGGGTGAGTTTCCCGCTTGTCATAAGGGCCAGGCAGGACGGAGACTTCTTCTGCCCCGCAGGGCTTGCGGGCAGCCGCAAAAAACTTCAGGATTTCTTTGTTGACGAAAAGGTGCCAAGGGACCAGCGGGATGCCGTGCCGCTGATAATTTCGGGGGAAGACATTATGCTTGTTTGCGGGATGCGGGCCGATGAGCGCTTCAAACCTACGGACGAAACACGGCGGTTATTGGTTATTGAATGCAGGGTTTAAGCAAAATCAACCTGAAAGGCTATTAAAAGAAATCATTTTTATCCGCAAGAAGGCCTGAAGAACAGTTTTTATTCCGGCACTGCGTAGGCCTTTATCCTTGCAAGTCTTTTGCCCTTTACCCCAAGTTCCTCAATCCGCCTGATCTTGCCAAAGCCTCTTGCCTCTATTATTTTCTGCGCCGTATCCGGCCCCAGCCCCGGCACTTTCAGCAGAGCCTCCTTAGTGGCCGTATTTAACCGGACGGGAAAAAACTCCGGGTGATTGTCCGCCCAGACCTCTTTGGGGTCCTTGTCCATACTCAGGTTGCCGTCCGGGCCAAACAGGATATCGTCTTTTTTAAAGCCGTATTTGCGGCAAAGGAAATCGGCCTGGTAAAGGCGGTGCTCGCGAACAAGCGCATCGTTCTTCCGCGGCGCAAATGGTTTCATCTCGCCTGGTATATCCGGCTCCCCAAGGCCGCGCTGATACGCGGAGAAATAGACCCGTTTGAAATTCATCTCCCCGTAAAGGCTGTACATGGAGCCCACTATCTCGTAGTCCGTTTCGTCAGACGCGCCCACTATGAACTGCGTGGTGCATTTGACGCGCTGGTACCGCCTGCCCCGCGCGGTAAGCCCTCCCATAAGACGGATTGGCCTTATTATGTCCGTCAGGTAATCCTTGCCGGCCGAAATCCTGTCCGAGTGTTTTTTGCCGGGCGTTTCGATATTCAGGGAAACGGCTGTGGCAAGCGATAGTGAATCCTCTATGGCGGCATCGGAGGCGCCGGGTATTACTTTAAGATGTATATATCCCTTGAAGCCGTAACCGTACCTGAGTATCCTTGCGGCGGCGTTTATCCTGTCCATGGTGGCATCGGCGCTGCCCATTATGCCGGAACTGAGGAACAGGCCAAAGGCCATCCGCCTTTCGTAATACTGCATGAACACGCGGGCCACTTCATCGGGGGCAAGCGTGCACCTTCTTATGTCCGTTTTGGCCCTTAGCGGGCAGTATTTGCATCCGCCGGAGCAGGCGTTTGAAAGCAGGGTTTTAAGAAGGATTGTCTGTCCGCCGCCGGGCAAGGCAACAGGGTACAGCCATTTGCCATCCAGCCCGCGCTTCCTATGGCCGGTTTTGGTGGTGCCGCAGGCGCATGCAAGATCATACTGGGAATCGGCGGAAAGGATTTTAAGCTTCTCTACTGTGTCCATAGGCAAAACCGCGAAAATTATATCATATATGCTTATGATAAAAAAAAGGTAAAAGAAAGAAATGAAGCATATAAGGCCGTATAAATTTATAATGGCTCTGCTGGGTTTCCTGTGGGGCAACTTTATTTGCGGCGTTCGCCGGTATGCCTGAATCTGCCCGTTTCGTTCAAAATCAACCCGAAAGGCCGCTAAAAAAGAAATCCCTTTTGTCCACAAGAAAGCCTGAAGAGCCTTTATAATAGAATATCGTGATGAAAAACAACGGCGCGAAAGTTTTTAAAAGGCTGCATACGGTATTGAACGACCTTTTCGGCGTAAACCGCCCCGTTTCAGCTTGCGTAATCGTAAGCGCCATTGCAATCGCTGTGGCCGCATTCTGGTTTTTCTATTCGGCCCCGCCCACCACTATCGTTATCACCAGCGGGCCAAAGGGCAGCATCTTTGAGATGAACGCGGAAAAATACGCGAAGATACTGGCAAAAAACGGCGTAAAACTGAAAATCCTGCCCTCGGATGGCTCCGTGGAAAATCTCAAGAGGCTGGCGGACCCTAAATTCAAGGTAGATGCGGGTTTTGTTCAGGGCGGCCTTGCCAATGGCGTAAATACAGATAACCTGGTTTCACTTGGAAGCGTTTCGTATGCGCCGCTGCTGGTTTTTTATAAAGGCAGCGGGTCTTTTGACATGCTCTCGGAATTGGAGGGCAGGCGCATATCCATCGGCCAGCCAGGCAGCGGCACCAGGGCGCTTGCGTTGAACCTGCTTGCGGCAAACGGGATAGAGCCGGGCGGCGAGACAACCCTCCTTGGCCTTGATACCAACGATGCCGTAAACGAGCTTGTTAACGGAAAAATAGACGCCGTTTTCCTGATGGGAGAGTCCGCTTCGGTGCAGACGATGCGTAAACTCTTCCTTACCCCCGATATCAGGCTGCTCGATTTCTCCCAGGCTGATGCATACTCCCGCAAGCTCCACTATTTAAACAAGCTTGATATTCCAAAGGGCGCCGTGGATTTCGGTATGGATATCCCCGCCCATGACGTGTGGCTTGTGGCCCCCATGGTGGAACTGGTTGTGCGGAAAAACCTGCATCCGGCCCTCCAGGACCTACTCATCGAGGCTGCTCAGGAGGTGCACGGAAAGGCAAACATCCTGCAGCGGGCGGGGCAGTTTCCGGCCCCCATACAGCATGAGTTCAGGATAAGCCCGGAGGCGCTCCGGTTCTATAAATCGGGCAAGACGTTTCTCTACCGCAGCCTTCCCTTCAGGCTTGCAAGCATCTCCACCCGGATACTGGCAGTGGTGGTGCCGCTGATTGTTCTTTTGTTTCCGGGCATGAAGATAATCCCGGCCGTTTACCAGTGGCGGATAAAGATGCGCATCTACCATTGGTACCGCGAACTGCTTACGCTGGAAAAAGACATGCTGGCGCAGCCTTCACCCCAGGAGCGCCAGAAACTGATGGAACGGCTGGAGCGCATAGGCAAAGAGGTAAACAGGATGAAACTGCCCGCCTCGTTTGGCGACCAGTTTTACGTGCTGCTGGAGCATGTGGATTTCGTGCGTGAAAGGCTTAAAGAGGGGGCCAGATAAGCCTTATATTGTTACGGACCAATTTGCGCCCCCGCACTGTATTCTGATATATTCTACATTTAACTTTACTTCTTCCGGAGGAATCTTTGGTCAGAGTAAGATTTGCCCCCAGCCCTACTGGGTATCTTCATATAGGCGGCGCAAGGACCGCCCTTTTCAACTGGCTTTACGCAAGGCATTTAAAAGGCACTTTCGTGCTGAGGATAGAGGACACGGACCGCACCCGCTCCACCGATGAATACATAGAGGCCATAATCCAGGGGATGAAATGGCTGAAACTGGACTGGGAGGAGGGCCCGTACCGCCAGACCGACCGGTTCGATGTATACAAAAAGCACGTTGAGGAGATGCTTGAAAAAGGCCAGGCATACCGCTGCTACTGCACCCCCGAAGAACTGGAGGAAAGAAGGCAGAAGGCGCTTGCCGGGGGGAGACCGCCCAGGTATGATGGCAGATGCAGGAACCTGAAAACCCCGCCACCGGGAAGGGAGGGCAACGCCTCCGTCAGGTTCAGGATGCCGGAGTCCGGAGAGACGGTAGTGGAGGACCTGATCCGCGGCCACGTTCTGTTTGAAAACGCCCAGCTGGATGATTTCATTATAGCCCGTTCCGATGGTACGCCCACGTATAATTTTGTGGTGGTGGTGGACGATGTGGAGATGAAAATAACCCATGTTATCAGGGGAGACGACCACCTCAACAACACCCCCAAGCAGATACATATGTACAGGGCGCTGGGGCATGAGCCGCCCAAGTTCGCCCACCTGCCAATGATACTGGGCGCGGACAAAACCCGGTTGTCAAAGAGGCACGGGGCCACTTCCGTAATGGCGTACAGGGACATGGGCTACCTGCCTGACGCCCTTGTGAACTATCTTGCCAGGCTTGGATGGTCCCATGGGGACAAGGAAGTTTTTACACGTGAGGAGCTTGTTGATTTCTTCTCGCTTGAAGACATCGGCAAATCAGCCGCGGTGTTCAATCCTGAAAAACTCCTTTGGCTGAACGGCGAGTACATGCGGGCTACGCCGCCCGCCGCCCTTGCCGGCATGCTGATGCCTTTTCTGAAAGAAAAAAATTATTACGGCGCGGCCCCGGAAAAGATAGACCGCGGCTGGCTTGAAAAGGCCGTGGCAACATTGATAGAGCGGTCCAAGACGCTTGTGGATTTGGCCCAGGCGATGAGCTATTATCTTCAGGAAGAAGTGGAAATGGACCCGCAGGCCAAAGCCAAATTCATAAATGCCGATACGCTTCCTTATTTAAAGGACGTGCGGGAGGCGCTTTCGGGTCTGGATAAATTCACTCACGACACGCTGGAAAATGCGTTTAAATCCGTCGTTGAAAAGCACAACGCCAAGCTGGCCAAGGTGGCCCAGCCGGCAAGGGTGGCGGTAACCGGCGGCACCGTAAGCCCCGGCATCTATGAGGTGCTGGAGATAATCGGTAAAGAGCGTACGCTTAAAAGGCTGGATAAGGCAATAGGGGCGGCGTGAGCTACGCGGCGGTAATAGGGGCGGGGAGCTGGGGGACCACGCTGGCAGGGCTTCTGGCCGGCAAAAACCTGGACGTTACCCTGTGGGCGCTGGAACAGGAACTGGCAAAGAAGATAGAGGACACCCGCGAAAACAACCTGTATCTTCCCGGCGTGAAACTGCCGGACAATCTGAAAGCCACATCGGATTTTGACAAGGCTGTCAACGGCGCGCGGTTTGTGATAAACGTTGTGCCCACCCAATATATGCGTTCGGTGCTGGCAGGCGCGCCCAAGTTGCTGGCCAAAGGCGCAATAATTGTAAGCGCATCCAAAGGGATTGAAAGAGAAACCTTCAAGCGGCCCTCTGAGATCATAAAAGAAATAACCGGGCTGGAGTCCGTGGTTCTGTCCGGCCCAAGCTTTGCAAAGGAAGTGGCCGCTGGCGCGCCTACGGCAGTTGCGGTGGCAGGCAGCTCAAAAAAGGACCTGCTTCTGGTGCAGGAACTGATGAACACCTCTTTTTTCAGGGTGTATACAAATTCCGATGTTACAGGTGTTGAACTGGGCGGGGCCCTGAAGAACGTTATAGCCATAGCCGCAGGCATTTCAGACGGGCTGGGCCTTGGGCACAACGCCAGGGCCGCCCTGATAACCAGGGGACTTGCGGAGATGAAGCGCCTGGGCGCGGCAATGGGCGCAAACGAGCAGACGTTCTCCGGGCTTTCAGGCATAGGCGATCTGGTATTGACCTGCACGGCAAACCTGTCAAGAAACTATTCGTTCGGCCTGAAGCTGGCAAGCGGCATGTCCGCCACGGAGATCGCCGGGTCCAGCCGGTCGGTTGCCGAAGGCGTGGAGACCTCGCGGTCCGCTTATGGGCTTGCCGGAAAACACGGTGTGGAGCTGCCGATAACTGAACAGGTTTATAGAGTAATTTTCGAAGGGAAATCACCCAGAGAGGCCGTTACCCTCCTTATGACGCGCACGCTTAAGGGCGAGTTCAATGCCCAATGACAACGCGAAGCTAAAGAGAATACTTTCCAGCCTGTCCGGAAAGGAGATTACCCTTCATGAGGCCATGGCCGCCCTCAAGCCCATAATCCATTATGAGGACATAGGCGTTGCCAAGGTGGACCATGGCCGGACGATGAGGCAGGGCATCCCGGAAGTTATACTTGCCAAAGGCAAGCACATCGAAGATGTGGCTGCGGTTGCCAAAAGCATGTTCAGGCAGTCCGGGAAGTTCCTTATCACCAAAGCGGACAAACAGGTTTACGATTCCCTGGGTATCAAACAGGCGCTTTTTTATCCACGCTCCGGCGTGATTATGGCGGGGGAGGGCGGCCGGAAGAAGGGCAAGGTGCTTATTGTATCGGCAGGCACGGCTGACATTTCCGTTGCCGAGGAGGCGGCCCTCACGGCATCTTTCATGGGAAGCGGCACGGAAACGCTTTACGATGCCGGGGTTTCAGGCCTGCACAGGATACTCATGAACCGGCATCTTCTGGACGGGGCCAGGTGCGTTATAGTAGTGGCCGGGATGGAGGGGGCGCTGCCGTCGGTAGTGGGGGCGCTTACGGACAAGCCGGTTATCGCGGTGCCAACGTCTGTTGGCTACGGGGCCAGCTTTGGAGGTATTGCCGCACTTCTTGCCATGCTTAATTCATGCGCGCCGGGGATAGCAGTTATGAACATAGACAACGGCTTTGGCGCCGGATGCCTGGCGCACAAGATAAATACTGTCTCATAAAGAAAAAACCGGCCGGTTTTTAATGGGCCGTCATTCCCGGGGCATTAATCTGGAAATGCGCGATTTTGCTTCTGTCAGCGCTTTATGCCACTGCACGATGCTCATTGTCCTCTGATTTTTTCGCGGGCGGTGTTCGCCTATGTTCAGCCTCGTCCCGCTTCCATAATGCAGGGTTTAGGCCGCGCGGCCCACATGAATACGGCAAATGAGAAGATATTTTCTTTTTGTCCAAACCATCGCGAGAACGGAGTCCGAGCGACCGGCTAACGCCGCGCCACTGGTCCGGTACGGCCCCCGATCTTCCTTGCTCTTCATTTTAGCAACAGGAATTTTAAACTCCGCCTATTCAGCTTCCCCAGTCGTACTTCCTTCTCTTCCTGTGCGAGATGTATTTTTCCGCCGAAAGGGCGGCAGCGGCCCCGTTGGCTGCGGCTATCACAACCTGCCTTACTTCCACGCAGGTAACGTCGCCCGCGCCGAAGACGCCGGGGATGGATGTCTCCATCATTCTGTTGGTTACTATGCAGTCCGCCTCGGAAAGCTCCACGCCGCCGGCCAGGAAATCCGTTATCGGACGGCTGCCGTGGAGGTACACGAACACGCCGGACACGTCCAGGTTGGACGTCTGCTTGTCAGGGCCGGCCATGACCACCCTGTCCACGGTATCATTGCCCTCGATGGCCATAACGGTAGTGCCTTTAATCACCTTCATCACTGCGGACTGAAATGCCGGGTTTTCCCCGCCGCCGGGCAGCTTGTCCTGCGGGCAGATTACGTAAACTTCGGAGCACGTCCTGGAAAGATATTCAGCCTCTTTGAACGCCTCTTCAGAGCCGCCAATTACGCATACGCGCTTGCCCTTGAAGAATGCCGCGTCGCATACGGCGCAATAGCTTACGCCCCTGCCTAAAAACTCCGCCTCGCCTTTAATGGAGGGCTTCCGGCCCATTGATCCGGTTGCGATTACGATCGTTTTGCCGCTGTAATTCTTGTCCATGGTGAAGGCCTCTTTTACGTTGCCGCCGATATTTACGCCAATAACCTGCGCCTCAAGATATTCCGCGCCGAAACTGATGGCCTGGTCCCTGAACATATCCAGAAGCTCTTTGCCCGAAAGCGGCTTATTGCACATGCCAGGATAGTTTTCTATCTTGTGGGCAAAGGCCAGCGCGCCAGCTGTTCTGGATTTATCCAGCACAAGGGTTGAAAGCCCCGCACGCGCCGCGTACTGGGCGGCGGAAAGCCCTGCCGGTCCGCCGCCTATGATAAGCACGTCATAAAGTTTTTCTTCCATCAGCGCTCCCGTATCTTTAAAAGTATTTTAGAATATTATACAGTGTGTCCCTCTGGGCGGGCCTGAACCCGGCCGCCTTTATGCCGTGTATGATATCGTCCTTGGAAACCCTGTATTTCACGCCCGCGGATGCCACCACGTTCTCCTCTATCATCGTGGAGCCGAAGTCGTTGGCGCCGAACCTCAGGGCAACCTGCGCCATCTTCAGCCCTTGCGTAACCCATGAGGCCTGGATATTTTTTATGTTGTCCAGGTATATCCGGCATACCGCAAGCACCCGCAGATAATCCACGCCGGTAGCAGGCGCAATTCCGCCCATTTTAGTATTGCCAGGCTGGAAGCTCCATGGGATAAACGCGGTAAACCCTCCCGTTTCGTCCTGGAGCGCCCTTACGGCATCCAGGTGGGCGATTATGTCTTCTGCAGACTCCGACGCGCCAAACATCATGGTGGCCGTGGTCCTCATGCCCGCCCTGTGGGCCTCGCGCATTACATTAAGCCATTGCTTGGCGCCTATCTTTTCCGGGCTGATTTTTTTGCGCACCCTGTCCGAAAGTATTTCCGCGCCGCCGCCCGGAACGGAATCCAGCCCGGCTGCGCGCAGGATTCCAAGCGCCTCCCGGATGGTTATGTGGTTTTGCCGCGCAATGAACTCGATCTCCGGCGGGGAGAAGCCGTGTATGCGTATCGACGGAAACGCTCTTTTTATCCCGGCGAGCATGCCGGTGTAAAACCCCATCGGCAACTGCGGATTAAGCCCGCCCTGAAGAAGTATCTGCGTCCCGCCCAGTGCGATGGTCTCTTCTATCTTGCTTGCAAGTTCTTCTTTGCTGATTACATAACCTTCAGGGCTCCCCTCAGGCCTCCAGAAGGCGCAGAACTTGCAACCGTTTATGCAGACATTGGTGTAATTTATGTTTCTGTCCACAACGAACGTAACCACCTTTTTTGGATGCAGTTTTTTCCGCATCCCGTCGGCCAGCTGTCCAAGCTCCAGCAGGTCCGCAGATTCAAGGAGCTTAAGCGCTTTTCCCTTGTTAATCCTCATCTGGCCATCCTGTTTTTGCTTTTGATTTCCCTGTAAAAAGAGTCCCGCCGCACCGGGATTTTGCCGGCCCTTTCTATAACGGTGCGCAGCCTGTTCTCAGCGATGGAGCTTTCGGTGGAGGCCCCCGCGCAGTGGGCTATTCTTTCCTCTATCACGGTGCCCTCCAGGTCGTCCGCGCCAAAATAAAGAGCGGTCTGGGAGAGCTTTTCGCCAAGCATTATCCAGTACGCCTTTATATGCGGGATGTTGTCCAGAAACAGCCTGCTTACGGCTATGCACTTCAGGTCCTCCGTGCCGGAGGTGTGGTGGCCGCCGATGGACGTCATCGGCTGATAGGGCAGGGCCACAAACGCCTGGAACCCGCCGGTTTCGTCCTGGAGCGCCCTTAATTTTTGAAGATGGTTTATCCTGTGCGAATAACTTTCAAGATGGCCGTAAAGCATCGTGGCGTTGGTCTTTATGCCCGCATTGTGGGCGGCCCTCATCACCTGAAGCCATCTTGCGCCAGTCAGTTTTTCCGGGCAGAGTTTTTTGCGCACAGACGGGGCGAATATCTCCGCGCCGCCGCCTGGCATAACATCAAGGCCGCTGCCCTTCAATTCCTCGAAGACGCGCTCAAACGGCAATCCGCTTGTCTGCTGCATGTAATCCACCTCGGCCGCGGTAAACGCTTTTATCCCTACGCCCTTGAATTCTTTTTTAATGGACGAAAGAAGCCCGGTGTAATGGGCAAGCGGCCAGTCCGGATGCAGCCCTCCCACTATGTGCACCTCGTCAAACGGCGGTGCTTTTTTAAGCTTTTTGATTACGTCCTGCACGGTAAGTTCATATGCGCCTTCCTCGCCCCTGGAGCGCGAGAACGCGCAGAACCTGCACCTGTTTATGCATATATTGGTCGGGTTTATGTGTATGTTGCGGGTATAGAATACCTTTTTGCCGTTCAACTGGCCTGAAAGCCTTGCGGCGCGCCTTCCAATGGAAAAGATGTCGTCAGAGCGGAACAGCTCCAGCGCTTCTTCAGACGAGATACGTTTTGATTTTTTCAAAATGGCGCGCACATTAGATTATAAACCAAAGAGATGATAAACCAAAGGAAGGCCAACCGGCAAGGATTGAGATCAGCCCCTGGCGGGAATTGCGCTTTCCGGCTTTTGTGTTTTGTCCTCGCCGGTTTCAAGGAAGCACTGGGGGTCCTCCGAAAGAAAATCCCCGCTGCCCGACATGGCAGACCAGGCATACGCCACAGCCCTGCATCCCCTGCAGGAATCCCACTTTGAGCATGCCGCGCACCTGCCATTATATCTGGACTTGTCTCTCAGGGCTTCCAGGACCGGGGAGTTGGCCCATATCTCCCTTATGGAGTCTTCCCTTATATTGCCAAGCGGCACCGGCAAGCGCCTGCATGGGGTAACCGTGCCGTCGGCTTGTATAGTCAGCCCGAACAATCCGGCAGAGCATCCCCCGGGCAAACAGCAGCCCGCGTCCGCAGAAAATTTCATCTGGGATGCAATAGGGTCCCCGGTAACTATCTCCAGCCCGTCAATTTTCATGGACATCAGTTTTTCATACATGCTTTTCATCCGTTCCGGAGAAAGCATATGGTTATGAAGCGCCGCTCCCCTGCCAGAGGGCACCAGCCTGGCAAACCCAAGCCTCTGCACGCCGATGCTCAGAGCCAGTGAAACCATATCGTCGATATATTCCGCATTCAGGTCCGAAAGGGTTGCGTTCAGGGTCACAACCAGCCCGGCATCCAGCAGGTTCCTTGCCCCCCATAGCGCCTGAGCCAGGCTGCCCCGGCCCCGGATCATGTCATGCACATTTTCCGGGCCCTCAACGCTTACCTGAACCCCCTTTACATTGCCCAGTTCGCCAATGGCCTTTGCGCGTTCCGGGCTGGCCAGCGTGCCGTTGGTAAGCAGGTATACCGGCCATGACCGGCCGGCAAGTTCTTCAAGAACTTTCATCAGGTCACGCCTGACAAGGGGCTCGCCGCCGGAAATATTGAAACTGGGCGCAAACAGCATTCCGCCGGCCTGCGCCCAGCTGTCCAGTGTCTCCGATATCTCGGCTATCGTTGCCTTGATCTCACGAAGAGAAAGGTCCTTTTTGACGGACCCGTCCTGATAGCAGTGCTTGCACCGCAGATTGCACTTCTCCGTCAGGTGCCACTGGAAAAAAAAGTCGAACCCGGCCGCCCGACCGGCGGCATCCAGTCCCGCAACTGCGGGATCTAGCTCTTTCAGCTGCTTCATTTCCGGCATACTTTCACCGGAGCGCTTTCCACCTTCTTCCTGAGCGCGGCCCAGAGTTCCGCCTCTTTTTCCAGGGTCTTTTTGTCGTGGATTTTCTTTTTCATTCCGTTCACCTCCTTTCCGCAGTTTAGATACATGCTAGCAACTGTTGCCAGCTTGTCAATATTCTTGCATTACGGTTTGTGAATTGCAACACTAGATTCCCGTCCAATACGGCGATATAGTTTAGGTAGTGACGCGCATGAGGCAGACGGACAGGCCCGATACCAGAGGTGGATTGCCAGCAGGGAAGCGCCCCGGAAACAGCATGGACCAAACGGAAGAGCTGCGGAAGGAATGCGCGCGCCTGCAGGCGGAGCTTGAAGCCAAAACCATCGAGGCCACCGCCCAGCGGGAAAAATCCGCGCAGGAAATCCTCCGGTTCATAAACATCCTCTCGCATGACCTGCGTTCGCCGCTTTCTGTTTCTTCCAATTTCATAGGGCTGATACTTGCGAAGTACGGCCTGAACATGGAACCCAAGATGAAGGAATACCTGGGCTATTCGGCGGACGGCCTCAGGACCATGGAGAGGCTGCTTTCGGATATTGTCTATTACGCAAGGATAGGCACTTCGCAGAAACCTCTTGTGGAAACCGACTGCAATAAGGTCCTTGAGAGCGCTGCAACCGCACTCCGGGGTGAGATAGAGGCTTCGGGCGCAACTGTGGCGGTGCAGGGCGGAGAGGGCAGCCTTCCGGTGGTAATGGGAGACGTGGCGTTGCTGACCCAGTTATTCAGGAACCTGCTTGCAAATGCGTTGAAATATGCTGACCGGCCGCCGGAAATTCAAATCTCGTCCGCCGCCCGAAACGGGCAATGGTTGTTTGGCTTCAAGGACAACGGGCTTGGTATAGCCCCCGAAGACAGGGAAAGGATATTCGAGCCGCTGGAACGGGCGCACCGGGAGGTTGCGGACAAGGGCGGAAAGGGGACCGGGCTTGGGCTGGCCATCTGCAAGAAGATAGTTGAGAGGCATGGCGGGCGCATCTGGGTGGAGTCTGCTTTGGGCGAAGGATCCACTTTTTATTTCACGCTGCCGAAAGCATAATTTTCACCCGGCCCGGTATCTTTTCCCCCCCTTACTGTAAAATCTTTATCATGCTCCACGTGCCGGTGTAATCCCCGAACGGCTGCTTTTCTTTTCATCATGCAGCTTGCCCCTCTTTTGTTTTTCAGTTTTCCTGATTGATAGATTCCGCTACCGTGTTAACTATTACCTCCGCCGCCCTTTGAAGCAATTGCCTGTTGAACACCACAGTTTTGCCTCCGCTTGTTCTTACCCTGGAGCCAAGCGGCGGAACGTGTATGAAACCCCGCGGCGCCATTTTGGCGGAATTCAATCCCGGATTGAACATCAGATTGTAAAATGTATCATTGCATAGATAATTACCTGCGTCCTGCGATTGCTCCGCCGGTATTCCAGCGGCAAGCAGACGGACCATAATGCCCGGCGCCGGAAGCGTTGTCTCCAGTGTTTGAGGGGAGCCCACATACACAATGCCTGCCTGGGGCAGCATCCCTTCATTATCCGGTATCGCCCCTCTCACATTACGGGCTGTTGTTTCCAGGCGGACCGGGCCGGCCCCTGCCTGTCCGAAGGATATGACCGCAACGGGCTTATAAAATCTGACAAGCTGGCGGAGTTTTTTTGCTGCCTTGCCCCATACCACCGGAAGCCGGGCCGCTACAACAACCGAATTTTCGAAATGCCTGCCGCTGAGGTCTTTAACCGCCTCCCATGAGCCGTTTGTTGCATCGCCCCCGAATGGCTCAAAGCCGGTTACAAGTATCAGCTTTTTCCGGGCCGCCGGCGCTGCCGCATGCGCATGTGCCGGCAAAAAAACCAGCGCCAGGGCCAATAAGAGGGCTTTTGGCAGTACGGTCTTAAACTGGCGGATACGGACTTGCCGGAGGGGAAAAGACATGAATGATTTTAATCAGGCAACTGCATCCCGGTCTGTAAGCTCTGTCACAACTTGTTTTGCCGCATTTGCCCGCCAGCCGGAATTTCTGTGATAATAATGATGTGAAAAAGTTTTACATGCACACGTTTGGCTGCCAGATGAACTTCCATGATTCCGAGAGGATGTCCGGGGTGCTGGCCCAAAAAGGCATGCGCGAGGCCTCCGGGGCCGAGGATGCGGACCTTATCATCTTCAATACGTGCAGCATAAGGGACAAGGCGGAACATAAATTTTTAAGCGAACTTGGGCGGATCAAAAAACTAAAAAAGAAAAACCCGGCCCTCCGCGTTGCTGTGGCCGGATGCATAGCGCAGCGGATGGGGGAGGGGCTTTTCAAGCGCGCCCCGCACGTGGATTTTCTTATAGGCCCCAATAACCTGCATAAGATAGCCGATATCCAGAACTGGGAAGGGCGATCGGCCGCGCTGGAGGAAAACCCGGAGCTTGCCGGAACAGACCTGCCAGCCTTAAGGAAGAAAAAGCCCCTGGCCTGGGTATCAATAGTGTTTGGCTGCAACAATTTCTGCTCCTACTGCATAGTGCCCTATACAAGGGGGCGTGAAGTCAGCCGTCCGGCAGAAAATATACTGGCTGAAATTGAAGGCCTTGCCGCCGAGGGGTTTAAAGAGATAACGCTGCTGGGGCAGAATGTGAATTCCTACCGTGGCAAAGACGGGCAAGCCGGCCTGCCGGAACTGCTTGAAAAAATAAATGGCGTGCCTGGAATTGAACGCATCAGGTTTGTAACGTCCCACCCCAGGGACTTTTCCGATGCCCTTATATATGCAATGGCCTCGCTTGGTAAGGTTTGCCGGCACATACACCTGCCAATGCAGTCCGGCTCGGACAGCATTCTGGCCGCCATGAACCGGCGCTATACGGCCGGGCAATATACGGAGAAAGTTGAAAAGCTCAGGCATCTGGTTCCAGGGGCGGCCATTACCACAGACCTGATAGCCGGTTTCCCCGGAGAAACCGAGGAAGACCACAAGTCCACGCTGAGGGCCATGGAAAGCATCAGGTTTGACGGCGTGTTTGCCTTTAAGTATTCCGTGCGCCCCGGCACGGCTGCTGCCAGGATGGAGGGCCAGCTGCCGGAGGGCGTGCGGGCCAGGCGGCTGGATGAGATACTGGCATTGCAGGACGGCATTACGCTTGAAAAGAACAAGGCCCTGCTCGGGGCTGAATTGGAAGTGCTTGTGGAGGGGCCAAGCGATCTGGACCCCCGCAGGCTTACAGGCCGCACCAGCACAAATAAAATCGTAGTTTTTGATTCAACTCCGGCCATCAAACCCGCTGATATTATTGCAGTAAAGATTACAGTGCCGGGCAAACACTCCCTTTACGGCGACCCCGTATAAATTTTATGAAAGTTGCTCTGCTCACCCTCGGCTGCAAGGTCAACCAGGCTGAGACCGTCGCGCTGGAATCCGCCCTTGCCCAAAAAGGTTTTCAGATTGCGGGGCTGGATGAAGGCCCGGATTTCTGCGTCATAAATACCTGCACTGTTACAGCCAAGAGCGATTACCAGTCCAGGCAGCTTATACGCAAGGCCGCCCGCGCAGGGGCCAGGGTGATAGTCACCGGTTGCTACTCCGAGCTAAACCAAAAGGCCGTAAAGGATATGGACGGGGTGGTAGAAGTGATGTCAAATAAGGATAAAGACAGCATTATCAATGTGTTAAATTCAAATTCTTCAGAAAGTGATTTATCTTTCCTGTCATCACCAAAGACCAGAAAAAGGGCTTTTTTAAAAATACAGGACGGATGCGACCACCTGTGCAGTTATTGCCTTATACGCATAGCAAGGGGACGGTCAATAAGTGTGGAGCCAGGCAGGGTTATAGAAATGGTCCGCAATGCGGCGGAGGAGGGCCATGCGGAGGTTGTGCTGACAGGCATACACCTTGGCCTGTATGGTGGTTTGGACGCCGGAATTGAGCGGGCGGGGCTTGTCTCATTATTAAAGCGGATTCTCAAGGAAACAGGCGTAAGGCGTATCCGGCTGAGCTCGCTTCAGCCAAACGAGATCGGGGAGGGCCTGATTGAGCTTATGCAGGACAAGCGGATATGCAGCCATCTGCATATTCCCCTTCAAAGCGGCGATGATATCATACTAAAAAGGATGAAGAGACCCTATAATCTTAATACTTTCATAAAGAAAATAGAGCTAATTCACCGTAAAATAAGCGATATTGGCATCGGCACCGATATAATAGCCGGGTTTCCGGGAGAGGATGAGGCCTGTTTCAGCAACACCCTGGCCGCGCTTAGAGATATGCCTTTTTCCTACGCCCATATTTTCCCTTATTCTGAAAGGCCTGGAACCGCTGCTGCGGATTTGGATGGCAAAGTTCCGGCCGGGGTCAAAAAGGAACGCACAGCAATTCTGAGGGAGATCGCGGAAAACAAAAAAATATCCTTTATACAATCGCTTACCGGAAAGACGCTGGATGTGCTTATTGAAGGGAAGGCATCCGTAAATGGCAAGCATGGTTTTAAGGGAACCGCTGGTAATTATATCAAGGTTTTCACGGCTGCTCAAGAGGGAATTTTGGCCGGGAACATTGAAGATATAAGGGTTTGCGGGGGCTATTTGGATATGGCCCTCGGAGTCCTTTGATTTTAAGTGCAACCCGCTGTTTTTTAAGTAAATTTAAACCGCTCAAAATCTGACCATCAGTTATAAATTGCTTCGAGTTGCTTGATATTGCCGCCTTCCAGCCCCCCTTATTAACAATTTACCAACGTGTGTTGTTGATTATAACATTCCGAATGTCTGATAATGTATATTATGTAAAATACAATAACATTCCGGATGTCAGGCTGTATCCGTTTGCAGTCCGGTTTATTGACAGGTATTTCATAGTTTCCGGCAAGTCTGCCTAATAAGACTTTGCAGGGCCAAACCGGCCGGCAATTGCCGATTCAGCCCTGCTCAGCCTGTTTAGTGCTTGTACGCAAGGTGGCACTGCATGCAGAGGTTATCTACATTTTGCCAATTGGAATACGATAACCTGTATTTATAGCTGCTGTAAGGATCATGACAGGAAAGGCACGTCACCTTGCCGTTCACAATAATTATGTGCCTGTCAGGCATGGGGTTAAGGCCATTCCCTTTATAAGGGATATCCAGCGGATGCTCATCCGGAAAGCCGCCTATAAGCGGGGCCTGGGTGCCATCATGGCAGCTCCGGCAATCCCTGACAGCGACAGACAGGTCATTGGCGTTGCCCATGTGTGCCTTACCCAGCATGCAGGCCATGCCCTTTTTGCAGTCATGACAAGTCATGCAGAGCTGCCTGCCATTCCTTCGCAATTTACATGTTCCGTTTTCACAAGAATGGCATGTAAGGCATACCATCCTTCCGTTTTTTGCCACTGGCCAGCCAGGCGGCAGTTTGGACTTATCCACTAAATTGCGCCTGTGTGTTGGCAAAGCAAGCGGATGGCATTTAAGGCATTGCCTTACCGTTACTTCCGGGTTGTGCTGAGGTACGGTCCAGGCGGCTGCATTGGTAGGCCATGGAACTATTAACAGAAGGAGAACCAGGAGAAAATATTGCATTCGCATTTTTACCCCTCCTGATTAAATTTCTACCACCGCCAGATGAGAGTGTCAAATTTATTTCTACTTTCAGTTGTAAGTACCTGGCCCATGTTGAATTGCGCGCTATGCAGGTTGAGGTGAAAAACTCTGCAAAAAATAAAACCATACAGAGGATGCGGTTTCCTCAAGTAATACTTCATTAAATCTTAATTTGAGACATGAAAGATAAGGATAATACCGCGCCGAGGCAAGTGCTGTAAGCTGTTATTGAATTAAACCGGCCCTGAAACTTGGGTGCTTGAAACAGCCTAGAAAGGCATTACCTTGGGAATGCGGAACGGGCCCTTCCCTCCGCGCATCATCTTGATCATCTTTTTCATTTCAAGGTACTGCTTGATCAGCCTGTTTACATCCGCCACATTGGTGCCGCTGCCTATGGCAATCCGCTTCTTCCTGCTGCCGTTTAACAGGTTATGATTTTTCCGTTCGGCCCTGGTCATGGAATTTATAATGGCCTCAACCCTGGCAAACTCCTTGTCGTCCACCTTAACGCCCTTCATCCTGCCCATACCCGGGATCATTGCCAGCAGGTTTTCAAGCGGACCCATGCTGCGTAATTTTTTAAGCTGGTCCCGCAAGTCCTCAAAGGAAAAGGAATCCGTAAGCAGCCTTTTGCCAAGCTCCTCGGCCTCCTTGACGTTGTAGCCTTCCTGGGCCTTCTCTATCAGGGACAGCACATCGCCCATGCCAAGCACCCTGGAAGCCACTCTCTCCGGATGGAACGGCTCCAGCATGTCCAGCTTCTCGCCCATGCCGATAAACTTAACGGGCTTTCCGGTAACGGACTTTATCGACAGCGCGGCCCCGCCCCTGGCGTCACCGTCCATCTTTGTAAGTATCACGCCGTCCACGCCTATCTGCTCGTCAAACGATTTTGCTATGTTTACCGCTTCCTGGCCGGTCATTGCGTCGGCCACAAACAGCGTTTCATGCGGGGGAACGGCCTTTTTTATGTCGCCAAGCTCCGCCATCAGGGCCTCGTCTATGTGCAGGCGGCCGGCGGTGTCCAGTATTACAATGTCCCTTGCTTCAAGCTTCGCCCTCTTCAGCGCTTCAGCGGCAAGCGCTGCCGGCGTTATCTTTTCCCTTGTGGAGTGCACCGGCACATCCAGCTGGCCTCCAAGCGTTATAAGCTGGTCTATGGCGGCAGGCCTTTGCAGGTCCGCGGCCACAAGTATAGGCCGCCTGCCCTCCTTTTTGAAGATGCGCGCAAGCTTTGCGGAAGTGGTGGTCTTGCCGGAGCCCTGCAAGCCAATCATCATTATTACAGTTGGAGGATTGGCGGCAAGCTTTATCTTGCTTTCGGCCCCCCCTAGCAGATTGCAAAGCTCTGAATAAACAATCTTTACCACCTGCTGGCCAGGGGTAAGGCTCTCAAGCACATCCTTGCCAAGGGCCCTGTCCTTCACGCCCTGTATGAAATCCTTTACAACCTTGAAATTGACGTCCGCTTCAAGAAGGGCCATCCGCACTTCCTTTAGCGCAAGATCAATATCCTGCTCTTTCAGAAGGCCCCTGCCCTTCAGCTTCTTGAATATGGAATCTAATTTATTGCTTAAGTTATCAAGCATTACTTTAAAAGTTGATTTATATCCCCTTGTAAGATTGGGAAAATATCCGGACTGAACCCGAAAAACCTCTGGGCTATCCGGCCATCCTTGGCAACCAGGAAGCTGGCCGGTATGCTGTCTATCTGATATGTGTTTTCCAGCGCGTCATTACCTGCCAGGAACACATAGTTTACCTTGTTTTCCAGCCAGAACTTCTTTATCTGCTTGAGAACGTCATTGCCTTCATCCACTGATATGCCAAGGATAACAAACGGCTTGCCCTTGTACTGCGCGGCAAGCTTCATCAGCTCCGGTATGGATTCCCTGCATGGCGGGCACCATGTGGCCCAGAAATCAACAAGCACCACCTTGCCCCTCAGCTTGGAAAGCGTGTACGTCTTGCCGTCCACCCCAGGCAACGTGAAATCCGGCGCAATCGCGCCGATTACAGGCCCGCCCATGGCGGACGTGCCATCCGCGCCGCCCTGTGATGTCTGCGGCTGGTTTTTATGGCAGCCAGAAATTATTGAAGTAAGCGCCAGCGCCAGAACCGCCAATACAAAAAGCTTCTTCAAATCAAAATCCCTTATGAAGCCAGCAGGGCGTCCACTTTTGATTTAAGCTGCGGCTTGGGCACGGCGCCGACAACCTGGTCCACCTTCTCACCGTTTTTAAAGAATATGAGAGTGGGGATGCCCATTATCTTGTACTTGCTTGCGATGTCCGGATTCTCGTCCGTATTGAGCTTCATCACCTTCAGCTTGCCGGCATACTCCTTGGCAATCTCTTCAACGGTGGGCGCGATTATCCGGCATGGCCCGCACCAGGCGGCCCAGAAGTCTACCATCACCAGGCCATCAGCCTTCAAAATCTCCTTATCCCAACTGCCTGTGTTTACTTCCGCTGCCGCATCAGACATTTGAACCTCCTCAAGAACATTGTGAATTTTCTTTAATTATGGGAACAACAACCATTATTATAATATAAATTAAAAAACTTGCGCCTTTTTAAAGCAACTTTTTTTAATGCGGAGGAGCCATACATCATGCGATTTAGAGAGACTTTAATACCCACGCTCAGGGAAGCCCCGGCCGATGCCGTGGCGGAAAGCCATAAATTACTGCTCCGGGCCGGTTACGTAAGGCAGTTGGCCGCGGGGCTGTATATCTACCTGCCGCTGGGCTGGAAGGTACTTGGGAAGATAAACAGGATTTTACGGGAGGAGATGGACGCGATAGGGGCGCAGGAGGTGTCCATGCCCATATTGCAGCCAGCCGAGCCGTGGCAGCAGACGGGCCGGTGGCAGGCCATAAAGGAGGAGATGTTCCGCCTGAAGGACCGCACCGGGCGGGACATGTGCCTTGGCATGACCCACGAGGAGATAATGACCTGGCTTGCCGCCAGGGAGATACGCTCTTACAGGCAGCTGCCTCAGATGTGGTACCAGATACAAACAAAATTGCGGGACGAGGCCCGGCCCAAAAGCGGCATATTGAGGACGCGCGAGTTCCTCATGAAGGACAGCTACAGCTTCGACGCCACCCATGAGGGTCTGCTGCGCAGCTACAAGCTGCACGAGGGGGCTTACCACCGCATATTCAGAAGGTGCGGGCTGGAGTTCCGCCAGGTGGAGTCCGACACCGGGATGATGGGCGGCGCTGTCGCGCACGAGTTCATGGCCCCAAGCCCCGCCGGCGAGGACGAGATTCTGGTGTGCCCTTCCTGCGGCTACACCGCCAATGTGGAGGTGGCAGGCTCTGTGCCGCCTGCGGCGGAGTTAATTGAAGATGCACCCGGAGAGGTCCATACCCCGGACAAAAGAACTGTTGAAGAGGTTTCATCTTTTCTTAAGAGAAAGCCCTCCGGTTTCATTAAGAGCATCCTTGTGATTACGGACAAAGGCCCCGTGCTTGCGCTTGTGCGCGGGGACCAGCAGATGCACGAAAAGAAACTCATGAAACTTGCAGGCCCCTTCAGGCCGGCAACAAAGCCGGAGGTGCAGGAGATTCTTGGCGTGGAGGCCGGGTTCATCGGCCCCGCCGGGCTCAATAAAGAACTGCGGATTATTGCGGACCCCGTATTGCAGACCGGTGTTTATGTAACAGGGGCAAACAAAAAGGACTACCACAAAAAAGGCGTGCGCCCCGGAACGGATTTCAGGCCGGAATGGCACGATATCCACACGGCATCCGCCGGGGATGGCTGCCCCAAATGCTCCGCTGCTCTTGCAGCCGAAAAGGCCATAGAGATTGGAAACATCTTCCAGCTTGGCACAAAGTATTCCGCGCCGCTTGGGGCCAATTACCTGGATGAAAACGGCAAGGAAATACCGCTTGTAATGGGAAGCTACGGTATAGGCCCGGCCAGGATAGCCGCCGCCCTTGTGGAGCAGAACCATGACAAAAACGGCATAATCTGGCCGGAAAGCGTTGCGCCGTTTGATGTGGAGATAATCCCGCTTGCCTCCGGCAAGGCCACCGAGGCCGCGGAGGAGTTCTACGCACGTTGCCGCAGCAACGGTATAGACGCCCTGATGGACGACCGCGATGAGCGCCCCGGCGTAAAGTTCAAGGACGCGGACCTGATCGGCATCCCAAAACACGTAATCATCGGCGAAAAGGGGCTGAAGGAAGGCGTGTTCGAGTTCAAGGACAGGCTCACCGGCCAGGTGGAAAAACTGCCGCCCGAAGATGTCTGGGAAAAGGTCAAGTGGAGAAAGCCGATCTCCTGATCCTTGCGGACTATGTTATAACCGCAACGGACGAATCTCCGGTTATTCAAAACGGCGCCGTCGCGGTTAAAGGCCCGCTTATACTGGACGCTGGCCCTGCCGCTGATATCACCCGCAGGTATCAGGCTGCAAGGACCATTTCGCCCGGCGGCAAAAGGGCGCTTATGCCGGGGTTTGTAAACGCGCACACGCACGCGGCCATGGTTTATCTGCGCGGCATCGCGGGCGACCTTCCGCTTAAAGACTGGCTGGAAGATCACATCTGGCCGATAGAGTCCAGATGGCTTAGCCCCGAATTTGTCCGGGATGCAACCGGGCTGGCCTGCCTGGAGATGCTGAAGGCGGGCGTTACCACGTACAGCGACATGTATTTCTATGAAGCCGAGTCCGCCGGGTCCGCCAAAAAACTTGGAATGAGGGCCGTCCTTGGCGCGGGCATCGTGGATTTTCCCACAAAGACGGGTTCCGGCCCTGATGAATACCTGGCCAAGGCGGAGAACTTCATTAAAAAAATATCGTCCTTTGGCGGGGGGCTTGTTACCCCGGCGGTAGCCCCCCACTCTCTTTACACATGCAGTCCGGACACGCTTAAAAAGACCCGCAAGCTGGCCGATAAATACGGCGTGTCAATGCATCTGCATCTCTCCGAAACCCAATGGGAAGTGAAGGAGGTTATGAAGACCTGCGGCCAGAGGCCGGTAAAATTCCTCCACTCAATCGGCTGCCTTACGGAAAACACCACGGCGGCCCATTGCGTCTGGGTGGATGACGAGGAGATAGAGCTGCTTGCCCAAAGCAAGGCCGGCGTGGCCCACTGCCCCGAAAGCAATCTTAAGCTGGCCTCCGGTTTTGCCCCGGTTGCAAAGATGCTTCAGGCGGGCGTGCGCGTTTCGCTTGGCACGGACGGCGCGGCAAGCAATAACGATCTGAATGTTATGGGCGAGATGGGCACCGCCGCCAAATTGCATAAGGCATTATCCGGGGACCCTTCCGCCGTGGACGCCCATACGGCGATAAAGATGGCCACAGCAGGCGGGGCCGCCGCAATCGGCCTGGGCGGAAAAACCGGCTCAATAAAAAAAGGCCTGGCAGCCGATATGATAATACTGGACATGAACAAACCCCACCTTGCCCCGCTTCACGACGTGCTTGCCCATATCGTCTACGCCGCGCTCCCCTCGGACGTGGAATCGGTGTTCGTCAACGGCAAACAGGTAGTAGAAAAAGGAAGGCTGATTACAGCTTCAGAGGAAGAGATAATGCAAAAGGCGGAAGAATGGGGCAGAAGGATAAGAGAGGAAAGAGAGTAGATGCGGATAACCATGCCTGGCAATGGTTGTAGTGGCTTTCTTGTCCGGCGCGGCATTCGCCAGCGAGGGGTGGCCGGAGGCCGTGGTGGTTTTAGGGGCGAAGTTTCCTCGCCATCTGCTATATTTTAAGCCGCGTTCTTTTTAATCCCGTTCCCCTCGTACTCCGGAAACATGATAATGGCTGGATGCACACCGAAGGCCTTCGCTATTTGCTCCGCTCGCCTTTTGCCTATCTCCACTTTCCCGTTCTCCAAAAGGCTTGTATTTGTGGCGCTGATGCCGCAGCGCTTTGCAAGCTCTGCCTGAGTCCAGCCTTTCAGTTCCCTCCAGGGAAAAATGCCTCTTGGTGTTTGCGCACCCTTGCCCTCCCCAAAAAACATGACATCCTTTCCATTGACAATGTCATGACCGCCCGCGTTAAGATGGCAAGGTATGGGGGGTAACCCGCCCAGGCCTTAGGCCATCCCTCTTGGGTGGGCACAAAGTGGCGTGTGTCCCCCATGCTCTTTGAAAAGACGGACAGGCAAGATTTAAAAGAAAAAGATAACAACCATAAAGCCTTAAAAAACAGCTAGTTAGCTGATGGAACAGGATTGCGGGCTTTAAATATCTGTTTCTTTTTAAATCAAATACTTAGCTGGTGGGGGTTATATGAAACAGATTGAACAAATGGAACAAAAGTTTGGCCCTAACTATTTGAAATTTAATCATAATCCAGAAATGGCTGGAACATATAAAAAAAAGAGGGCAGGCTTTTGGGCCTGCCCTCTCTCGAAGAACCGCAGCGTTCTTAGATGTCGTAGTACAGCATGAACTCGTACGGATGCGGACGAAGCCTGAGCGCGTCCACTTCGTTCTTTCTCTTGTAAGCCATCCAGGTTTCCAGAGCGTCTTCGGTGAACACGCCGCCTTCCAGGAGGAACTTGTGGTCTTTTTCCAGATTGTCCATCGCCTGGTCCAGGCTGCCTGGCATCTGCGGCACCTTCTTCAGTTCGGCCGAGGACATTTCGAATATGTCCTTGTCCAGGCTGTTGCCGGGGTTGATCTTGTTCTTTATGCCATCAATACCTGCCATCAGCATGGCAGAGAAGGCCAGGTACGGGTTGCAGGACGGATCCGGGAAGCGGACCTCTACCCTCTTTGCTTTAGGGTTGTCGGAGTACATCGGTATCCTGACCGCAGCGGAGCGGTTTCTGGCGGAGTAAGCCAGGTTCACAGGGGCCTCATAGCCCGGCACCAGCCTCTTGTAGGAGTTGGTAGTGGGGTTGGTGATGGCCGCAAGGGCCTGGGCGTGCTTGAGGATGCCGCCGATATAGTGAAGCGCCATCTCGCTAAGCCCGGCGTATTCCTTGCCGGCAAAGAGGGGCTTGCCGCCCTTCCAGAGGCTCTGGTGAACGTGCATGCCGGAGCCGTTGTCGCCGAAGATGGGCTTGGGCATAAAGGTTGCCGTTTTACCGTTCTTTACGGCCACGTTCTTGATTATGTACTTGAACAGAAGCAGGTTGTCGGCCATCTTTACAATCGGGCTGAAACGCATGTCGATCTCGCCCTGCCCGGCGGTGGCAACCTCGTGATGCTGGGCCTCCACCTGGATGCCGCACTGCTGCATCATGGCAACCATCTCGGCCCTCAGGTCCTCCTGGCTGTCGGTGGGAGGCACCGGGAAGTAGCCTTCCTTGTACCTGGGCTTGTAGCCAAGGTTCGGGTTCTCTTCCCTGCCGGAGTTCCAGATGCCTTCCTTGGAGTCCACAAAGAAATAGCCGCTGTGCTGGTTCTGGTCGTACCGGACATCGTCAAATATGAAGAACTCAGCTTCCGGGCCGAAAAACGCGGTATCGGCAATGCCGGTGGACTTGAGATAAGCTGCGGCCTTTTTAGCAATGAAACGCGGGTCCCTGGTGTAAGGCTCCTTGGTAACCGGGTCTATTATGTCGCAGATCATGCTCAGTGTGGGATATTTGCGGAACGGGTCCATCATTGCGGTATCCGGGTCCGGAACGATGAGCATGTCCGAAGCGTGAATGGCCTGCCAGCCCCTTATCGAAGAGCCGTCAAAACCGAGGCCGTTTTCAAACGTCTTCTCATCGATTTCCGATACCGGCACGGAAAAATGCTGCCAGATGCCGGGGAAGTCGATGAACTTCAGGTCCACAAGCATAGTCTTGTTCTGCTTTGCGAAGGCCAATACTTCCTTTGGCGTCATAAGAACTCCTCCATTGAAAAATATATTTCAGCATCCCGCCGAAATGATTTAAGCTTTTTGGGGCAATCGGCAAACCATTGCCGATTGGCTAGTATAAAAAAACACCTCTACCCTGTCAAGGCAAAATTTTTGTCGGATGCCGCTATTTTTGTTAGCTTTTTCAGCCGTTTTCTACTTCACTCCGGCGGCAAGGAATTCAATGAGCAGCCGCACTCCTATGCCGGTTGCGCCCTTTGGGCTGTAGGGGCGGTCCTTGTCCGTCCATGCTGTGCTTGCGATGTCCAGGTGCGCCCAGGACAAGCCGTTTGCGAACTCCTTCAGGAAGTACCCCGCGGTAACAAGCGAGCCGCTCCGGCCTCCGGAGTTCTTCAGGTCTGCAACGTCGCTTTTTATGTAGTCCTTATACTCGTCAAAAAGCGGCATGTGCCATGTGCGCTCGCCAGTTTTCCTGGATGCATCCTGTATCCGGGCAATAAGGCTATCATCGTTTCCCATAAGGGCCACGGCCTCGCCGCCAAGGGCGATATCGCATGCGCCGGTAAGCGTGGCGATGTCTATGACGGCAGCGGGCTCATATTTTTTGGCATATCCCAGGGCATCGGCCAGCACAAGCCTGCCCTCGGCATCGGTATTTATTATCTCGATGGTCTTGCCGCTGATGGTCCTGGCTATATCCCCGGGCCTGGTTGCCGTGCCGCCCGGCAGGTTCTCGGTGGCAGGCAGAATCCCGATCACATGAAGCGGGAGCTTCATGTCCGATATCGCCTTGAACACCCCAAGCACCGCGCCGCCCCCGGCCATGTCGTATTTCATCTTCTCCATGCCCTCGCTGGGTTTTATGGAGATGCCGCCGCTGTCGAAGGTGATGGATTTTCCTATAAGGACAACCGGCTTTTTATCCATGCCGCCTTTATATTCCAGGATGATGAACTTGGGCGGCTCCATGGAGCCTTTGGAAACAGCTATGAAGGCCCCCATGCCAAGCTTTATGGCTTCGTCTTTTTCTATAACCTGCACCGATACTCCGGCGCCAATGGATTTGGCAGCCTCAGCAAGCGCCGCAGGGGTCATGTCATTTGCGGGCGTGTTTATGAGGTTGCGTGTGAAACCAACCGCATCCGCGATTATCTCCGCCTTCTTTACAGGGGCGGCAAGTTCTTTTTCTTTCCTGGACAGGACGGCAAGGCTTTCAAGCCCTTTCTTGTCCTCCTCTTTTTTGTAAACGCCAAAGCGGTACTGGGCAAGAAGCATTCCCTGGATAAAATCCGCCGGGGTGGCATCCAGCCCATCGAATGTCCGGGTGGAAAGCGCCGCGTTTGCAAGCCTGGTATTTTTAAGGTAGCTTGCCGCGGCCCCGCCTGCCTGCCGGATGGTCTCCGGAGTGGCTTTGTCACGCGGGCCAAGCCCGGCAAGCAGCACTGCCGATGCCGCGATTTTCCCGTAGGTGAAAAGTAGCATCGTCTCTTTGTGCTGCGCCTTGAAATCGCCTTTTTTTATGAGGGCCAGCGGAAGCCCGCCAAGGGCTTCGTTTATATCACCGAACGGGCCGGCTCCGGTTGACTCGAACAGCGGCAGTATGAGAACGTCACCTTGCGTTTTAATCTCTTCAGTGTCTTTTATATTTATTTGCATAGAGTCTTCCCTTCTCTTTTGTTATGGGAATAAGAGTAGCACAAATAAGCGGGGTGCGGAATTTCGTGGACTGTGGGCATTGCCTTGCAGCGCTTTTCCTGTTATATAACTCATATGAGGGTTCTTGGAAGTATTTCCCTTGCCACCCTGGCTTTAATTCTGCTGGGCTGCGCACCGGCGGTGATTACAAGGCAGGCGCTTCAGGGCGCGTCGAAAGTCCCTTTCAGGGAAGCAGTAAAGCACCCGGACCGCTATGCCGGCCAGAATTTCGTGTGGGGCGGGACCATCGTAAGGACTTACCGCATGGGAAGCGGGTCCGAGGTGGAAATGACCCAGAACCCGGTTGACGGCAGAGGATACATTACAAACCCGGATGTTTCGGATGGCAGGTTCATCGTGGTCTCAAGAAGCTTTCTGGACCCTGACGTATTCAAACCGGGATTGCTTATGACAGTTGCCGGCCGCCTCACGGGCGGCAGGGCCGCGATGTTCGGTGATACTGAGTATCTGTTCCCGGTTATCCAGGCAACCGAGATACACCTTTTCTCACCAAGGCGCACACCGGTTTTTTATCCGTCTATTTCGGTTGGAGTGGGCGTGGGTTTTTAAATCCGGTTACTGCGCCTGCTTAAGCTCCACTACCTTGGATTCGCCTTCTCCCATAGTGGCGCGTCCATTAAGCTGGCCGCCTTCGTGCACCGAGAGCCTGGCCGTCCTGATATCACCCTCTATCCGGCCTTTCCTTTCCAGCTCCAGGCTTTCGGATGCAGAGACATTTCCCTCTATCTTTCCGCCTATGATCACTGATTTGGCGGAGATGTTTCCTTTTATGACGCCCTTTTCGCCCAGGATGAGCCAGTCCGTCTCTATATCGCCCTCAAGCACTCCGTCCACCCGGAGCGTGCCTTTTACCGTAACGTTGCCCTTTAAGGAGCTGTTTGCGCCCAGAAGCGCGTCCATATTGCGTTCGCCTTTGGAAGAGAACATATTGCCTCCTTAAGCCTTTCCTAATACATAGGGCAGAGGATTTACAGGTTTATTGTTTAAGTGCACCTCGTAATGCACGTGAGGGCCGGTAGAGTGCCCGGTGGACCCGCTGTAAGATATTATCTGGCCGCGCTTTACCACCTGGCCAACATGGACTATTATCCTGGTGTTATGGGCATAGAAGGTCTGGTATCCATGCCCGTCGGCTATGCCCACCAGGTTGCCGTTCCCGCCAACCCAGCCAGCTACTATCACTACGCCGTCCGCCGTGGCATGGACGGGGGTGTCAACATCCGCCTGTATATCCAGGCCAGTGTGGAATCCCGATTTCCCGCTTATGGGGTCCACCCTGGGCCCGAATGGCGAGGTAACCTCGCCTACAACAGGCCAGCCCCTGGGTGTTGCGTCGTAAAGGCTCTTTTCATTTGCAAGGTACTGTTTTATCTGGACAACCGTCTGCATCGATTCATCTATCTTGTTTTGCAGCGCGTTAAGGTCTATGTTGCCGGCGTCTGTGACTTTGTAATTTTTCAGCACGTCATTTTTGGTTTTCAGGCCGAAGAGTTTGCTGAACTCCTCCTGGGATTTTTGAAGCGCCGTAAACGTGCCCTGCATCTGAATGAACTGACCGGTGTAGTAATCCAGCTTGCTCTTCATCTGGCTATACTCTGAAGCGTTTACCGAGACCTTTGTGGTGTATCCGGCAGCGGCCAGCGCAATGGCAACTGCGAGTATAAGGCCTATGGAGGGGAGTTTGAAGCTGTACGATTTTGAGCAGCCGTGAGGGATAAGCATCACGGTTACCGGGGTGAACAGTTTTTTTATTAGCGCTTTCGATCTTCTCATTAGATCACCTGAGGTACTTGGAAACCGGGGTTAATTTAGCTCAACAGGCGATCGCATGTCAACCATTTTTTCAACTAAATCCTTTTTAATCAGCCGGTTTCGCAGCACCATCTGGTGAGATAGCTTCCACCTTTCGGAAGGTTTTTTCCGTGACGGGAGACACAAATGCACTTTTTATGGGAAATGGTTTGGGAACGGAAGGGTTATTTATACTTGACTGTGCCGCGGCCTTTCACGGTCTGTCCGATAACGAATGCCGGGTAACCGGCCCTTGCCAGCAATGAGACCGTTCTGCCCGCATCGCCGGGCGCAACCGCCATTGCGAAGCCTATACCCATATTGAAGGTTTTTCTCATTTCGCCCAGCGGCACGCCTCCGGCCTCTTCTATAAGCCTGAATACCGGCGGTACATCCCACGCGCCAGCATCCACAAGCGCGTCAATATTTTTCGGGAGCATGCGGTTAAGATTGCCGGGCATGCCGCCTCCGGTTATGTGCGCCATCCCTTTTATCTTCACCTTGCCCAATACTGCCTTGAACGCCTTTACATATATCCTGGTTGGGGTTAGCAGCACTTCCGCCAGGGTTTTATTTCCAGCAGCCCTTATCTTCCTGCGCAGTTTCATGCGCACAGGGGACTTGTCCCCCTCCAGCAGGACTTTCCTTGCCAGCGAGTAACCGTTTGAGTGCAAGCCGGAAGATGCCAGCCCGATTATCGCATCACCGGGTTTGATGCCGCTTCCGTCTATAATCCTGCCGCGCTCCACGGCGCCCACGGCAAACCCGGCCAGGTCGTACTCATCATTCTGATAGAAGCCCGGCATCTCGGCGGTCTCGCCGCCTATAAGCGTGCAGCCCGCTTCATTGCACCCGGCCGCTATCCCCTCTATCACCTCCATGGCCTTTTCCGCCTTGAGCCTGCCGGTTGCGAAATAATCCAGGAAGAAGAGCGGCTCCGCCCCGGAGGTGAGTATGTCGTTTACGCACATGGCTACAAGGTCTATTCCAACCGTGTCATGCCTGCCGGCCAGGAAAGCAACTTTAAGCTTGGTGCCTACGCCATCAGTGCCGGATACCAGAACGGGGTCCTTGTATTTTTTTGTGTCCAGCCTGAAGAGCGCGCCAAACGGGCCTATGCCCGTAAGCACCTCCTTGCGCATCGTTTTTTTGGCGATTGGCGCAATCAGCCTTACAAACCTGTCGCCCTCGGCTATGTCCACGCCGGCTTTCTTATAAGTTATTTTTTCTTTTCTTGCCATCGCAGGGTTTATATTTTGCCTTAAACGGGAAAATTTTTCATGACGAACCGTTCTTCATCCTTACGTGTCTTTATCCTGCCTCTCAAACGCTCCTTTAAAAGCGCGGCTAATATGGTTGAATAAACCGGCCCCGGGGCAATGCCCATAGCCTGCAAGTCATGTCCGTTCATTACCGGTTTTTCACGTGAAAGTTCAAGTATGAACCTTGTGACATCCTTCTTCCTGCGCTCGTCCGGGGCAACGGCCAATGTAAGCAGCAGCCCTTCCAGTGACAACCCATGCAGAGCATCATAAAGCCCCGCGGGGTCCTGGAATTCTTTCCCGGCCATCCTGGCCAGCGCGGCCTCTGCCCCGGTGATGTCCTTCAGCATCTCATCTTTTATTCGTGGAGACACCGCAAGCCGCGCAAGGGCGTGGGCGATATCTGCTGGCGGCAGCCCGCACAAGATTGCCATAAGGAACAGGAGCTTCCGGTCCGGCTTCTCGCCTTCGATATTGGAAAGGCCAAACCAAAGCAGGCTCTCCTTTACCGCGGCAACCGCGTCAAGCGCCTTTGAAGGCTCTATTGCTGGGTGGATAACGCCAAGCAGGCCGTAGCCGCCAAGCCGGGATACAGACTCGTAAGGATCGGTCTCTTCCAGCATAAGGCAAAGCTCCTCATACATCCGGGTTCCGGACAGCCTGTCGAACAGGCCCAGCCTCACCGCGGATTTAAGCAGGGCCTCTGTGTGCCTGGAAAGCTTGAACCCGAACCTCACGGCAAAGCGCACGGCCCGGAACGCGCGTGTGGGGTCCTCCACAAAGCTTAAATCATGCAGCACCCTTATTGTTTTTTCGCGCAGGTCCCGCCTGCCGCCGAAGAAGTCTATCAGGGCGCCGAACTCCGGACTGTTCAGCCTCACAGCCAACGTATTTATGGTAAAGTCCCGCCGTTGCAGGTCCTTTTTTATCGAGGACATCTCCACCGTCGGAAGAGCGGCAGGCATTTCGTAATATTCAGTGCGGGCCGTTGCCAGATCCACGCTTAGCCTGTCCAGCAATATCCTGGCCGTGCCGAACCGCTCATGTGTTTTAAGCTTGCCGCTAAGCCTGCCGGCCAGCTTTCTGGCAAATTCGATTGCGTCCCCCTCCACCACTATGTCTATATCCAGGTTCTCCTTGCTTCTCAGCAAGTCCCTTACAGAGCCGCCGACCATGTAAACGCCCACCCCGGCTTCATCACCGGCCGCGCCCGCAAGCTTAAGGAATTGTTTTACGTTTTCAGGGAAATGTGATTCTATGGAGCGTGCCAGGTTTCTTTCGTGCCGGAGTCGTTCTGCGCTTTCCGCCGGGGTTGGCATTTCCTCCGGGGGTATCTGGCTTCTTTTCAAATAATCCTCATACAGCACGCGCATTATGTCCGTGCGCGTGATGGCCCCTGCGATGCCGCCCTTTTCGTCCAGCACAGGCATGAACCTCTGGTTCCTCTCTATCATCATGGATTCCACTTCCGTTATCGGCGTCTCCGGAGTTGAAGTAACGGCATCGGTAGAGGCGAACTCGGTTACCTTGCTCTTTGCAAAGCCGTGGAAGATGGCCCTCTCCACAGCCTCCCTGGATATCAGGCCGGCATACACTCCGTTTTTTACAACCGGCAGCACGTTTACCCCATAGCGCGTCATCATCTTGCCCGCCGCGGATATGCTTGCATCGGCGCTCGTGGTTATAACGGGCCTTGTCATAACTTCCGATGCCGTTGTAACAGATTTAGCGGCCCGGCGGATAGTCTCTTTTATCTGCCCGGCAAGCTCTTCCAGCGGGACCTCCTGGAACGTGGCGCTGGCCGCGGCCCAATGCCCTCCTCCGCCGAATTTTTCAAGCACCCTGGCAATGTCTATCTCTGGCACGCGGCTCCTGCCAACTATGAGGGACTTGCCATCCATGGAGAGCATCATCAATAGCGCATCTATTTTCTCCGAGTCCATAATGGTGTGGGCAAGCAGGGCCGCGTCCCCGGCATAACCGCTTGCGTCCGCCATGGCAATTTTCACCCTGAACCCGTTTATAACAAGGTCCTCGGAGTTATCAAGCAGCTCGCTCATCAGTGCCAGTTCCTGTCTGCCAAGCTCGTTCTTCAGATAATGCGATGCCGCCTTCAGGCTGGCCCCGCACTTTAGAAGCCAAGCCACGGCAAGTACGTCCCGTTCGGTTGTGGAAGGGAAAAGCAGATTGCCGGTCTCCTCGTAAATACCAAGGCACATAAGCGTTGCCAGGGCCGGGTCCGGCTTCAGCTCTTTTGCCCTGAGCTTTTCGGCAAATATTGTTACACAAGCGCCAACTGGTTCTATAATCTCAAGCTGCCCGTGGATGTCCTCCGGGCCGTGGGGGTGATGGTCATACACGTGCACTTCCATTGCCGGCGCGGAGAGCAGGTTTGAAAGCATGCCCATACGGCCAGGAGATTTGGCATCCACTATTATCAGTCTTTTAATCTCACCGGAGTGCTTTTCGATTTCCCTTAGCTTCTTTACATCGGGCAGGGCATATGATTCCAGGAATTCCCTTACCCGCCTCTCCTGCGAGCCGGGGAACACAAGTAATGCCTGGGGGTACAGCCTTTTTGCAGCCGCCATCGAGGCAAGCGAATCGAAATCTGCGTTCAGATGGCAGGTGATAATTTCCATCCTAGAATTAAATCAGATGCGCGCCGTTTAATCAATGCAGGAATCAATGAGGGGGCTTTTTGCAACATGGCGACGCAAGCAAATGCGCCGCAATCACGGTTAAAAAAATTTTATCAGCTTACCTTCAATTCAATAAGGTAATCATTGGGAGAATTCTTGTTATCAAGGCTATCCAATAAAACAGTATTGAAAAAGTTGTCTATTCTTTCCAATTCCATCTTCCGCTTTAAAAAGTTGAATACCGACCGGCTCGCATAATGTCGCATGAAAACCAGCGCCAATGCGGCCGCCCTGGAGCCGTTTGGCATTTCCCGGTAGCCGTAATTCCGGCTTTCCGCAAACTTTCTAAGCTCACTGAGATCGGGCAGCGTGCATTCCAGATGCTCTTTGGCCCAGTCCGCTCCGGTAATCTCCACCAGCAGTTTCAACCGCTCCAAATCCTGCTGCATGGGATCTGCAACCGGGTTCAAAAGAAGGACATACTTTTTTGCCTTTGAGCAAAGACTGTCCAGAAAAGCAGTCCGGCACTCTGGCGGAACATGCTCCAGCACATGGCAGGACACAACCGCATCGAAAAATTTCCCGGCAAACGGGAGTTTTTCTCCGGAAATGCCGTTTACAGATGGCTCTGCAAGCACATATCTGGATTCCGGCAGGAAGAGAGAGAGTGCCCCATTTCCGCCGCCAACATCAAGCACCGAAAAGCCGGGGCCTTCAAACAAACCGGACAAATGCTGCGCAAGGGCGCGCATCCTTGAATAGGTTGTAGCAGGCAGGAAGGTAAGCGGTTTTGATCCCGCCGTTTTTGCCTCGCCTGTTATTTTTTGGGCCTCTGAAGCAAATTCACTTTGCCCCTCATCCAATACCTGCCTGCATTTTGACATAGCAAGCTCAACCTGGCCCGAACCAATGTAAGCCCTGGCAAGCGAAAGGCGCACCCGCCCGCTGTTGTTTCCAAGCGATTCGCTGGTGCGATATTCGGCAATCGCCTCAAACCACTTGCCTAAAGCCGAATACCCCTGCCCAAGTTCTTCATGCCAGAGCGGATCAAGTATGGAGGCAGCCGGTCTGTTTTTGATCTTGTTTCTGAGCAAGCGGCCATGTAACGAAAGCGTGTATCTCGCTTTAATATCGCGAGCAAGGGCAATGAAATTTCTCATGTGGCTTTTTGATTATAGGTACAGGTATATCTTAAGTCAACGGAAGCCGGACAAAAAACAGCCGGGCCGGACGTGGTTTTTTTTTAATTGCCAGCCATCAAACCGGGGTAGTTTTTCTCTCTCAGCGTAAAAACATCCAGCTTTCCGGAAGTGTAATCTGCCACCCATGCCTCCAGCCTGTTGCTTCGCTGGTAAACGCTTACCCCAACGGGATGGGCCATGGAAACCCAGCTGCCAAGCAAACTCAGATTGTCCGCGGAAAAGGCCTGCACCCGGTCTCCGCGGTAGCAGGTAACAAAAACAATCCTGCCGTCACCGGACATGGCTATGGTCCTTGGATAATCGCCTGTGCGGACTTTTTTGACCACCCTGCCCTTCCTTAAATCCACCTTCACCAGTTCCGATGTCTTGTTTAAAGAAACGTACATGAACCTGCCATCCATCACTATATGCCTCGGATTTACGCCAACACCGATAGCACGCATTTTTTTCATTTGAGGTATATTCACAACCTGCACGGCGCTGCCGCCCATCTGCGCCACATACAGATAACGCGAATCGGGCGAAACCGCCAGCCCCCTTGGGATAACAAGCCCCTTTAAATCCTTCACCTTAACCCAATTTCCGGGCCTGGGGGAAGCAATGCTTATCTCGCTTACAGTACCCGACTGCCAGTTTGCTACAAACAAATATTTTCCATCCGCGGTGGATGTTATTACCTTGGGAATACTCCCGGTCTTTATAAAAAGCAGCCTGACCTTTCTTTTTTCAAATTTTGCCGTGGCTGCATTTGCGGCACCGTCAGACGGGGTGCCGGCCATTCCGGCATCAGGCATGTTTGCAATGTCTTTGCTGGCGCCCGTGCGGACGGGCAGCCGTTGGTAAACCCATGCCTCCTTGTAAGGCCTGCCTTGTACATATGTGTCCCCGCCCCGCAGGTCCCATACTACAACGCCCCCGGCGTTATGAAGCGATATCCACAGGTAGCGTCCCCCTTTTGTAAGGCGGGCCTCAACCGGCTTCTCCTGATATGAATCTTCTATCCATTTATGCCTGGCATAATCGTAGCCCCTGCCCTTGTGCGGAACAAATACCAGTTTTCTCTGCAGCTCTCTCGTTTTTCTGTTGAAATCAAATACGCTCATGCCCTCCAGGTTCATCGAATATACATTCGAGGAATCAGCATCCATAACGACGGACTTCACTCCGTAGGCAACTGGCAAAATCTCTTTCTTAATCAGGGTAAGTTCCGGATGGTTTACACTCACTGGCCCCTGTGCGCGTGCAAATCCGCATAAAAGAAGGACGACAGGCAAAACAGCCAAAAGAGCGGTTAAAAGAGGCTTTCTCATGATTTGTACAATTGCAGGTAGTTTAAGAGCAGGTTGCGGGGGTTGTCAAGGAAATCAATCAATTATGCCGTTTTTTCACTTCATCAGCTCAAGGTGCCCTTTCATTTTTCCCCTCCTCTTCCTGATAATCATTGGAAGCAAAATTGCCAGCGCTATAAGTACGTAAGCGGCTATTACCCTTGGGCTGTATAAATCACTTGCGGACTTGATAGTGCCAAGCTGTCTTCCGGCATATGTAAAAGCCACGGAGCCAGGCAGCATGCCCAATGAGGTTGTCCAGATTATCGTCCTCAGGCGTATCTTTGTGAGCCCAGCCAGATAATTCACCATGAAAAACGGCAGTATCGGGGATATCCTCAGGAATATTAGATAGATATGGCCGTTTTTTGCCAACTCCCTGTTGAACCTTGCCAGTTTATCGCCGTATTTCTCCTGAATTTTTTTGCCAGCCACATACTTTGCAAGAAGAAAAGCAAGGCTGGCCCCCGCCACGGACGAAATATTTATAAGCGCCACCGCCGGGATTACGCCAAATACAAACCCGCCGATAAGCGTAAGCGGCATAGCAGCCGGAAGGAAAAATGCGCTCATGAACATAAGGGCCATATAAATCAGCGACGCCAGCAGAAAGTGCCTTTTGGCAAAATGCAGGAAAACCCGCCTGTTTATCCGGACATCGCCGATGCTCACATTTTTAAACAAACCAATGTAGGCAATACCGAATTTTATTAACAGTGCGGCGGCTATCACTACCACAACAGCGGCCAGGCGCCGCCTTTTGGATCTTTTTCTTCCAGTCATAGCCGATTTTAGCGCGTCTGCGGGCCGGTTGCCAGGAGCTGTTTACGATTCAGGTATTGAGGACTGCGGGAAGGCATCATATAATTTCAGGAGAGCACCATGTAAATCTTTTGAAGAATCAAAAGACGCAACCGGTATTCCATGGCACCCGGCGGGAAATTCAGGATAATGACATATAACGTCCACGGATGTATCGGGCGTGACGGACAGGCCTCCCCGTACAGGATTGCGGAGGTTATCGCTTCTTTCTCTCCCGATATCGCCGCCCTGCAGGAACTGGACGTAAACAGGATCAGGACCGGCGTGGTGGACCAGCCGCGGGTTATTGCCGGGGATTTGAATATGTACTTCCACTTCAACCCCTCATTCGGGCTTGAAGAAGAGCAGTACGGAAACGCCATGCTCAGCAGGTATCCGGTAAAACTGATTAAGGCTGGCGCTCTTCCCTCTTTGCCCAACAGGTCCGGCCTGGAGACAAGAAGCGTGTTGTGGGTGTCTGTTGAGATAAACGGAATGGAGGTGCAGATCATGAACACGCACCTTGGCCTCAATCGCACCGAAAGGCTTGCCCAGATGGAAGCCATAACCGGGCCGGAATGGATAAAGGCGCCAGGGTTCAGACCGCCGTTTATTCTTTGTGGGGACCTTAACTGTGGGCCTGGCTCGCGCGTGTACAAAACCCTGACCGCTCTTTTAAGGGATGTGCAATGCCCTTTGCATGGAAGGCCGCGCAAAACATGGCCAAGCATGCTGCCGCTGACCAGGCTGGACCATATATTTGCAAGCGGTGATTTGAACGTGTTGGACTGCCAGGTGCCGCACGGAAAACTGCTCAGGTACGCTTCGGACCATCTGCCGCTGATTGCAGAGCTGGGCATCACAAGCAAGGGGTGGGCATGATCTCCGCGGCCAGGGCGGACATATTGAAATCCGGCCAGAACTGCTGGCAGATAAAGCCTGTCACGGGGTCGGGCGTTCTGATAGACGGGCGGGACTATTACAGGGCTTTTTACAGGGCTGCGGCAAACGCCAGAAGATACATCCTGATGTCCGGGTGGCAGTTCGACAGCAAGGTAATGCTTCTGCGCGGGCGCGATTTGAGAGAGTCGATTGGCGAAACACGCCTTCTGCCATTTTTAAAAAGCCTGTGCGGCAGAAACCCTGAACTCCGCATATATATGCTTGCCTGGGATTTCAGCTGGCTTTTTGCGCTTGAACGCGAGTGGTTCCAGAAATGGATATTCGACTGGTCCTCCAGCCCCGGCATGAAGTTCCGTTTCGACAGCAGCCACCCGGTGTGGGCCAGTTATCACCAGAAATTTGTAGTGATAGACGGCCACACTGCGTTCATAGGCGGTATGGACATATGCTCATCCCGCTGGGATGACCGCCGCCACAAAGCAGACAACCCGCAACGCACCGGCCCGGACAGCGGCCCGTACGGCCCTTATCATGACGTGCAGGCGTTTGTGCGGGGGGAAGCGGTTGACGTTTTAACCGGGCTGTTCCAGTACAGATGGATTGAAACCGGCGGGGACCCCATCGAGCTTCCCCCGCTTCCCACACGGCATGAAGATTCTATCCTTTATGCCATTCCAGGCCTCTCGCTACCCATCAAAAATGTGGCGTTCAGCCGCACCCAGGGGAGGCTTTCGGCATCTTCGCCGGCGGTGCTGGAAATACAAAGGCAATACGTAGATGCTATTATGGCGGCCAGGGAAACAATATACCTGGAAAACCAGTATTTCACTTCGGAGATTGTGACCCAGGCGCTTGCAGACCGCATGGGGCAAGGCGGGCCGCCGCTTGATATAATCATGGTCCTTCCGAAAGGGCCGGAGGACTTGCTGGAGCAGGCCGTTCTGGGTACCGCACAAGCCAGGCTGGTAGGGCGGTTACGGAGCATCGCCCGCCTCACAGGCCATTCCATCGGCATTTATTATCCGATGTCCAAAATTTACGGACCGGACGGGATACAAAAACCGGTTTATATTCATTCAAAGCTGCTGATAATTGACGACCGATTCCTGATGGTGGGTTCGGCCAACACCACGAACAGGAGCCTTGGGGTTGACACGGAACTGAACGTGTCCTGGGAGGCACCGGCGGGCGACCGGGAAGCGTATTCCGCAATCAGAAGGTTAAGGACGGGCCTGATAGGCGAACATGCAGGGCTCCGCTCCTGCGCAGGGCGAAGAGAACTTTTGCACAACAAAAAAACGGTAGAGGTTCTGGACCAGCTGGCGTCTGCGCCATCCGGCCCGCTTATGCACGTCCCTGAAAACAATGTGCCGCTGGAAAGCAAAATAGGCCATGCCATTTCACTTGAAAACTTTTTTGACCCTTCAAAGGCAGGACTGGAAGAGGCCTTTTACGAGGCAATATCCACGCTTGCAAACGGCTCTTTTACAAAAGGCATAACACGCCTTTGGCGTGTTATATCCGGCGTGGAAAAGGACCAGCCTGTCCCCAAAAAAACCTTTTTGCCTTGACAATGTTTTGAACGATTGATATAAAGGAATTAACCATCGGTTGTGTTTCACTTTCCAAAAATCCTTGCCGAGACAGGAAAAAACCATGAAGAACCTTAAGGGAAAGCGTATTTTAATTACCGGCGGCGCCGGTTTTCTGGGCTCGCATCTCTGTGAAAAACTGCTTTCGCACGGACACGACGTGCTATGCGCGGACAACTTCTTTACCGGCCGCAAGTCCAATATAGCACATCTGATGGACGCGCCTTTTTTCGAGGTTATCAGGCATGACGTCTGCTTCCCGCTTTACGTTGAAGTGGATGAAATATATAACCTGGCGTGCCCGGCCTCGCCGGTGCACTACCAGACGGACCCGGTGCAGACAGTGAAGACGGCAGTGCTTGGGGCCATAAACATGCTTGGACTGGCCAAGCGGCTGAAAATCAGGATATTGCAGGCCTCCACTTCCGAGGTGTACGGGTGCCCGGAGACCCATCCGCAGCCGGAGGCATATTGGGGGCACGTTAATCCAATCGGGATCCGGTCGTGCTACGACGAAGGCAAGAGGTGCGCCGAAACCCTTTTTTTCGACTATCACAGACAACACGGCCTGGGCATAAAAGTTGCCAGGATATTCAATACGTACGGCCCAAGAATGCACCCCAATGACGGCAGGGTGATCAGCAATTTCATAACACAGGCCCTCCTCAATATGGACATGACCATCTACGGCGACGGCATGCAGACCCGCAGCTTCTGCTATGTTGATGACCTGATAAACGGCATTGTTGCGCTGATGGACAGCCAGGACGATATCACCGGCCCGGTGAACCTGGGCAATCCCCGGGAGGTAACAATGCTCACTCTGGCGCAAACGATCAAGGACCTGGCCGGTTCAAAATCCAGGATAGTCTTCAAAAAGCGCCCCGCGGACGACCCCATGAGAAGGCGGCCCGATATCACGATGGCTAGGGAAAAACTGGGGTGGGCCCCAACGGCCACTCTTGAGCAGGGGCTTAAATTTACAATTCTCTACTTCGAGCAGTTCATAAATAAAAACGGCAAGCATGCCGCGCTGGATGAAAAAGACGGCATTAAGCCCGCCGTTTCTTCCGTGCACGCTGGCGATGAATACATGCGCCCCCTTGCAAGCCGGCTGCGTTGACAAGCACCAATGATTTTGATAAAAGGGAAGAAGGTGCCTGCCTGCAAAAAGGCATGCGGCAAGGGACAGGGTAACAGGCAAAAGGTCCTGAAATTTTTGCTCTTGCTGTCCCGGTATTATTCCCAAGTCTTAACCAAAAACAAATGACAAAAAAAGTACTTATTACCGGCGGGGCCGGATTCATAGCTTCTCATTTGGCCGACGAGCTTCTGGCGCACGGATATGCCGTGAAGGCCCTGGACAATCTTTCCCCCCAGGTGCACGGGCATGCCGCCAGAAGGCCCTCGTACCTTGACAATGACGTGGAACTGCACACCGGTGACGTAAGGGACCGCCAGGCGGTAATAAAAGCGCTGGAAGGCATTGACGCCGTATTCCATTTTGCCGCGGCCGTAGGCGTGGGCCAGAGCATGTACAGGATAGCGGAGTACACGGAAGTAAACAATATGGGCACGGCAGTGCTTCTGGAGTGCCTATCGGCCCATCCGGTGCAAAAGCTGGTTGTGGCTTCCAGCATGAGTATCTATGGAGAGGGGCTCTATAAAACCACGGACGGCAGGCTGCATGAAAACGCTGAGCGCACACTTGAGGACATCAAGGCCGGGTTCTGGGAGCCAAGGACCGCCGCGGGGCAACCGCTTACGCCTGTGCCAACACCGGAGGGCAAGCGCCCCAATCTGGCTTCGGTTTATGCGCTTTCGAAATACGACCAGGAAGTGATGTGCCTGATGGTGGGCAAGGCATACGGCATACCCGCCACAGCCCTCAGGTTTTTTAACGTATACGGCCCTAGGCAGGCGCTTTCCAATCCGTACACGGGCGTTCTTACCATCTTTGCCTCCAGGCTGCTCAACGGAAAGCCCCCAATGGTGTACGAAGACGGCATGCAGCAGCGTGACTTTGTAAGCGTTCACGACGTGGCAAGGGCGTGCAGGCTGGCGCTTGAGTCCGTAGAGGCTGGCGGCATGGCTTTCAACATTGGCAGCGGCATCCCGCAAAGCATTATAGGCACGGCAGAAAAACTGACACAGCTGATTGGGCGGCCCGGATCAGGGCCGCAGATTACAGGCAAATACAGGATGGGTGACATCCGCCACTGTTTCGCGGACATATCACTTGCAAAAGAGAAACTGGGCTATAACCCGGCGATTTCGTTCGAGCAGGGCATGACAGAGCTGGCCCAATGGCTGGAGGGCTCAGCCGCACTGGACAAACTGGAAGAGGCCCAGCAGGAGCTGGCCGAAAGGGGCCTGGTGGTCTAGGCGGAAAAATGGAAGGCACGTCCGTACTGATAACTGGCGGCGCCGGCTTCATAGGCTCCAATCTGGCGGAAAAATTCCTCTCCATGGGACGCCAGGTGCACATTCTCGATAATTTATCCAGGGCCGGTGTTGAGAGAAACCTGCTCCGGCTCAAGGAAAAATATGGCGGGCTTTTAGGGGTGGATATCGCGGACTTGAGAAACTTCAACTCCTTAAGACGCGCCGTAAGCAGGGCCGAAGCTGTCTTTCATCTCGCTGCGCAGGTAGCAGTTACCACAAGCCTCACAGACCCGGCGATGGATTTTGAGGTGAACGCCAGGGGCACGCTTAATCTGCTGGAGGCGGTGCGGTCGGCCGCTCAGGTTTCAAAAAGGCCAGCTCCACCAATCATATTCACATCCACCAATAAAGTATATGGCGCGCTGGAAGACATGCGTCTGGCCGCAAACGGCACAAGGTATTTGCCTGAATCTCCGGAGGTGCTTGCCTTCGGTGTAAACGAAAAAAGGCCGCTCGCTTTCCACAGCCCGTATGGTTGCTCAAAAGGGGCGGCGGACCAGTATGTGCTGGATTATGCCAAGACCTTCGGGCTTACGGCGTCCGTTTTCCGCATGAGTTGCATATACGGGCCGCACCAGATGGGCACGGAGGACCAGGGCTGGGTAGCGCATTTTCTGATAAGCGCAATAGAGGGCCGCGCCATAACCATATACGGAGACGGAAAGCAGGTAAGGGACGTGCTGTTTGTGGGTGACCTGGTGGACGCCTTCCTGCTTGGGCTGAAGCACATTGAAAAAATATCCGGCAGGGCCTTTAACATTGGAGGCGGGCCTGGAAACTCCCTGAGCATACTTGAATTCCTGGATCTCATAGAAGAGGTGCGTGGCGAAAGGCCTGAGGTCTTCTTTGCCGGGTGGAGGCGCGCGGACCAGAAATATTTCATATCGGACACCCGGAATTTTACCAGAGCAACCGGATGGGCACCCAGAACGGACGTAATAACCGGGGTGGGCCGCCTGCACGACTGGCTTATGGACAGCCTTGATCACGGCAGCGCCATATTCGCTGAAAAAAAGACAGGGGACGTTTCGGCAGGGGTGGGTCCGTAACCATATGAGATTTGCCCTTGTGCACCCAAACTGGAGATTCGATGGCAGCGTTTATTTCGGCTGCCGCGAGCCTCATCTCCCGCTTGAACTGGCGTACGCAAAGGCCTGCCTTGAACAAAAAGGGCATGAGGCCATACTGGTTGACGGCCACATGGAGAGGCTGGGCCCGGTTGAAACAAATGACCGCATAAGGGATTTCAAGCCTGATTTTACCGTGCTTGAGACCGCGCCCACATACCTGTTCTGGAGATGCACGCAGCCAGAGCTTAGCATACCCCTGCAACTGGCCAGGGTCATCCGGAAGTACGCAGGCACACTGGTTATCGTCGGGCCGCACGCTTCAGCCACGCCCGCGGCTGCCGTGCACAAATTACAAGCGGATGCCGCGTTGCTGGGTGAGTTCGAGGATTCACTTTCCCTCCTATGCGACAGGCCGGGCGCGCTGCCCTATTTTTTTGACGCAGCCAACCCGGGGCTTTTTGTGCCTGGCAGTGCCGTCCCGCACGAGGCGGACATCCGGCTTCTTCCACCGCTGAACTGGCCGGGAAAAACCATTGCCGCGCATAAGCACCACCATCACAGGTTCGACACTCCCGTTCCGGAAGGCCCGGCGGCGGAGATAGAGGCCTCCAGGGGATGCCCTTTTAAATGCCTTTTCTGCGCCAAGGAGAATTTCAGGAACTCTTACAGAAAACGCCCGCTTGAAAAAGTGCTGGCCGAGATAAACAACCTGGCGTCAAAAGGAGCGGCATATCTCTATTTCATAGATGAGATATTCCTGCCGGACAACGCCCTGCTGGACGCCCTTTCGCAAACAGGGCTGAAATTCGGCATACAGACCAGGATAGACCTGTGGAGCGAGGGCCAGCTTGAGGCGCTGGGCAAGGCGGGGTGCGTTTCGATAGAGGCCGGGGTGGAAAGCATAACCGAAACGGGCAGGATGTCGCTTGGCAAACGATGCCGCGCTTCCGGAGAGCAGATATTTGCGCTTTTGACCGCGGCAAAAAGGCACGTGCCTTTTGTGCAGGCAAACCTTGTGAAATCGAAAGACGACCACCCGGAAGCCGTAGATTCCTGGCGGCGTGAACTTTTAAGGCACGGTGTATGGGCAAACGACCCGGTACCTGTGTTCCCGTATCCCGGCTCCCCTGCTTACAAAAAGCTATGGGGTGCGCCAGACGACTGGGCGTGGGAGCGCGCCCACGGACATTACCTGTGCATTTCGCAAAGGGAAGGGTTAAGCGAGATACAGGAGAAATACCCGGTTGGGCTGGAAAAGCTGGAAGCCGGCCGGTAAGACAATTGCATTGAATGGAGGGTTTTAAAAGAATGTCTTTTCGCATCCTGATGACGGCCGACACAGTTGGTGGGGTCTGGGTTTATGCGCTGGAACTGGCACGCGGCCTTGAGAAAAAAGGCGTTGAAGTTATCATGGCCCTGATGGGCGGGCACATGTCACCGTCGCAGAAGCAAGAGGCCGCGGAGATACCAGGCCTGCGGGTATTTGAAAGCGATTACAAACTTGAATGGATGGAAACCCCGTGGCATGATGTTGAGCAGGCAGGCGATTGGCTTCTGGAACTGGAGACCTGCTTCCGGCCCGATATAATACATCTGAACGGTTTTGCGCACGGCCCGCTGCCATGGAAGGCCCCTGTGTTCATGGTCGGCCATTCCTGCGTGCTTTCATGGTGGCAAGCCGTGAAAAAAACCCCGCTTCCGGGCCAATGGAGCATATATGAATCCAGGGTGAGAAACGGGCTTATGTCGGCTGACATGATAGCGGCCCCTTCACAGGCCATGCTGGATAATTTGCACGGTCACTATGGGCCTCTGCCAAACGGGAGGGTGATACTGAACGGACGAGACCCCGATTGCTTTTTCCCCGGAGCCAAGGAGCAGTTCATAATCACTGCCGGCAGGCTTTGGGACGAGGCAAAAAATATCCGTGTTCTGGCCAGGGCGGCGCGAAATACGGACTGGCCGGTATGCGTAGCCGGGGAGACCCGCCATCCAGACATGGGCATCTCGTCTGAAAACGCACAGACAGCACACCTTTCAGGCGATTTCACGGACCTGCACCAGATAGGCTACGTGTCGCAGCCGCTGATGGCCAAGTGGCTTTCCAGGGCATCCG
>JAJYLE010000080.1 GCA_021788025.1 Nitrospirota bacterium
GCACCTGCTTGGTGGAATTTATCGCAAAAGACGTGTATATAGACGCCCAGGTAAAACCCGGATGCTATATAAAAATGACCGTGTCTGATAACGGTACCGGAATAAAACAATCCGATCTGGCCCATATATTCGAGCCATTTTACACGACCAAGGAACATGGCAAAGGGACCGGACTAGGGCTTTCAATGGTTTACGGTATTGTTAAGGGCCACGAGGGTTCTATTACAGTCAGTTCGGTTCCCGGCATTGGCACTTCATTTGATATATACATACCATGCGCTCCGGAATACAAACCCCAACAAAATACCAGGCCGGAGCAAACTGTTGCCGGTGATAACGAGACAGTGCTTGTGATAGATGACGACAGGGCCTCGCTTGAACTGGTCAGCGAGGCCCTCTCCGGCAAGGGGTTCAACGTGATCTCCGCAAACAGCCCTCTGGAAGGGCTCGCAATTTATAAGAAGAGAAATGAAGAAATAGCCCTTGTCATAACTGACATCGTTATGCCGGAAATGGACGGGCTGCGGCTTGCAAAAACACTAAGAGATATCAATCCTGCGGCAAAAATAATCTCGGTTACGGGCTTCAGCGAATACAGCGAGATCGCGGGAGCTGCCGCAATGTTGAGAAAGCCGTTCAGCGGCAGCAAGCTCCTGCTTACTGTGCGCGAGGTCCTGGAATCCGCTTAGTCTCAATTCCTCTTTAACATCATCGCCTTAAGTGGCACATCAAGCTCCCGGCACACCACTTCACACTTGGACTGGAACAGATAAAAAATGGATTTCCCCTTCTCATGCATCAGGGTCTCGAAGTTGCCCTGCCCCTTGCTTATCACCAGCCCAGCTTCCGCCCAATGCCTGTTGAAATCTTCCGAGGTCATCTCCAATATTGTGCCGATGCAGTCCGAGCCGTTGTCAATTATCCTGCATGTCCCGTCGATACCAGCCTGGCGGGCGTCTTCAATGGTAACATCGTTGAGCACCGGCTTGCCTTTCACAACCAGCGTAACTTCCTTGCCCATAGAGGCCAGCACCTCTATCAGGATCCGGTCGAAGACTATCTCGCCAGCGTTGTCGGCCAGATACAGGATGCGCTTAGTCTCACGCACGGCCGTTTCAAACAGGGCATAATCGTCCGAGTGGATAGGGCCGCTCAGCGCCTTTTCAACAGTGGCATCTATGTCTATGGAGGTAAATATTCCAAAGTCTATTATATTGCCCGCTATCGCCAGCCGGGCCGCGGTGAGAAGCGGGTCTGATGAGGCCCAGACCTTCTCCTTCAGTCCGGCATAGGAAGAAAGGGCAACCTGGTTGTAGTGCGATTTATTGTCCTTGAACGGGTCCTTCCCAAGGACTTCCCGTATTTTCCTGTGTATGAAGGTGGTGGCGTGCGCTGGGCTTTTATCAGGGTCCGCACGCTCTATATCCGGCAGAACGGACCTGATGACTTTTTCATGGAGCGCTGGGTCGTCCGTGCCTAGCCTGGCGGCAATTACCGCCTGCCGTAAAAAGCAGGGGTAGCAGTCAAGACTTATCTTCATCAGCTCTTCTTGCCGCCGGTTTTGACGTATGTAATAGCACCAGATGCAAGCGCCCTGGCCTTGGCCCGCACTTCCGAGGCAATGTCCTTCTTGTGCTGCCTCAGCTTGCGGTCCAGCGCCTTGTCGCTTCTGGCAAGTATCTGTACGGCGAATATCGCGGCATTTTTGGCCCCGGCCTTGCCTACTGCCATAGTTGCAACCGGCACGCCCGGCGGCATCTGCACGGTGGATAGGAGCGCGTCAAAGCCTTTAAGCGGCGAGCCCTCAAGCGGCACGCCTATTACAGGCAGAATGGTTTTAGATGCTATAACACCCGCCAGATGGGCGGCAGCCCCGGCGCCTGCCACAATAACCTGAGCGCCGTCACGCTCCGCCTGAATAACCAGTTCCTCAACCAAATCCGGGCTCCTGTGGGCGGAGGCTATGGTTACACGGCTTGTCACCCCGAATGCGGCAAGCGTACTTGCGCATGCCTCCATTACAGGCAGGTCCGAATCGCTCCCCATCGCTATAAGCACCTTGTATTTCATTCCACTTACCTCTTTTTAATGGCTTTTATGCGGCAGCGCCTTTGCGGCAATATCTTTCCTGTAATGCATGCCATCGAATTTTATGCCCGTTATCGCCTTGTATGCCTGATCGCGGGCACTCTCTATATCCGGCCCAAGCGCGGTCACGGCCAGCACCCTGCCGCCGGCGGTCACCGTTTTGCTGTCCTCAAAAGCCGTGCCGGAATGGAAGACCACCACGTCATCCATTTTTGCTGCCTTCTCCAGCCCCGATATAGGCTTGCCCTTGTCGTACTTGCCCGGATACCCCCCCGAAGCGGCCACAACCGCAACGGAAGCGCCTGGCTTCCAGTTCACTAACATCTCGGACAGCCTGCCTTCGGAAACGGCCAGCGCTATCTCGAAGAAGTCCGTATCCAGCCGGGGCAATACAGCCTGTGTTTCCGGGTCGCCAAGCCTTACATTGAATTCAAGGACCTTCAGGCCGCCGTCTTTTATCATCAGCCCAGCGTAGATTACGCCACGGTAGTCCATCTGCTCCGCTTTTATCCCGTTTAAAAAGGGCTTCATCACCTTTTCCATGGTAAGATCCTGGAGCTCCTGGGTCAGCACCGGGGCCGGGCTGTATGCGCCCATCCCCCCGGTATTAGGGCCTTCATCGTTGTCAAACACCCGCTTGTGGTCCTGCGAGGAAGCCAGTGGAACAATGGTTTTGCCGTCCGTAAAGGCCATGAACGATGCCTCTTCACCTTGAAGGCATTCCTCCACCACAACCTTTTCTCCCGCATCCCCAAACGCTCTGTCTTTCATCATGTGCCGCAGGGCCGTTCCGGCCTCCTCAGGCGTTTTTGCCACAACAACGCCCTTGCCAGCAGCAAGCCCGTCCGCCTTTATGACGATGGGCCCGCCTTTAAGCCTTACATAATCTTCGGCGTGCACATAGGAGTTAAATACCTTGTATTCCGCTGTAGGTATGCCGTAGCGGCGCATGAAGTCCTTTGAAAAGGACTTGCTTGCCTCCAGTCTTGCCGCGTCCGCGCCAGGGCCAAATATATTCCTGCCCTGTTTCCTGAAGGCATCGGCTATACCCCTGGCAAGCGGCTCCTCCGGGCCTACTATTGTGAGGTCTATCCATTCGTAGCGGACAAAATCCAGAAGCGCGCCGAAATCATTGACCGGCAGGTCTATGCATTCGGCATGCTCCGCTATCCCGGCATTACCAGGGCAGCAGAAAATCTTGTCCACGCGCTTTGAATGCGCAAGCTTCCATACTATTGCGTGTTCCCGGCCGCCGCCGCCTATAACAAGTACTTTCATATCAGTGCTTGAAGTGCCTTGCACCGGTAATCAGCATGGCAATATTGTGCTCGTCGCAGGCCTGTATCACTTCCTCGTCCTTTATGGCCCCGCCCGGCTGGATAATGGCTGTGCAGCCGACGTGCTTTATGGCGTCTATGCCGTCCCTGAACGGGAAGAACCCGTCAGAGGCGCAGACAGTGCCTTCAAGCGGCTCCAGGGCGTTTATCGCCCCGGTTTTAGCGGCGTAAACCCTGCTTGTCTGCCCCACGCCTATGCCCGCCGTCCTGTCCTTGAATGCGTACACTATCGCGTTGGATTTAACGTGTTTTACCACACGCCAGGCGAAAGCCAGCGCTTCCCGCTCCTGCGCTGTGGGCTGCCTTTTTGTGGGGGCAGCAAGTGACTTGACATCAACTTTGGCAGTGTCCCAGTCCTGCACCAAAAGGCCGCCGGCAATCCGCTTCACGTCAAAACCCTTCAGGGGTTTTTCCAACATTTCGCCCAGTTCCAGCACCCTTACATTCTGTTTTGAGGAAAATATATCCAGCGCGCTCGCGGCAAACGAAGGCGCGATTACAACCTCCACAAACAGTTTGGAAATCTCCCTTGCGGCCTCGGCGTCCACCTCCGTGTTAAATGCAATCACGCCGCCGAAGGCGGATACCGGATCGGTCTTCAGGGCCTTCAGGTAAGCGTCCGCCGGGGTTTCGCCGATGCCCACTCCGCACGGGTTATTGTGCTTTATTATGGCGCAGGCCTTCCTGTCGAACTCCAGGGCCAGCATCATCGCCGAATGGGTATCGTAATAATTATTGAAAGACATCTCCTTGCCCTGTATCTTTTTGGCCCTGGCAAGCGAAAGCCCGTCCGTGCGCTCTTCATAAAAGGCCGCGTGCTGGTGGGGGTTCTCGCCGTATCTGAGCCTTGCGTTCATCTTGTAAGTGAGGGTAAGGGTGCTGAAGTAGCCGGTGGGCTCCCCTGAAACTTCCTTGAGATAATCGGCTATTATCGCGTCGTAGCGGGCGGTATGCCTGAATACCTTCCTGGCCAGCTTCAGCTTGGTTTTGCCGCTTACTTCGCCTTTCAGCATCCGCATCTCTTCGAGTATGTGATTATAGTCGCCGGGGTCCACCACAACGGCAACGGACTCGAAATTCTTGGCCGCTGCCCGCAGCATAGTGGGGCCGCCGATATCGATATTTTCCACCGCGTCCATGAATTTTACTCCAGGCTTGGATACAGTCTGCTCGAAAGGATACAGGTTAACCACAACCATATCTATCAGGCCGATATCATGTTTTTTGAGGGCTTCCATGTGGCTTGGGTTGTTCCGGAGCGCCAGGAGACCTCCGTGTATTTTGGGATGAAGTGTCTTGACCCTGCCGTCCATCATCTCCGGAAACCCGGTATAATCGCTTACGTCCACAACCGGTATCCCGGCGTCCTTCAATGTTTTAGCAGTGCCGCCTGTGGAGATGATCTCCACCTCGAATTGGCGCAGCTCTCTTGCGAAGTCCACCAGCCCGGATTTGTCGGAAACACTAAGGAGCGCCCGCCTTACCCTCGACATCTCGACCTCCGATATATATGTATTTATACGAATGCAGTTAACGGGACCGGCAGAAATACGCCGGAAGGCTTGATTTTAACACCCGGTACGGAGGATTTTCAAATGTTCTTGCTTGGAACAAATGCACCCATTTGAAATTATGATAATGAATGTAGCGCGCAGCAAACTCAAAAGTAACTACGCTGCTCTGGGCGGCCCTTAACGATCATCCGGATACCGCCCTGGCCCTCATAAAGCACGAGCGGATGTGAATGCAAGCTGCACTCATATACCGCCCTACTGATAAAATACGGCGCCGCTGGAGAAACCGCGCCCTTTAATTAACAGCCCTCAAAAAGCGTCCCGCTGCCTCCATTGCCTCCCGCCTGTTCTTTACCTTCCCCGTCAGCCAAAGCATCTCCACCCTGCCCAGAATCTTGCCTATAAGCGGCGAGGGTTTAAGGCCAAACGCGGTGATCAAATCATCGCCGGTAACAAGTTTTCTGCCAAGCCTGGGCCTTATGGTTTTAACGTAATCCTCCAGCACGGACTCCGCAAACTGAAAAAATCCGCCTTTGCTTCTGTTGCCGTTGCGCCTGGCGCATGCGCAAATGAGATAAACATAAGCAAGGTCCCCGGAATCCCTCATCGTCCTTACAAGAGCCTCACGGCCTGCTTTGCCTTGGTATAACCTCAAAAAGCGTCTTGCAAATACCGGGATTGCTGCCGCCGATCTCACCTGCGCAGACGAAAGCGCAAGTCTCCCAAGCGGCCTGCCGTCTGCCCATGCCAGGGCGGCCAGTTTCATGGGTATGGCCTCGCGCATGGCAACCTGCCCAAATTGCCGCGCAAAAGGGAATTCCGACGACAACCTGTCCAGTTCCTTTAACGCGCCAATGCCCCTGATGCCTGCGCCCGGCATAACGTACCGAAGCACGCCGTCACGGCGCATCCTGTCCATTACCAGCGCGGCGGAGCAGGAAAGAAGTATGCATTTCAACTCTTCCGTTATCCTTTCCCTGGCCTGGGCGGCCAGCAGAGGAGCGTGCTTTTTTAAAACACGCCCAGTCTTTCTTTCTATCCTGAATCCCGGCATTGTCATGAACCGGTAGCACCTCAGCACCCGCAAGGGGTCGTCCCGCAGATTTTTTTCTGCTATCATCCTTATGCGTCCGCGCATCAGGTCCTTCTGGCCGCCAAGCGGATCTATAAGTTTTTCCCTTCTATGAGGACCGAGCGTAAGCGCCATAGCGTTTATGGTGATGTCACGCTCGCGCAGGTCGTCTTCGATACCCTCGCCGCGCAGCCTGGATAAATCCAGATGCTCCTGCCCCTTCACCACTCTAACCATCCCCAGGGCCTCATCCAGCATTACAAACGTGCCACCGCATTCACACGCAAATCCCCTGGCCAGTTTAATAACATCGCAGTTGCAGGCCAGGTCTATGTCGGCGGGTTTTTTTATCCCCAGCAGCATGTCTCTTACGGTGCCGCCCACCACCCAGCATACTGCCGTAAGCCCCCGCGGCCCGGCGTAGCGCAGAAATTCCGCCAATAACCCTTTCGCCTTCAGTTTGTCCTTTTGCGCAGACATCTTTCTATAATGGCTAAATTGAATGAAAAATCAAGTTATTCAGGCTGTTTCTGTTATAATAAGTTTTGTTTTTATGCCGTTTTGCGGGAACGAAGACAAATATTAAGGAGGAGATAAATACAATGGTTAAAGTCTATTACGATAAGGACGCAAATTTGAAGGCCCTGAAGGGCAAGAAGATCGTTGTCATGGGATACGGCAGCCAGGGGCACGCCCATGCAAATAACCTGAAGGAAAGCGGGATGGATGTTACCGTTGGCGTGCGCAAAGGCGCAAGCTGGGACAAAGCCAAAAAGGCCGGCCTGCCGGTAAAGACGCCCGCCGATGCGGCAAAGATGGCCGACGTTATAATGATGCTTTTGCCGGACGAGACCATGGGCAAGATATACGCCTCTGAGGTTGCCCCGAATATAAAAGAAGGCGCATATCTGGCTTTCGCGCATGGCTTCAACATCCATTTCGGCCAGATAGTGCCCCCGGCCGGCGTTAACGTGTTCATGGCCGCGCCCAAGGGGCCCGGGCATCTTGTGCGCTCCGAATACCAGAAGGGAAGCGGCGTGCCCTGCCTCATAGCCGTGCATCAGGACCCGTCGAAGAAAACCGGAGAGGTCGCGCTGGCCTATGCCTCCGCCATTGGCGGCGGAAGGGCCGGTATAATCGAGACCACGTTCAGAGAAGAGACCGAGACCGATCTGTTTGGTGAGCAGGTGGTGCTGTGCGGCGGGCTTACCTCGCTTATACAGGCCGGGTTTGAAACGCTTACCGAGGCCGGATACAGCCCGGAGATGGCATACTTCGAATGCCTGCATGAAGTAAAACTGATAGTGGACCTTATATACCAGGGCGGCATTACCGATATGCGCTACTCCATAAGCAACACCGCCCAGTACGGCGATCTCACCCGCGGCCCCAGGGTTGTCACGGACGAAACCAAAAAGGAAATGAAGAAGATTCTGGGCGAGATACAGGACGGGAAATTCGCCCGCGAGTGGCTGCTTGAGTGCAGCGTCAATAAGCCGGTCTTCAACGCGCTTACCAAAAAGGGCGAGCAGCACCCGATAGAGGAAGTTGGAAAGCGCCTGCGCAGCATGATGCCCTGGCTGGGGAAACAGAAGCTCGTGGACAGGTCCAGGGCATAGAGGCTGACCGATGCGTTTTTTCGCCCCCGAAGGTTATCCATATTTCGCCCTTTTTGCGGGAATATCCGGCCTTACGCTGCTGCTGGGCGGCGGCATATTGACGGTTCTGCCTGTCCTGCTGCTGGGCTTCATGTTCTACTTCTTCAGGGACCCGGAGCGCACAGTGCCGCAGGAGGAAGGGATTTATGTCTCCCCGGCCGATGGCAGGATAATCGTGACCGAGGAGATATACGAAGGGGAATATCTTGAAAGCCGTGCGCTGCTGGTAAGCATATTCATGTCCCCACTTAACGTGCACGTAAACAGGGCACCCTGCGACGTGGAAGTAAAGCAGGTAAAATATAAGAAGGGGTCGTTCAAAAAGGCCTTCTCCGCGGAGGCATTTCACAAAAATGAGCATATCTCCACAGTAATGGAGGAGACAGGGCCGGACAGGAAAAAACTGCTTGTAAGGCAGGTGGCCGGCTCGATAGCGCAGAAGGCTGTGTGCAGGAAAAAACCCGGTGACACGCTGAGCCGCGGAGAGCGCTTTGGAATAATTAAATTCAGCTCCAGGGTGGATGTGTACCTGCCAACGGATGTGGAGCTTGCGGTTGAAATAGGCACTGTGGTGCGGGCCGGCGAGACGGTGCTGGCCAGGAAGCGGAGATGAAAAAAGGCATCTACATACTTCCAAACGCCTTTACCCTGATGGGGATGTTCAGCGGTTTCCTGGCGATTATTTACGCCATAAACGGCAACTTCTCCGTAGCTGCCTGGGCGGTGATGGTTGCCATGGTCTTTGACGGCGTGGACGGATTTGTTGCCAGACTGACCGGCAGCGCCACACGTTTCGGCATAGAACTGGATTCGCTGTCCGATCTGGTGGCATTCGGCGTGGCCCCGGCCATCATGATCTTCGAAATATCGATAAAGGCGTTTGGCAGGCTGGGCTGGCTTGCCGCTTTTGCCTATGCGGCATGCGGGGCGCTCCGGCTTGCCAGATACAATGTGCAGATGGTGACGACGGAGAGAAAGTCCTTCATGGGCCTGCCCATACCGGGCGCGGCAGTTATATTATCCACGCTGGTTCTGTTCGCGGACAAGCTTCAGCTTAACCTGTACGATAACAAGCTGGTGCTTGTGCTGACGTACGTGCTGGCGGGCTTCATGGTCAGCACGCTCAGGTTCCATGGGCTTAAGGAGCTTAATATCAAAGGAAGAAAACCATTCTGGCTGCTTGTGGCCATAGTGGTTGTTATTGTTGTAGTGGCCGTATATCCGGAGATTGCCCTGTTCTGCTTCGCCATGCTTTATCTCATGGTTGGCATTGTGGAAAACATAATCCTGTTAGCGCATAAAAAAGGCGCGCACCGGCAAGAGGCAAATTTAAAATGAGCGAAAAGGGCAGCAACTTAAGGCACATAAGGATATTCGATACCACCCTGAGGGACGGCGAGCAGTCCCCGGGGGCATCCATGAACGTGGACGAAAAGGTAAAGCTGGCAAAACAGCTTGCCCGGCTTGGCGTGGATGTAATAGAAGCGGGCTTCGCAATAAGCAGCCAGGGGGATTTCGACGCCATAAGAAGGGTTGGCGCGGAAGTTGAGGGGCCAATAATAGCAAGCCTTGCCCGCGCCAAGGAGCCGGACATAAAAAGGGCATGGGAAGCCTTGCGGGACATCCCCAAAAAGCGCATCCATACGTTCCATTCCACCTCGGACATACATCTTAAATACCAGTTCCGCGTAGACCGTAAAGAGGCGCTCAGGCGCTCCGTGGAGATGGTTAAACTTGCTAAAAGCCTTGTTGACGACGTGGAGTTCTCCCCGATGGACGCCACCCGCACGGAACCGGCCTACCTGGCCGAGGTTGTGGAGGCGGTAATAGAGGCGGGCGCTGGAACGGTGAACATACCTGACACCGTGGGGTACACAATCCCTGCGGAGTTCGAAAAGCTGATCAAGTACCTTGTGGACAATGTCCCGAATATCAAAAGGACGGTCATATCAGTGCATTGCCATAACGACCTTGGGCTTGCCGTTGCCAACAGTCTTGCAGCGGTTCTGGCCGGGGCCGGGCAGATTGAATGCACCATCAACGGCATAGGAGAGCGGGCAGGGAACTGTTCGCTGGAGGAGGTGGTAATGGCCCTGCGCACACGCAAGGACCTCTTCGGGGCGGACACAAACATCCGGACCGAGGAGATTACCCGGACAAGCAGGCTGGTGACCAAGATAACCGGCATCTCCGTGCAGCCAAACAAGGCTATAGTTGGCGCAAACGCATTCGCGCATGAATCCGGCATCCACCAGGACGGGTTGCTGAAGGAAAAGTCCACGTACGAGATCATCCGTCCGGAATCCATCGGCCTTCACAGCACAAAGCTTGTGCTGGGCAAACATTCCGGCAGGCACGCGTTTAAATCCAGGCTGGCGGATCTTGGCTTCGAGCTTGCTGAAGGCGAGCTGGAACAGGCCTTCGAGAACTTCAAGCGCCTGGCCGACCAGAAGAAAGACATCTATGAGGAAGATCTGGAGATGCTTGTGTCCGAGGGGCTTTCAAAGGCGCCGGAGATATACGGGCTTGCCGGGCTTTCCATATCAAGCGGCATGGGGCAAAAGCCTTCAGCAACAGTAAGGCTTAGCATGGAAAATAAAGAGGTGGAAGAGACCGCTACCGGAGATGGCCCCGTGGACGCGGCCTACCGCGCCATTGCCCATATCACCGGCACGAAGAGCTCGCTGAACCGATACGAGGTGAAGGGCATTACCGGAGGCACCGACGCCCTGGGCGAGGTTACCGTTATCCTGGAGGAAGACGGGCGCGTGGTCCGCGGACACGGCGCGGACACGGACATCATAACAGCCTCCGCAAAGGCCTACGTAAACGCGCTTAATAAAATGGCGGCAGCCCGCCCCCGCACTGGCGGAAACCCGATTTAGGTTCTTTCTGCCGCACCCTGCCCCCTTTTTTAGTGTTCAAACCAAAACTCTCAACTTGCTGATTTAAAATATTTTTTTGAATTCTGCTGTTCAAAGCCGTTCAATCCCTTGCCCTTTTCTGCCACGCGTCTTTATTTGCCAGGCGCTTATTTTAAGGTTTTACCGGGTTTCCTGTGGGTTGGGGTGAAGCGGCCATTGCTGTTTATTTGCGGCGTTCGCCGATATACCTGAATCTTAAATAGCCGGTTTTACTTTTTTCGCGGGGCGGTGTTCGTCTCCATTTGGGCCGCGTCTCACGTTATACAAGCCTTGCGGGGCATTACTCGCGCCGTAGCTGTTTCCAGCAAGTCACTTGCAGACGCACGCACGCGCGGCCCACTGCACTCACTAACCGCTCCCGCATTGCCAGGTACTTCAAAGACAAACCCAAACGGCTAATACAAGAGCCCTTTTTACCCACAGAGAAGCCTGATGGGCCTAATTTAAAGAATTCAGATTCCCCGGATGGAACAAAATAAATTCTTCAACAACTCTAACCACCTGTTTTTTTAAAGTTTCCAGGATCTCACAAACCTTGCCTTTAACATCTTTTTTGAGGATGCCATACCGGTCCGGCCATCTTCCTGAATTACTCCATCTTTTCAAAGAGCGTGACCATCAGCGCCCTGAGTGCCTGGCGCATGCCCATCATAACCCGGCAATATATGACATTGTCCATATGACATATGTCATGAAGTTTATGTCATGGTTTTTGTGGGATGCGGGGCGGCGCACCGCGTCTGGTGCACCTGAAAACCTGCTCTTGTGCGTCTTAAAGCCCTTTTTAGCGATAAAAAAGGGGCACGCTGAAGCGTGCCCCTTTGGCATTGGCAATGCGGCCCTACTGGGTCATATACGCCTCGCCTATTTCATTTATGTTTCCATTATTTTCTGACGAGAAGAAAATG
>JAJYLE010000081.1 GCA_021788025.1 Nitrospirota bacterium
GGTCTCTTGCCTTTTTCCAATACGATCTTCAGACCGCCGTCTAATCTGGATACATTTTTAAAGGGGGAATGGCCTCCCAAAAAGTATCCATAGTTAAGAAACAGGTTTAATGAAGTTTTGTCCGGTGATGCCTGCTGCCCTGTAAATTCCAGCAAAGGCCCGGCCTTCGCCCCCCAAGCCCAGCCGTACTGGCCCTCGGTATGCCATAACGTTGGGCATGCGCCCGCCGCGGTTGCGATCATCACCTTGTTTCCATGCCAAGCGGCAACAGCGAACATGCCTTCCCAGGCGCTGATTTTTTCAGGCTGCACGTCCAGAACATTTATGATTTTCAGCGCTTCGCCCATGTCTGTTTTCTTCCCAAGGAAATCCTCGCACACCCCGTCCCATATTATCCCGGTGTCCCCAAGATCTATCCATTCGGCCCATCCTAGAATGCCCGGATCATAATGTAACTGCCCGATAAACACATTTTCTATCTGCTTTAATTTAAGCGACGGAGGCTGTCCAAATGCCTCCTCGTAGTGTTCAAGCTGTTTCAGCAGCGCGGATGTAAATCTGCGCTGCGCGTCCGTGGCGGAAAGCCCTCTGGATTGCCAAATATAGGTTTGGAACATCTTGATTATTTTGCCCGGAAGCGGATTGAATTTTGCCGTGATATGTTTGCTGGCAAGACTGCCGTTAAAAAGCTTTTTTCAGTATGCTTCTTACCGGCAGTTTCACACCTGCGTACAATTGATATGCAATGCGCCCTCTCGCGTTAAGCAAGGACCTGCCGGTTATTAGCCTGTCGCGCCTGATATCATCCGGCATGCCGCCCGTTTTTCGCTCCAGGAACGCAAGCCGCTTCATTGAATGGAGCATCCTTTCCTGCAGCCTTTTTTTCATCTCCCTGTTTCCGTTTGCAAGCCCAAGGTGCTTTTCAAAGAGGATGATATTATTGTATTCGCATACCATATTGTTGATATCGTTGTTGCTCCATTTCGACTGGTGGCCTTTGCGGTAATATGCCACCACCTTGGGCACATAGACCACAGGGCCCAGCAGCGCCAGCCTGCCAAAAAAATCTGTATCCCCGCACCTTGTGAACCTCTCGTCATACCACCCCGCGCGCTCCCCATCGGATCTTCTGAACAATGTGGCGCATGTTGTAGGTGAAATGAGCGGCCATAATATTGCCTTGTAGCCGTTTTCCAGCAAAAAGGGGCCGCTTTTTATCCCGTCCGCGGATAAGGTAGTCCTGAAGCCGGTCTTGTTGCCCTCCGCATCCAGCATCTCCGCCTCGCCTACGGCAAGAACTGCCTGTGGATAACGGCGAAGCGCGTCATAAAGCATAGTAATGCGGTCAGGATGCATCAGGTCGTCATCATCATTTATGGCGATAAACCTGCCGCGGGCAATTTTTTTGCAGGCATAGTTTATATTTGATTCCATGCCTCTTTTTTCAAGGCGTAAATACCGGATTTTATCAGCGAACTCCGATATGACCGCGCTGGTGTTGTCCGTTGAGTTGTCGTCAATCACAACGGTTTCGGCTGGTTTATAGCGCTGCGCCATGACGCTTGTAAGGGCATCCTTCAGCATCCCGGCCCTGTTATACGTGCATATGACAACGGAGACCAGTGGTTTTTCAGCCGTTTCCATTATTGGTTTGCCGTTGCCTGCGTCAATTGGGCCGCAATTGGCGCAACATGCCTTGGCGGTTTCATCCCGGTTGTCCACTGGAAATACGGCCTCACGGCGCCTTCTATGCCGCCTGTCCATGCGCCCCTGGCCGGAGAATCGCCGTTGTGGTCAACAACCTGAAACACAACCACGTCCCGCTCGTGGAACATGCGTTCGGCCGGGCGCAGTTTAGTTAGTCCGGACGAGACGTATATAATCCCTTCCGACAGCAGGTTGCCATAAATCCAGGTGGTGCTTACATATCGTCCCGCTGGCCGTTCGCGGTCACGCCAATGTTTATCGGTGTCATGGGTCTCAAAAAGTCTTGTCCCCTCGCCGTTGAAGAAATGGTGCCACGGCATCAGAAAGCAGCCGGGGCGCAGAACGTCATATTCCATTTCGATTGCGAATGTTTCGCTTATATTGACGGTTTCGGCTGTTTTACCCTCGCAGGTGCGCACCCTTACCGCGCGCAGCCGCACTATATCGTTTCCGGGCGCCTTGGCCGGGTCCGCCCATTCCCGGACCGCAGCGTTACTGTGCCCGGCGTCCAGGTAAGACCCTACCACCTTATGGGCCGGGCCTTCTTCTTTCAAAGAGCCCCCTTCAAGAAGTATGGCACGCTTGCAAAGCCGGGTGATGGCAGGCATATTATGCGATACAAAGATCACCGTCCTGCCGTTGTGGCCCACGTCCTCCATCTTGTGGAGGCACTTTTTCTGAAACCTGGCGTCGCCCACCGCAAGTACCTCATCAACTATGAGTATCTCCGGATCCAGATGGGCGGCCACAGCGAAGGCCAGCCGGAGGTACATGCCGCTTGAATAGCGCTTCACCGGGGTATCAATGAATTTGTCCACCTCGGCAAAGGCCACTATTTCGTCGAATTTGCGCTTTATTTCCAGGCGGGACATGCCCAATATAGCGCCGTTCAGGTAAATATTCTCCCTGCCCGTAAGCTCCGCGTGAAATCCCGTCCCTACTTCCAGCAGGGAAGAAACCCGCCCGTGTATCTCGGCATATCCGTTTGTGGGCTCGGTAATTCTGGAAAGCACTTTCAGCAGGGTGCTTTTACCCGCGCCGTTGCGCCCGATTATCCCGGTAACCTCGCCGGCCCGTATGTCGAAACTCACGTCTTTAAGGGCCCAGAACTCAGTCCAGGCCGCATCGCCGCCGCGATGCCCGCCGGCAAACAGGCCTTTTATCTTCCTGAATGGCGCGCAGGCGATATCGGTTATAGTGTCACGCAGGGTCCTGTAGCTTTCTTCGGCCCGCCCGATCCGGTATCTTTTGCTGATATGCTCCGCTCTTAATGCTATATCATTCATGCCTGTAAATATTCAAACCAGGTCCGCGAAGGTTTTTTCCGTGCTCCGGAAGTAAATGGCGCCGGTAACAAGCACCAGCATTGACATTACCGCCGAAACAATAATGATTGGCCCCGGCGCGGTCTTTGTGCCCAGCAGCGCCCACCTGAAGCCCTCTACCACGCCTGCCATCGGATTGATGCCGTATATGGTTTTCCACGGCTGTTTCAGGAGGCTGCTGGGGTAAGCTATGGGCGTTGCAAAAAGCCATACCTGCGTCAAGAAGGGGATCACATACCGGACGTCGCGGAATTTTACGTTGAGGGCCGACAGCCAGAGCGCCACGCCAAGCGAGATAACGACAACCAGCACCAGCAGCAACGGCAGCCACAGGATATTTACCGTGGGAGTTAACCCGAAATAAAACATCATCACTATCAGCACCATAAAGGATAACGTGAAATCAACCGCGCCCACCAGCACCGAGGCAAGCGGTATCGCCAGCCTGGGGAAATAAACCTTTGTTATAAGGTTGGCGCTGCCCACCAGGCTGTTTGAGGCCTGGTTCAGCCCGTTGGAAAAAAAAGTCCACGGCACCAGGGCGGCAAAGCTGAAGATGGGGTACGGGATATTATCGGAGGGCATTTTTGCCAGCTTGCCGAAAAACAGGCTGAATACCACCATGGTAAAAAAAGGCTGGATTATGGCCCACCCGGCCCCAAGCAGCGTCTGTTTGTAGCGCACCTTGATGTCGCGCCAGGTCAGGAAGTAGAGCAGTTCCCTGTGCTCCCATAATTCATCCAGCTTCAGGGACACCAGGCCCCTTGAGGGCCTGATTCGCACTATCCGGTTGTTCAGTTGCGCCTTTGGTTCCGTTTTGTTTTCAGGCGGCTTCTTGAAAAAGGACATTAATGCAGTTACCAGGCCTTGTTTATTTAATTTTTATCGCGGCTGACCAGTTTTGGAATTTCAATCAGTAAGGCGGATTTTGCGCACTGCTTCGCCTTTTCGCTTACAGTGATTCTTTGCGAACTCCTAATAATCAAATTTACCCGAATTAAGCACGTTGTCAAGAGTAAAATGCTCTCCGTGCGGAGTGTGCGCGCCGGGTGCTTCCGTGTTTGACCGCCGGATACAATTACACTAGAATTCTTGGAAGAAACACTTTTTCCCCGCTGCCGCAAAAAGAGAACAGGTAATCTTATGGAAAACAAAAGAATAGTAATTTCCGGCGTATACCCGGAGATAGATTGCGGCCTTTTCCCGGTAAAAAGGGTCCCGGGCGAGAAGGTAAAGGTACAGGCCGATATCTTCGCTGATGGCCATGACGAGATTATGGCGGCGCTCCTGTACCGTAACCATGCGGAAAATTCCTGGCGCGCCGTCCCGATGCGGTATATCGCCAATGACAGGTGGGCAGCCGAATTCACAGTGGAGCACGCCGGGATTTTCATCTATACGCTGGAAGGCTGGGTGGACCACTTTTCCACGTGGCGCAAAGACCTCAGGAAAAAATGGGAGACTGCGCAGGCGGGCCAAACGGATATCCAGATTGGCGCCGCCATAGTAAAAGCCGCGGCGGGCAGGGCAGGGGACGATAACAAAAATTTATCACTGCTGGCCGGGAAACTGGAAGAGTTGTCCAAGGGCGATATTGCAGCCGCGGTGGGGCTTGCGTTGTCCCCGGAGCTTTTTGAGCTGATGAAACTATATCCGGACAGAAGTATTTTCACCAGGTATGAAAAAGAGCTCAAGGTTGCGGTGGACATCCCGCTGGCCAATTTCAGCGCCTGGTACGAAATATTCCCGCGGTCATGCGGGGGTGGCGCGCACGGCACATTTGCCGGCTGTGAAGCAATTATTCCGGAGATTGCGCGCATGGGGTTCGATATCGTCTACCTTCCGCCTGTGCACCCTATTGGAATAAAAGCGCGCAAGGGGAAGAACAATTCGCCGCAGGCCGCGCCGGGAGATCCGGGCAGCCCATGGGCCATAGGCTCGCCTGAAGGCGGGCACAAAACAGTCAATCCGGCCCTTGGCGGAATGGAGGCCTTCGGGCAATTCGTTAAAAAAGCTAGGCAGGCAGGCCTGGAAGTTGCAATGGACCTGGCTTTCCAGTGCTCGCCGGACCACCCTTATGTAAAAGAGCATCCGGAATGGTTCAAATGGCGGCCCGATGGCACCGTACAGTTTGCCGAGAACCCGCCCAAAAAATACGAGGATATCATCCCTTTTGATTTTGAAACACCAAGCTGGAAGGAACTGTGGGCTGAGCTTAAGGGCATAGTGCTGTTCTGGATGGAAAAGGGTATCCGTGTGTTCAGGGTGGACAACCCCCACACAAAACCATTCGCGTTCTGGCAGTGGCTTATATCGGAAACGATGAAAATTTCGCCGGACGTGATCTTTCTTTCGGAGGCGTTTACGCGCCCAAAGCCGATGCATGCACTTGCCAAGCTGGGGTTTACGCAGTCCTACACATATTTCACGTGGCGCAATTCAAAAACGGAGCTTACGGACTACTTTACGGAGCTTACCGCCACTGAGGCCAGCGAATATTTCAGGCCGAACCTGTGGGCCAACACGCCGGACATTTTGCCGGAATACCTTCAGTTTGGCGGCAGGGCGGCATTTGTCATACGGCTGGTGCTGGCCGCCACTCTCTCATCCAATTACGGCATCTACGGCCCGGCATTCGAGCTTCTTGAAAACAGTGCGCTGCCCGGCAGGGAGGAATACCTGGATTCCGAGAAATACGAGATAAAAAAATGGGACAGGGGCAGGCCGGACAGCCTTGCAGGCCTGATTGCGCATATAAACAGGATACGCCGCGAAAACCCGGCCCTTCAAAAAACAAACAATCTGAGATTTTACGGGTGCGATAACGATTCCGTAATTTTTTACGGCAAACTGGCGGGGGATAACGCCATACTGGTTGCCGCCAGCCTGGACCCCTTCCGCGTGCAATCCGCCGCGTTGAGGGTGCCGGTTTACGAGCTTGGCATAGAACGTGGCAGGCAATACCTTGTGCACGACCTGCTTGGCGGCGACAAGCTCATCTGGACTGGCGAATTCAACACGGTGGAACTGGACCCCCGTACAATGCCGGCCCGCATCTTCAGGGTGCATGCGCGCATGCGCAGGGAAGCCGATTTCGATTATTTCATGTGAGGTGAGCATTTAAAAAATGCCGGCCAGGCTGGAAGACGACCCCCTCTGGTATAAGGACGCAATAATCTATGAGCTGCATGTTAAAACCTTTTTCGACTCAAACGGGGACGGGAAGGGCGATTTCCGCGGGCTTACGGAGAAGCTTGATTATCTGGAATACCTTGGCGTTACGGCCATCTGGCTTCTGCCGTTTTATCCCTCTCCGCTGAAAGACGACGGCTACGATATCTCTGATTATTTCGGGGTGCACCCGGAATACGGCACCCTGAGGGATTTCAGGGAATTCCTGCGCGGCGCACATGCTAGGGGGATACGCGTAATAACCGAGCTTGTGCTCAACCACACTTCGGACCAGCACGCATGGTTCCAGAAGTCCAGGAATGCGGTGCCGGGGTCTGCGTGGAGGAAGTTCTACGTCTGGAGCCAGACGCCGGAAAAGTACAGGGACGCGCGCATAATATTCAGCGATTTTGAAAGCTCCAACTGGGCGTGGGACAGCAGCGCAAAGGCGTACTACTGGCACCGGTTTTATTCGCACCAGCCGGACCTGAACTTCGATTACCCGCAGACAAGAAAAGCCCTGTCCAGGGTGATAGATTTCTGGATGTCCATGGGAGTGGACGGCATGAGGCTGGACGCGGTGCCGTACCTTTTTGAGCGCGAGGGCACAAATTGCGAGAACCTGCCTGAGACTTACGAATACCTGCGCAGCCTCAGGCGGCACATGGACGCGTCGTTTAAAAACAGGATGCTTTTGGCCGAGGCCAACCAGTGGCCGGAGGACGCAGCCGCCTATTTCGGCAATGGCGATATCTGCAACATGGCGTTCCACTTTCCGCTGATGCCACGCATTTTTATGGCGGTGCAGATGGAAGACAGGTTCCCGATAATAGACATACTTGAACAAACCCCCAATATACCGGAGAATTGCCAGTGGTCGCTCTTTTTGCGCAACCATGACGAGCTTACGCTTGAGATGGTCACTGACGAGGAGCGGGACTATATGTACCGGGTTTACGCCAGGGACCCGATGGCCAAGATAAACCTGGGCATCCGGCGCAGGCTGGCCCCCCTTATGCAGAACAACCGCAGGAAAATAGAGCTTATGAATGTTCTTCTGCTCACGCTTCCGGGCACCCCTGTTGTATATTACGGGGACGAGATCGGGATGGGCGACAATTTTTACCTGGGTGACAGAAACGGCGTAAGGACGCCGATGCAGTGGAGCCCGGACAAGAATGCGGGGTTTTCGCGCGCCAATCCGCAGATGCTTTACCTGCCCGTGATTATAGACCCGGAATACCATTACGAGGCCCTCAACGTGGAAAACCAGATGAAGAACGCGTCGTCACTTTTGTGGTGGATGAAGAGGTCCATCGCGGCCAGAAAGCGGTTCAAGGCGTTTGGCCGGGGGGATTTCAAGATGCTGTCGCCAACAAACAACAAGGTGCTGGCGTTCACCAGGAAATACGGCGAAGAGACCATCCTTGTTGTAGTGAACCTTTCAAGGTTTTCGCAGGTCACGTACCTGGACCTTTCCGAGTTCACCGGCTGCGTTCCGGAGGACATCTTCAGCCAGAACAGGTTCCCGGCGGTAAGGGAAAAAACACCCTATGTTCTTACCCTTGGGGCGCACTGGTATCATTTGTTTATAATGACCATAAAAAAGGAGCCTGAGGAGATACCGGCCCATCCGGCGCCCCGGCTGAGCATGAACCGCTGGGAGGACCTGCCTGTTAATTTTACCGAACTGGAAGCCAATATACTGCCTGGCTATCTTGCCGGCGTCCGCTGGTTTGGCGGTAAGGGCAGGGCGCTGCGGCGGATAAACATAATTGATTATTTCGCGTTCGGCCAAACGGTCTTCTTCATGGTGATCGAGGTCAACTATGTGGAAGGGCTGGCCGAAAATTTCCAGATGTTCCTGAAATACGCCCCGGCGGACCGTGTAAAAAACATGGTGGATGCCTGCCCTCAATGCCTGATAGCGCGGGCCGTGGTGGACGGCGTGGAATGCGTGGTCTTCGACGCGGTTTATGATGAAGAGTTCAGGGCCAGGATGCTGGATTTTATCCGGCGCAAAAGAAGGCTGAAGACCCCGTCCGGAGAATTATACGGTTATTCCGGCGCGCTTGTCAGGAAACTAATGGGCGCCACAGCCTTGCCGCTGGCTTCAGAGGTGCTCCGTACAGAGCAGACCAATACCGCCGTGGCTTATGAAAAGACGCTCTTCATGAAATTCCCGCGAAAAATGGAGGCGGGGCCAAATCCGGACCTGGAGATAGTAAAATTTCTTACCGAGAAGACCGGCTTCAAAAACTCGCCCCCGTTTGCCGGGGCCATTGAATACATGAGGCGCGGGGCGGAGGAACCGCTTACCATCGCCCTGCTCAACGGCTTTGTTCAGAGTGAAGGCGACGCCTGGAGCTACACTATTGAGGACCTCAAGTCATTTTACGAGGCCGTCCAGTCCAGAAAGAACGGCGCGCCTCCGCCCTTGCCGGCCTTGTTAACGCCGCTGGATTATCAGGACGTTCCTGTTCAGATGAAGGAGCTTGTGGGCGGGTATTACTTTGAGCTGGTGGAGATGCTTGGCAAGCGCACGGCGCAGATGCACGCGGCGCTCTTTTCCGGCACGGGGCCGGATTTTGCCCCGGAGCCGTTTTCACTTCTTTACCAGCGGTCCATTTATCAGTCGATGCGCTCCCATTTAAGGCGCACCCTGGACCTGCTGAGGGCCAATATGGCATATGTGCCGGAAAAGGCCAGGCCGGACGCCGTTGAGGTACTTAATTCCGAGGAGCGGATAATCAGGATGCAGCAGAGGATTACACGGAAAAAGATAAACACGTTCAGGTTCAGAATACACGGGGACTTCCATCTTGGGCAGGTGCTGTATACCGGGAAAGATTTTTGCATCATTGATTTTGAGGGCGAGCCGGCCAGGGCGCTAAGCGAGAGGCGCATCAAGAAGTCCCCCCTCAGGGATGTGGCCGGGATGGTGCGCTCCTTCCACTATGCCATTTACCGCGCCCTCTTCGAGACAAAGGCACTGCGGCCCGAGGACATCCCGGCGCTTGAGCCCTGGGGAGAGCTTTGGTTTTTTTACATAAGTGCGGTCTTTTTAAAGGCCTACCTGGATATGGCGCAGGGGGCAGGTTTTTTGCCCGGGGATAAAAACGACCTCAATACGCTTTTGGACACGATGCTCATGGACAAGGCGGTTTACGAGCTTGCCTATGAGATAAACAGCCGCCCGGACTGGGTCTCAATCCCGCTTAAGGGGATAAAGATGCTGCTAAGGACAGCTTGAAAGAAGCGGGACGGGGCCCCGCACGGTAAATTATCAAAAAAATCACCAGAACTTTTACTTGTAAACCCTGAACAGATGGCCTGTCTTTTTTGAGCCTTTTGCGGCCTGGAATATTTTTTCCGCCACGTATTGCGGGGCAAGCATCTCCGAAGGGGAAAGCTCCAGGCCGGCCCGCTTGCCTAATGTTGTATCCACGGCCCATGGCAGCACGGCGTAAACCTTTATGCCGTCTGCGGCCACCTCTTCCGCAACCGACTGCGTAAGCCCGATAACGCCGGATTTTGAGGCGCAGTAAGCTGAAAAATCCGCCTCGCCAGCTTCACCCATCGCGGAAGATATGTTTATTATCGTGCCCGCTGCCTGCTTCCTCATTACCGGCAATGTATGTTTCAAAAAAAGGAATGTGCCCTTCAGGTTTGTATCTATGACCTCGTCCCATTGCTTTTCGGCTGTCTTTTCAACCGGCCTGTACACAAGTACGCCCGCATTGTTTACAAGCACGTCTATCCCGCCGAAATGTTTCAGGCACCGGCTTACAACCGCTTTCACGTCCTTTTCCACCCGCACATCCCCCGCAAGGGCCAGGATATTTTCAGGCCTGGCGCAGGATGAAAGCAGCCTGGCGGCCCTGTCCGCATGGTCCCGGTGGCGGCAGAAGACGGCCACCCTGCACCCTGCATTTAAAAACCTTGCCGCCGTTTCAAAACCGATGCCCCGCGTGGAGCCCGTAATAAGCACCGCCTTGCCCATGCGAATCTTTTACCACAAACCTCTGCGGGCAGCAAGCTTTGACATCCGCTAAACCCCTTTTATAAAATTAAAATGAACTTTATAAGAGGCGCGCTATTGGACCAGCAAACTGAATTGCTTAAAACCTGCGTGGCTGTCGAGCACACCACAGCCGAGATATACAGCCAGTTCGCCATTCGTTTCCCGGAAGAAAGCGTTTTATGGAAAAGCCTGGCGGATGAAGAGAAAGGGCACGCAAGGCTTTTCCTGATGCTGAACTGTTTCAAGCGCAGCGGGCAAATCCCGGCCTTGGCGCCTGATAGCCTGCCTCTTTCACAGAAGGCCCTGGCTGAAGTGAACGAGATCAAAAAAAGGGCATCGGACCCGGCACTCACGCATGAACAGGCCCTTGATATAGCCGCCTCGCTGGAGCTTTCCACCATAGAATCCTTCCTGAACGTGCTTATCTCAAAACAGGCCGAAGGCGAATTAAAGCAATTGCTGAGTATGCTGCTTACCGAGGGAAAAGACCACGGCTGCCGCCTTATAGAGGCCAGGAAAAAGATAATCCCGGCCTGAACCGCATTACCTTGCCGGCTTGAAGAACATTGCGCTTAGCGGCGGCAGCGTAAGCGTAAGCGAATGATACCTGCCGTGCATTGGCACCGGCACCGCTTCCACACCGCCCATATTGCCCTGTCCGCTTCCGCCGTATATGGTGGAATCGCTGTTTAAAAGCTCCTTCCAGTACCCGCCTTCAGGCACGCCGATGCGGTAATTCTTCCTCACCACCGGCGTGAGATTGCAGATTACAAGCACCTTCTCATGGTCTGAATGGCCTTTCCTGACAAAGCTTAGAACGCTCCCTTCCCAGTCGGAGAAATCCGCCCACTCGAAGCCGTCCATCTCAAAATCCCTCTCATAGAGCGCCGGTTCGCTTTTCAAAAGCGCGTTCAGGTCCTGCACCCACTTGTTCACGCCCTGGTGCGCCTGATATTGCAGCAGGTGCCAATGGATGCTCTCCTCGTGGTACCACTCGTTCCATTGCCCGAACTCGCCGCCCATAAAGAGCAGTTTTTTGCCGGGATGGCCCCACATGTAGCCAAACAGCGCCCTCAGATTGGCGAATTTCTGCCAGTCGTCACCGGGCATACGGCCCAGCAGCGAGCCTTTGCCGTATACAACTTCATCATGCGACAGCGGCAGAACGAAATTTTCATAGAAGGCATACCAGATGCTGAAGGTAAGGTCGTTATGGTGGTATTTGCGGAAGATGGGGTCCAGCGAGAAATACTATCAAG
>JAJYLE010000082.1 GCA_021788025.1 Nitrospirota bacterium
GCCCGAAACCGAATCTTGCAAGCCCGGCGCTGATATTTTCGGCCATGTGGGGCCTGTCTTCCAATTGGCCTGCGATATCGTGGTATTTAATGATCGGGCCTGAAAGCAGTTTCGGAAACAAAAATATGTAAAGAAGATAGGTGCCCAGCCTTGGGGCCGGCTTGCCTGTTTGCCGGTAGATGTCTACAGTGTAGGTGATCTTCTCAAAGACAATGAACGACACACCAATGGGCAGCGCTATCCTGGCCAGCGTTAGCGGCGCCATTCCAAAGATGGCGATTGCCTTGCCTATATTTGAAACGAAGAAGTTGGCGTACTTGAAATAGGCAAGTATGCCTGTGTTCTGGATAACCGAAATGGCTGTGAATGCCTTCCTCGCGCCAGTGGTTTGGCTTTTATAAATGAGATTGCCAAGATACCAGTCGATGATTCCGGAAATAATTACCACCAGGATAAATTCCGGCGCACCCCATGCATAAAAAAAGACGCTGGCCGAAAGCGCCGCGGTGTTCCGGAGTTTTTTGCCTGAAAGAAAGTACAGGGCCAGAAAGACAGGCAGGAACAGAAAAAGGAATAAAGGCGAGTTGAAAAGCATCGTTCATTTTAACAAAACAGCCGCGCGTGATTCATTGCGCTTCCTTTTTGGTTTATAATCTGGCGAAGGCGCCATGCCAATTACAGTACACGGCGAAAAGATAACAGGCGGGAAAACAATCAGGGTGGTTGAGGGCGATATCACCACGCGCGAGGTGGACGCTATCGTGAACGCGGCCAACCGCCATCTCCAGCACGGCGGCGGTGTTGCCGGGGCCATCGTGCGGGCCGGCGGATATTCCATCCAGGAAGAAAGCGACAGAATAGGCTATGTGGAGACAGGGAGCGCCGCAATTACCGGGGCTGGCAGACTTCGGGCAAGGTTTGTTATACATGCTGTTGGCCCAAGGATGGGGGAAGGCGGCGAGGATGCAAAGCTAAAAAGCGCGGTCCAATACACTCTGGAGCTTGCCTCAAAAAAAGGGCTGAAAAGTATCTCAATGCCGGCCATCAGCAGCGGCATATACGGCTTTCCAAAGGACAGGTGCGCCAATATACTGGTGAATACAGCCGCCGGTTTTCTGAAATCCAATCCGCATACCAGCCTTGAAATGATCGAATTCTGCCTCTTCGACGAGACCACGGCCAGGCTTTTCCTGCATGAACTTCAAAAGGTTTCCGCCTGATATTGCGCGGCCCTCAAAAAGCCGCTGTCATAAAAAAGGAAGATAATGCTTGAAAAATGCTGGGCTTTTGTATATATTGTTGTTGTAAAACGTAAGTAGAACAATATGTTAAAGAGCAAAGTTGAAGAAGTCCTTGAGAAAAACCCGCCAAGCGGGCCGGTAATGCTAAAAGCCCGCTGGAAGGCCCTCCTTGCCGCTTCGGTTTTGATATTGATTTCCTGGTTGCCGGGGATTTCATCGGCGGGTGAGATAACCAATATCGCATTGGGCAATGAGGACGGCATTTCAGGGCTTGTAATTGAGACTTCCTGCCCGGTAAGCTTTACGGAGCACAGGCTTCATAATCCCGAAAGATCGTATCTGGATATTTCCGGCGTTTCTATTGCGCAGGACAGCAAAATCAAAAAAGAGTTCGGTTTGCAAGGGCTGTTTACCAGGGCAAGAATAGCGCAGTTCAACAGCGGCACAGTGCGGATTGTATTCGACTGCAAGAGGCCGGTAAAACTGAAAGCCCGGCAGCTTTCAGACCGCCAGGGCTTATTTATCGAACTGCCAGGGCAGGATGTGCCGGTTGTCAAAGATGCCGCGCAGGCCGCGCCCGTGCAGGCCGCTGCTGTTAGAAAGACCGTGGCCGAGAAGACGGCTTATGAAAGCGGCAGCGAACTTGCCGGGAAAACAATTCATATGCCGGGACATCACCGGTTCAGGATCATTATAGACCCCGGCCATGGCGGAAAGGACCCCGGCACAAGCGGTAATGACGGCCACCACGAAAAGCAATACACCCTTGCAATAGCCAGAAAGCTTGCCTCCATACTTCGGAAAGACCCGCGGTATAAAGTATTTATGACAAGGGATGCTGATTATTTTGTAACGCTCGACAACAGGACGCTGATGGCCAACCGGGACCGCGCCGATATCTTTGTGTCCATACACATCAACTGGAGTTCGGACCATGCCACGCGTGGCATAACCACCTATTTCCTTAACTGGACGAACGATGCGGAAGCAAACAGGGTGGCTGCCAGGGAGAACTTCATATCGGCCAAAAGGATGCAGGCTGCCAGGACTGAGGTTGGCTCAATCCTTGCCTCTCTTCAGCTTGATGCAAAAAGGGACGAATCGCTAAGGCTGGCCAACTACATAGAAAACTCGGTGGCCAGGTCAGTTCAGCTCTATCACCCTGAAGAACCAAGGCTGGGGGTTAAGGAGGCGCTTTTTTACGTGCTGGTTGGCGACAAGATGCCCGCCGTGCTTGTAGAGTGTTCCTTCCTCTCTAACCACAGGGACGAGCAGCTCCTTCAGAAAGCCTCCTATATCAATGAGGTTGCAAAAGGCATAGCCGCCGGGATAAATAATTATTTTACAAAACAAGCAATTCCGGAAGACCTGGCGCAAAAGTAACGGGCTTCAGATAGCCCAACTGCCGGCTTTTCATATAAAATAAAAATATATTGATCGAAGCGGACCTGTTAATTCGCGGCGGGCTGGTTTATGACGGCAGCGGTTCTGCTGCCGTAGAGGCCGGTATTGTCATAAAAGACGGCAAAATCCTTTCCATCAGCCCGCAATATACAGGCAAGAATTCAGATGTGTCCCCGCGGGAAGTGCTGGACGCAGGCGGTCTGACAGTTACCCCCGGATTCATAGACGTTCACAGCCACTCGGATTTTACCCTGCTTGCGGACCCCCAGGCGGCGGAAGGCAAGCTTTTCCAGGGTGTTACAACGGAGGTAAACGGCAATTGCGGCATGTCCGGAGGGCCGCTTTATGGCCCCGCCCTGGAACGGCGCGAGTCCGAATTCCGGGAACTGGGCATAAAACCGCGCTGGAACACATTATCAGAGTTTCTGGGGCTTATTGAGGCCACACAGCCGTACATGAATTTCGCCACTCTTGCCGGCCACGGGAATATCAGGGGCTCGGTTATAGGATATGCCGATATTCCCACACCTGATGAAGCAGCAATGGCCAGGATGCTTTCTCTTATGCGTGATGCGGTAACGGAAGGGGCTATTGGGTTGTCCTCCGGGCTTATCTATCCTCCAGGCGTTTACAGCGCAACTGAAGAGCTGTGCCGGCTGGCGGAAGCTGGCAGCCAGGCCGCGCGGCAGGGCGGTAAAAACTTCCTTTATAACACACATATGCGCAGCGAGGGCGACAGGCTTATCGAAGCGCTTGAAGAGGCGGTTTCGATAGGCAGGGCCGCGGGCGCGCTGAACGTGTCCCATTTCAAGACCTCCGGGCCGGACAACTGGCCGAAGCTTGGCAAGGCAATAGAAACGCTTGATAATGCCAGGGCATCCGGGCTGAAGACCACGGCGGACCGGTATCCATACACAGCAGCATCCACAGATCTGGATATAATGCTTCCAAACTGGGCCTATGAGGGTGGCGCTGCAGCAGAGCTTGCCAGGCTGAAAGACCCCTCAACAGCCAAAAGGATCACGGAAGAGGTGCTGGCGAAAAAACCGCGCTGGCATACTGCCTACGTTTCAAGCACGCCATATGAGGCCGACAGGTGGATGGAAGGCAGGAACCTGGAAGAGATAGCCGCCAGAACCGGGGAGGCCCCGGTTAAAACCCTGTTCGGGATTATAATCAGGAGCGAGGCCAGGGCCGGCGGCATATTCCATGGGATGAGCGAGGAGAACCTGGAGCGCATTTACGGCCTGCCCTGGGTGATGGTTGGCTCCGACAGTTCGGCCAGGGCGTTTGCCGGGACAACTGCCGTTGGCAAGCCGCATCCGAGGGCGTTTGGAACCTTCCCCAGGTTCATTAAAAGATATACAATTGAGAAGAGGATAATAACCCTCGCCGAGGCGGTCAGAAGGACCACTTCCCTTGCGGCAAACGTCTTCGGGCTGGAGGGCAGGGGGCTTCTGAAACCGGGCCATTCAGCTGATATCGCGGTATTCGCCTCAAACGGGCGTTTCTTTGACAACGCTACCTTTGAAGACCCCTACAGGAAAGCTGACGGGCTGGTCCATCTTGTCATTAACGGAAAAACAGTGATAAGGGACGGCGCCCTAACCAGGCAGCGGTGTGGCAAGGTGCTCAGGAATGGCCGCGGATAACCCCCCGTTAATCGGCATTACGGTGGACCTGGATGAAGACGAAAACGGAAAAACATCCCTTTTCAGCTTAAAAACTTCATACGCCGATGCTGTCCGGCAATTCGGGGGTGTGCCCGTGCTCCTGCCCGTGACATGCAGCCCTGATATGTATTTCGGGCGGCTGGACGCGATTTTGATACCGGGCGGCGGAGACCTCCCCGCTAAGGCATACGGCGAAAAGGAAAAATTCCCGGAGAAAAAAATGAGAATCTCTGAAAAGAGAGTGGAGTTTGAGATGGGGCTTGTAAGGAGGGCCTGGCTGGAGAAAAAACCTCTGCTTGCCATCTGTTACGGGATGCAGATGGTAAATGTGGCCCTTGGCGGTTCGCTTTATCAGGACCTTGAGGGCGCCATTCCCAATGAGCCGGGCAAGCCGGGCCCGGGCGTGAACCACAAGGCCCCGCACCAGATAATTGTGGAAGGCGGAATAAATTTTTTACCGGAAGGCAGGTTCGATGTGGTAAGCGCCCATCACCAGGGGATAAAAAAAACGGCCCCCGGGCTTTGCACAATAGCCTTTTCCGATGACGGGCTTGTAGAAGCGATCCGGCAGAAAGAGCACCCGTTTTTCGTGGGGGTCCAGTGGCACCCCGAAAGGGCCCTGGATTCGCCCCTTTCCGCAGCGATATTCGGTTCGTTTATAAGGGCGGCGCATGAAAACAGAGCCTAGCAGGTTTTTCTTCTTTACCATCGGCCTGGCCGCGCTGCTGCTTGGCTGGCTGGTATTTGAAGTAATAAGGCCTTTCATACTGCCCATAGCATGGGCCATCGTCTTTGCAACACTGTTCTATCCGGTTTATCTGGTTTTTCAGAAATGGCTCCGGTTCAAGGCGCTTGCCTCGCTGGCCACACTGGCCCTGATACTGGTGATCCTTGTAGGGCCGGTCTCGTACTTGTCATACACGCTGGCCAGCGAACTGGCAGTTGTGGTTGGCAAATTTAAATCCGGGCAGATAAGCGTCAGCGCATTGGCCCATACTCCGGCCGCTAACAGCATAATAAATTACCTGAAGGGGTTTTTCTTTTTCAGGGATGTGGATTTCGAGCAGAAGCTGAACCAGGCGCTTGCCTCACTGGAGGGCTGGCTTGGAGGCCAGATAACTGGCGGGGCAAAAAACATTCTTACGGGCATTTTCGATTTCGCTCTTATGGGGTTTTCGGTATTTTTCCTTCTTAAGGACGGGCCGGGGTTTATTAACAGCCTCAGGGGCTATCTGCCTTTGTCGGACCCCCAGAAGGACAGGCTGATAAAACAGGTAAAGGACATGGTGGTCTCCACGATATTCGGCGGTGTGGTTGTTGCGCTGGCGGAAGGGCTGACCGGCGGGCTTGCCTTCCTGGCGCTTGGGATGGGGTCGCCTATACTGTGGGGGGCCGGGATATTCATAATGTCCTTTGTGCCGGTAATTGGCGCTTCCGGAATATGGGTGCCTGTGGCGGCCTGGCTTTTTCTTACAGGTGCAATAGTCAAGGGGATAGCCCTTGTGCTTAGCGGCATAGTTATAACTGCGGAGGACACCCTTTTAAGGATGGCAATAATCAGCGGAAGGACAAAGATGCACGCGCTCCTGATATTTTTCAGCGTGCTTGGGGGAATAAACCTGTATGGCATTATAGGACTGATCCTTGGCCCGCTTACGGTGGCCCTGTTTATCTCCGTACTGGAGATTTTCGGAAACGTGGAAGGAGGCTTGAATGGTTGACCTTGATGAAATAAGAGACCTGGCTTCGATCTATCCCGGTTCCGCCCATTACGTTACGCTGTACCTGAATGTGGACCCGCTTACAAATCCGGCTGGCGAATACGCAATCAGGATAAACAACATGCTTAAAGACGCGCGGGAGAGTCTTGACAAGAAAACGCTCAAGGATGTTTCGGCGGACCTGGAGCTGATTTCGGATTACTTTGCCACTGAAAAAAGAGAGTTCAAAAAATCTGTCTGCATCATATCCAGCAAGGCCGCAAACCTGTGGAAGGAGTACCACCTTGCCGCGCCCACCAAGAGCGAGCTTGTGGTGGAAAAGACCCCTCACCTGGACCCCATACTCGACATTATGGACAATTATGGGCGCTATCTTGTGGTGCTGGCCAGCAAGGACAGGGCCAGGATATTTGTGACCCAGATGGGCGAGGTAACGGAATATGGCGAAGTAAAATCGGAAGATATCCCCGGCAGGCACGCCAAGGGAGGATGGTTTGCGCTCAGCCAGGACCGTTACGATCGCCATACGGACTGGCACGAAGGCTTTCACATAAAAGAGGTGGAGAAGAAGGTGGAATCCTTTATGGACCGCCAGAAGGCCGGGAAAATTGTGATCGGCGGGCCGGAGGAATCCATCGCAATGGTAACTGAAAAAATGCCGCCAGTCCTGAGGGAAAAGGTGATCGGCAGATTCCGGGCGGAGATGTTTGCCACGCCCGTTGAAATATTGGCCGCGGCTTCCATCATAATAAAAGAGTACGAGCGCGCCGCCAAGGACAGGATGATTGAAGACCTGATAGCGCGCGTTTATAAAGACAACCGTGGTGTGCTGGGGATAGAGGACGTGATTCTGATGACTGAAGAGAAGCGCATACAGAAACTGATGGTTGACTCCGATTACGAGCAGCCGGGCTATATATGCCCGAACTGCCGGGCGCTGTCGATCACGCCGGACCCGTGCAGGTTCTGCGGGGCAAAAACCGGGCGGACATCCCATCTTGTGGATTTCATAATGGAGAAGGCGGTGGAGCAGGGCGGCAGTGTAGAGGTTGTGCCGGGGGAGTCTAAGCTGAGAGAGGCCGGGAGGATTGGGGCTCTCCTGCGTTATTAAGCATTTGAAGTTTCAAATTTCAAATTTCAAAGTTCTTTTGGCAATTGCGCGCCGTGGTTTTGTAATCACCACGGCCCTTTTTCTCCTGGCGTCCTGCGCCAGCTCTAATAACAGGGTGCCCGGATACCTGTATCTGAGGCTCCAGGCGGACCCATCCACACTTGACCCGGCCCTGATAACCGACGTGCCGGGCGGCGGGATAGCCGCAAAACTATATGACGGGCTTGTAAAGATAGGCGCAGGGCTGAAGATAAAGCCCGACGTCGCCCGTAGCTGGACCGTTTCGCCGGACGGCATCCATTACGATTTCTTCCTCCGCAAGGGAGTAAGGTTTTCAAACGGCGTAGAGGTGCGCGCCAGTGATTTTCAATACTCTTTTGAGCGCGTGCTCAGCAGCAAAACCCTGTCCCCAAATACCTGGGTGCTGAGCCGCATCTCAGGCGCAAAGGCTTTTATGGGCGGCAAGGCTGCTCATATAAGCGGGATAAAGGTAAAAGGGCCTTACGAGATTGAGCTTACGCTGGACAAGCCATTCTCCCCTTTTTTGGGGCTGCTGGCAATGCCCACCGCCTATGTTGTTGCCCGTGAAGGGAATTCGCCTGTCCCCATTGGCTGCGGGCCGTTTACAGTCCAAAAATGGCTGCCGGGCCAGGAACTGATGCTCAAGGCCAGAAGGCATTATTTTGCCGGGCCGCCAAAAATAAAAGGCATAGTTTACCGCGTGATTCCGGAGGACCTTACCGCCGTTGTGGAATTTGAAACGGGCAATCTGGATATTCTGAGCATCCCGGAATCGGTTTATGGCCGCTTCAGGAATGATCCATTCTGGAGCAGATATGTAACCTCAACCGACGGGATAAACACATACTACCTTGGGCTGAACTGTTCCAGGCCCCCATTTAATGACAGAAGGCTCCGGCAGGCGGTCAGTTATGCCATAGACAGGCAAAAGATACTTGAAACATATTTTGAAGGGCGCGGTGTTTTTGCCACAGGCCCGGTGCCGCCGGAACTGAGGGGCTGGGCCGCGCCGAAGGCTTATGAATACAATCCCGCAAAGGCCAGGCAGCTTATAAAAGAGGCCGGATACAAGGACCTGAAGGCGGAATTCTACGTGACAAACCAGGAAGAGGTTTTGGACATGGCCGAGATAATCCAGCAATACCTCTCCAGAGTGGGCATACAAGTGAAAATCAAGCAGCTGGAATGGAACAGCTACAAGGAAGCCATCAATAATGGGGAGCCGGACATGTTCTGGCTCAGTTGGTGGGCCGACTATCCGGACCCTGAAAACTTTCTTTTTCCATTATTCGACTCAGCCAACATAGGGCCGGCCGGCAACAGGACAAGGTACTCAGACCCGGTTGTGGACAAGCTTATCGAAGACGGCCAGCACGCAAGCACGGTGGCCGCCAGGAACCGTTATTACTCACAGGCGGAGCATATAATCGCGCATGACGCGCCATGGGTGTTCTTCTGGCACAGGAAGGATATTGTGGTAAGAAGCCCAAGGGTAAGGGGGTATAAGGACTACCCGGTTTACAGCATGGATAAGGCAACGGAGATATCGCTTGACGCCTCAAAATAGTAAACGGTATAAAATACTATATGTTTTTACATTTCGACCCAGGGTTGGCCCGCTTGGATCCGTTGCTGGAAGCATCCATCCCGGCAGGCAGCCTGGACGATAGAATTTCCCATATTACCCCGGTACTTTACTGGTTTCTGATTGTGCCTCTAATACCCCTGGTGTTTCTGGCGATAAGGCGCATTTACATCTCAACAGTGGTGAAACGCCGCACGGTCAGCGCCTTCAGGGAGATGCACCGGCAGGCGGATGAATACATAAGACTCGGCATGCCTACATCCGCGGCCGTTATTTACGAGGAGAAACTTCATCTGCCGGATAGGGCCGCCCCGCTCTTTGAAAAAGGGGGCGACCTTGTCAGGGCCGCGTCAGCACATCTTCAAAGCGGGCGAAAGGATAAGGCGATGATGCTTTATGAGGAGGCTGGCGAGTTTGAAGAAGCGGCTGAGCTGGCCAGCTGCCTTGGCAAGCATGACAATGCCGCAAGGCTGTACGGGCAGGCGGGCAAGCACCATGAAAGCGCAATTTGCCTGCAGCGGGCCGGGCGCAAGATGGCGGCTGCCAAGGAATACAGAGTGGCGGGAGAATATAAGAAGGCCGCGGCGCTTCTTGAGGAGCTTGAAATGCCTTCCGAAGCTGCGGAGATGTATTCCATTTCCATAAGGAATGCCCGGATAGAGAGTTCCAGTCTCGAGGAGTTTTACAGATATGCCGTTTTGCTTGAGAAGGCAGGGCAGCCAGAAAAAGCGCTTGGCGTGTTAAATGAAATTTCAGCAATTGATGCGCAGTATATGGATGTAAGCGGAAGGATTCAGGCACTGAGGGCGGCAACCCAGGGGACTGGGGAGAGTGCGGCAGAGCTGCAGGGCAAAAGTCTGGATGCCGGAACCAGTGATATGGACGAAATTGCGGAAACTGAAGCCCCAGCGCAAAAAGAAAAGGAAAAAACGCTCAGGGATATTATAAACTCTTACGCAGGCAAGCCTCTTGCTCCAAAAGAGTCCGTCAGGTTATGGGTGCTTGTACTAAAAGCCCTGAAGGAATACCAGCAGAAAAACGGACCTCACCTTCGGTTTTCCCCGGAGTGCATATTTGTTTCCGGCGGAGGATTTGAGATCAGGAAGGCTGAAGCGGCCTGCTGCCCGGCGTACCTGGACCCCGAGGGGCCAAACCCTTATTCGGATATGTACGCGATGGGGGTTATGCTTTTTGAAATGCTTACCGGAGCTGTTTCCGGATTAAATCCCGATGAGATGAGGAAGAGATTGCCGTCCGCAGTAAACACGGATGTTCCGGCTGTGCTGGACGGGGTATTCAGCATTTGCATTGCGCCGCCCTCAAAAAGGTTCAAGGGCCCTGACGAGGCGCTGGCGGCATTGAAATCGGCATCCAGGGGAAAGTAATATTAGTCCGGCCCGCCTGGATGCGGGCCGGTCAACTTGCCGATTGTTGCCTCAGGCCTGTTTCTTACCAGCTTTGACCAACCCCCAGGTCCACGTTTTCCATGATGGACTCTAAAATCCTGTTCTCCGCTTCCTTCATGGCCTGTTCGGGGTCATCGGGAATTTCAACCTGCCAGGTATCTTTGTCGGCCCTGTTCATCTCGGTCATAACGGCTTCGTGCAGGTTTTGCGTGGTGAAATTAGGGATGGAGTCTTTTTTTGCCATGAGCCGATCTTCCACCTTCTTAAGATACTTTTCCCGGTACTCCTCCACATCGATCTTCATATTGCCCCTCCTTGGGACATGGCGCCCTGCCGGATTGCCGGAGGCATACGCTACCGGCTGATCGTGTGCACCCGCTGCTGAAGTTCGTGTTCCTTCCAATATCCCTTTTCCGCCAGCACGTTTATGATGCTCTTTCTTGTAATCAGGCCTATCAGCTTTTTTCCTTCCACCACCGGCAGGACGGAGAGCTTGTTCTCAAGGAAAAGGCCCACGATTTCTTCTATGGGCGTGGCGGCCTGCACTGTAACAGGTGACATGCAGTTGCCGTGCTCTGCATGTCCGCAGCTCATGATAGACTCTGCGCTGAACTCGTGCACCGTGCGGCCTTCCTTTAACGCGGCAAGCACGTCAAATTCGGAGACTATCCCCATTACTTCCAGGTCTTCGTTTACCACCGGCAGCCCGGGGTAAGGGCATGTGAGCTTGTTTATGAGCGAGTTGCCTGCCTCGTTAGTGGGCAGGCTCATCCGTGGATACATGATGTCTTTTGCCGTTATATTGGCCATAAGAAAACCTCCAGTTTGGAAATCCTAAAGAGGAGAACTTCCTGATAAAATTATAGCAAAGGATCGGGAAGTGTAAACAGGAGCTTTTGCCGGATGTTCTGGCGCTTTTAACGGTGTGCGGATCGAATTGGTTTGCTAATAGAAAATTTTAAGGGAGCGCCTTTTTATTCCTTATTCCCGGAGCTTTTTCTTTTTGCGTATGGTCTTTTTACGTACAATCCTTTTTTTGCGCACAGGCTTTCTGTTATGCGCGGTCCTTCTTTGGTGGGCGGTTTTCCTGGTTCTTCTGATTGCGCCTTTTTTCCTC
>JAJYLE010000083.1 GCA_021788025.1 Nitrospirota bacterium
ACGCAAAATCACCCAGCTTCCAGCCCTTTTCCACAATTATCGGAGTGGTGTTTTTAAGGTCCTCTATTCTTATCCCGGCAGAGTCCGCCACAATTTTATGGGAGCCTTTGAAGGGGACATCCGCGCCCTGGTCCTCCTCAAATTCCCAGTTGGAATACGAGGTCTGTGTCCCGTTTCTGCCCGAATGGCAGGACTTGCAGCTGCGGGCCTTGCCATAGGGGTGTGAAGCCTGCTCAATCTCCAGCCATAAAAGGTTCCTCTGCGACCCAGGCCCGTATACCGTGCCAACTATGTAATAGGCATCGTGAGTCTCGCCGTGTGGCCACCTGAACAGTATCTTGCCCGAAGGCGGGACATCCTTGCTGAAGTTGCCAACGCTGTGCGGCCATACCTTAACGGGCATCCATCGGCCCTTCTGGTCCCTCATCAATATAGGCGGCTTCTGGATGCCGTAATAAAGCGAATACTTGTTAAACGGGTTTGGTCTGCCAGCCACCATGCCAGGCCCCCATATTGTAAGCTGGTAGCCCCTCAGCTCCGATATATGGCAGGCGGCGCATGTAAGGCTTTTATGCACGCTTCTGGCAAGCGCGTCTTCGGCCTCTATGTGGCAGTCCTGGCACCCGGCCTTCCTTGTCATGTCTCCCATGCCTTTAGGGCCGGGCAGATGGCAGTCTATGCACTTGAGCCCTATCGTATAATGCACGTCCGGCTTCATGCCGGTAGGGATTGAATAATCGCCGCCTATATAAGCCTCCCCGCGCCTGCTGTCCATTGCGCCGGGATGGCAGATGCTTGTGCCCCTGCCGTTTCCGGAGCAGGATTCCGCCGTGGGGCGCGTTACAAAATGGTGTACGCCCTTGTTTGCGTCCGGCTTGTAATGGCAATCCAGGCATCCGGGATGGCATATGTTGCAGAACTTCTGCTTGTCCATGGCCTGCTGCTTTGTAAGCCCCAGGGTGCATTCGGCGCTTATCCTGGATGTATTTTTGAAATCGAAGCCGGATTTGCGCGAAAGCGGCCCTGTTGGCGGCATATCGGCAAAGGACGGCCCGCAATTGTGAGGGCCGTAAGGCGTAAGCCAGGTTTTCATAGTCCGCTGGCGGAAATTGGCGCCCATGTCCGTATGGAGGAATTGCTTCAACTCCATGGGATGGCAGGAGCTTCTGGCGCAGGTTTTCCTGGCTATATCCGGGTCGAAATCGAAGGTGCCTGGGTTGTGGTCCTGCCAGAGTACGTTTCTAACCTGATCTCCGGAGGGCAGCATGGGCAGAAGCTCTCTTATCCTGTCATTGCCTCTGGGGATGATGGCCCCATTTACAAGCCCCGCCCTTTTCAGCACGTTTCCGTTATCATCCAGAAGCAGGGCTTTCAGCATCCCTTTATGCGCTGCGGCCATGTCCCTGGCCCGGCCATTTCCCAGGTGGCAATCAAGGCAGCTCAGGTTGGCGTGGCCGCTCTCTTTGGCCACCATGGCATGCGTTGTGTAAAGCTCCGGGTAGCCAAGCGTCTCCATCCTGGCCCGGTCCGAATGGCACCTGACGCAGCCCGCGTCCGAGTTAAGCCATGCCCGGTAGCCCAGAACGCTTGTAACGGCCAGGAACTGGATAATGAATATTGTGAAGAGCGCCCTGCCTTTAAACATTCAATACAAATTTAAACACTTTGGTTTATTTAAAAACAAGCTGGCGGGAATTTTTGCCATTGCTAAGCAGCAGAAAATTGTCTTAAAATTCTTTACAGGAGGGGCAATGGGAATGAACTGGAAAAGGTTACTGGCGGTATTCGTTCTCATTCTTGCATTAATTTCAGCAGGGCTGCTGATTTTCTCTAAATCAAATCCGGCCAAAAATGGCAAAGTAAATTTAGCTAAAGGATTAAAAACACGGTTTTCAATACCGCATGCTTTCGAACCAAACAGGGGGCAAGCCTCCCAAAAGGCCGCCTTTGTTTCCAATTGGGTCCTCTCTAAAAGCGGGAAAAGCGCGGGCCGGATAATGCTCGAAAAAAACGGGGTGGAATTCCCGTTGCCAGGTGGCCTTGCGGTAAAAACCGCCAGGCTTTACTTTGCAGGAAAGGCAAGCAGTTCCGTGATTGATGTTCCTTCTGGCGAAAAACCACTGCCAGGCGTTTCCAATTATCTTCTCGGCAACAAGCCCTCCAAATGGATAGCAGGCGTGCCGCAGTTTGCGGAAGTAAGATATAAAAACATATGGCCCGCAACTGATGTTGTCTTCCGCCCGGTTAAAGAAGGCATGGAGTTTGATGTAGTGCTTAAAAAAGGGGCGGACCCGGAAAACGTAAGCCTCTGCCTTGCAAACGCCAGTTTCAAACCAGGCCCCGGCGGAAGCCTTGTTATCGGAAATGCGCCGGGGCTTGTGCTTGAAAAACCGGTCATTTACGAAGAGAATGCCGGAAACAAAAAGGTGCGGATAGCCGGAGGCTTTGAGCTTAAGGACGCTAGCCATGCGGGTTTCAAAATAGCCAGGTTTGATGTGGCTGCGGAAAAAACCGTAATAGACCCGGTGCTGGTATTTTCCACTTACATTGGGGGCAGCCAGACGGACCAGGCGCAGGCGGCAGCAGCCGATTCCAGCGGGAATTTCTACATTGCAGGCTTCACGATGTCATCCAATTTCCCGGTGCTGAATCCCGAACAGTCCTTATGGAAAGGGGGAACTAATTTCGGTGACGCTTTCGTGGCCAAATTCAACCCCTCGGGCACTCTTGTATATTCAACATTTCTTGGAGGCAGCGCTGACGACGCGGCTTACGGGCTGGCCGTGGACGGCACAGGGGCGGCATATGTAACCGGGCTGACCAAGTCCATTGATTTCCCCCTGTCCAATCCATTACAAAGCAAGTTAACCGGCAGCCAAAACGTGTTTGTGGCCAAACTTTCCCCGGACGGCCGGTCGTTTGCATACTCTACATATGTGGGCGGCTCGGCCTCCGACCAGGGCGCGGCCATATTCGTCAACTCTTCGGGGGCCGCTTACGTAACAGGGACCACAACGTCAACCAATTTCCCCGTAATGAATGCCCAACAGCCCAAGCTGCAAGGCGCAAGCAATGCCTTCTATTTCAGGCTTGCCCCTGCGGGAAATTCACTCCAGTACTCTACCTTTCTGGGCGGGTCTGCCTCCGACAAAGGCGCCGGCATAGCGGTGGACGCCGCGGGGAACGCCTTTGTAACCGGCACTGCAACTTCCTCCAATTTCCCAATAACACCTGGGGCCAGGCAGACCACGCTGGCAGGCGGCTCAAACGCCTTTCTTGCAAAATTTTCTCCAGCAGGGCAACTGGTTTTTTCCACATACCACGGCGGCACGGCAATCGATTCCGGCAACGCGGTTGCGCTGGATTCGTCCGGCAACGCTTACGTAACAGGCTCTACCACCTCAAGCAATTTCCCGGTGCTGGGAGCCTTTCAGCCTTTTGGAGGGGGCAACGACGCCTTTGTCTCCAAGTTCAGCCCAACGGGCGGGCTTGTATATTCAACATTCCTCGGCGGCTCAGCCGACGACTTCGGCCAGGCAATAACCGTAAGCCCGGCAAACGAGGCCATTATTGCCGGCAGGACAATCTCAACGGACTTCCCGCTTAAAAACCCCATACAGTCCTCATTGGCCGGTGAAAACGCCTTTGTAACCAAACTGAATTCCCTGGGCTCCGGGACAATCTTTTCAACACTGCTTGGCGGCAACGGGGACGACCAGGCCCTGGCAGTGGCGCTGGATCCGCCCCAGAACATATTTGCTGCTGGAAGGACCAGTTCCACGGACTTTCCCGTACAAAACGCAGCACAACCGGGGTTTGCCGGTTCGTTCGACGCCTTTGCAACGGAGATATCGGCGTCCCTGAATGCGCCGCCTTCCATCCCGCTGCTCAATTCGCCGGCAAACGGCGCAACTGGCCTTGGCACATCCGTCACTTTTACGTGGCAGAGGGCGTCAGAGCCGGAGGGGGAAGGCATTGAATATAATCTTTTTGTGTGCACGGACCCAGGATTTGCAAACTGCCTTCCCACCCAGACGGCCTTTGCGGAAAAACCTAAGGGCGGCTATGCCGCGCGCCTTGCCGGTATGATATCATTAGTTGCGATGGGGCTGGTTTTATTCAGAAAAGGCAAATCCGGGCTTGCCTCGGTAATCCTGGCGTTTGCGGTGTTTACATCCGCCTCCTCCTGCGGCGGCCACAAGAGCTCCACGCCGGCCGGCACCGTGCAGTTGACCATAAGCGGGCTTAACCATAACACCGTATATTACTGGAAGGTGATAGCGATAGACAGCGCCGGCGCCTCCTCCCAAAGCGAAACGCGGAGCTTCACAACCGGATGAGCCTGGAACTGGCGCTTTTAGTACTGGAGTCCGTCCTTCTGATCTTCACTATCCTGATCCTGCTGTACAGCATTAAGGAAGGCAGGTCAAGGTCCCGCCTTCTTACAGAAATAGACAGGGCCGCAAGGACATTCACACGGCTTGAATATTTTCTTGTGGTGGTCGATTCCATGACGGACGCAAAAAGCGAGGTCCGCGGCGTGATAACGGGCCGCCCGCCTTCAGGCGGCGACGTTAAAAGGACAAAAGACATCATCAGCGCAATCGAGAAGTCCGCCGGGGCCGGGGTCAGCCTGAAATATATCCTGCCCAGGTTCCAGGACAGGCTTAAAATAGGCCACCAATACAAGAACGCAGGGGCGGAGATAAGATACATAACATGCCCTTCCATGCACGACCTCAGGTACATGACCGTGGACAATGACGTATCGATAATAGGGCTGCCGGAAAAGACAGGCGACAAGGAGGCCACAAAAAAAGGATACCGTGTGGTCTCGGAGGGGCTAACGCATATCTTCAAACAGTATTTCGAGGAGTGCTGGGCCAGCGCTATCGATTACGACCAGTACCTTCTGGAAGTTATCCACCACACCAACGCCTCCCCAAAACAGCTCGCGCAGGAACTTGGGCTTGAAGAGGCCGAAGTGGCAAGGGTGTGGGACAAACAGAACGCAAAAGACTGAATCCATCAGCCGGTCCGCTTTTGACTGGACCATGAAAAATCCTTTAAAATCAACCCAGCCGGAGTGGTGGAACTGGCAGACACAAGGGACTTAAAATCCCTCGTCCGCAAGGGCGTACGGGTTCAAATCCCGTCTCCGGCATTGCTTCTTTTCTCAATCATTTAGGATACTTACGGGCTTTTTGAAGGGGCGGCCTGTAAGTATCACAAAGTATCACTAAGTAGCTCAAAGCACCCCCAATGCACCCAATTTGAGAGAAATGAGATATTCGGCAAGTTTTAATTAGATGAGACCGAGGCAGTTCCGGACCTCTACGGGACTGATAGCGAATCTGGGGCCGCCCCCCCCGATTCGTTTATTAGACACTCCTAACTGGCTCGCCTGGGCCCATGGGAAGCGCCAGGCGGCGTCTTGCCGCTTCACGAACAATTAACCCCGCCCCGCGTTTGCGACGAATTGACCCTACAATATCCGCAAAACATGCGGTGAATATAGGCTATAATCTCCGCATGAGGGGCATAGCATGACAACTTACATCCATGAACTTAGGGGCTGGCCGAGGTTTCATTGGAATGTGGATGCCTTGGCCGGCCGGCTCAGCGCGGTCCGTTTCAGGCAAGGGCGGCTGCTCGGAAGGATGGAAACCCTGGGCTTTTCACTTCGCGAAGAGGCCGTTCTTCAAACGCTGACTTCGGATATTTTGAAATCCAGCGAGATCGAAGGTGAGGTCCTGGACAAGGCGCAGGTGCGTTCGTCCATAGCCAGGCGCCTCGGCATGGATATTGGCGCCCTGGCTCCGGCAGACAGGAGCGTTGAAGGCGTAGTCGAGATGATGCTTGACGCCACGCAGAACTACAACAAGCCCTTAAACAAAAAAAGGGTTCTGGGCTGGAACGCCGCATTATTCCCGGCAGGATACAGCGGCATAAAAAAAATTAAAACCGGCGCTTGGCGCGATGACGCTAACAAACCGATGCAAGTCGTGTCGGGGAGGGTTGGCAACGAGCGAGTGCATTTCGAAGCGCCCGCCGCTGGCTGTATTGATAAGGAAATGGCTTACTTCTTTGAGTGGTTTAATCGCCGTGATGAGACCGACCCTATATTGCGGGCTGGCATCGCACATCTCTGGTTTGTGACCATCCACCCTTTTGAAGATGGCAATGGCCGAATAGCACGCGCTATCACTGATATGGTGTTGGCGCGATCGGAAAACAGCCCGCAGCGGTTTTACAGCATGTCGGCGCAAATTCGAGATGAGCGTAACGATTATTATGACATACTGGAAAAAACGCAAAAAAGGACGCTCGATATCACAAGATGGCTGGATTGGTTCCTGGCCTGCCTGGGTCATGCGTTTGATAATGCGGAAAACGCGCTTCAGGCCGTGCTCAGCAAGTCACTTTTTTGGGAATCTCACTTGTATGAGCCGTTTAATGACCGGCAGCGCAAGATTCTCAATAAAATGCTTGAGGGTAATTTTGAAGGCAAGCTGACGTCTTCCAAATGGGCAAGGATGGCAAAATGCTCGCAGGACACGGCATTGCGTGATATTCTCGACCTTGTGAACCGGGGTGTTTTGATCAAAGATTCCAGCGGCGGCCGCAGCACCAGTTATTCATTGAGAGCGTAACCAGTTCCTCAACTGTCATCAGATAACGGCTGCCGCTCCATTTTGAGCAAAGGACCTTAACCGAAACGGATTCGAGATCGGGAATCACAAATGGGGGATATGAGCCCGGGAGTTTGCCGTCAATAGAGATTCCGCTTGCTGTTGTTATCACACCCCTTCATATGTGATATCGAGCAATCGGCCCTCAGTTATCAAGCGTGAAAAAACTTGGAGCGGCGGCTTTTGTTGACATTAAGCAGATGCGGCGATAACTTCATATTAAGAAAAGAGATGTTTCCTGATTTATCAAAATCCCTTTATCCCAGTGTACGTGGAGGAAGTCATGGCTACAAGCCACCTCATTATCGTGACACGACGCTGGCCGGAAATGAAAGCTCCGGCATTAAAAAAGGCAGGCCAGAAAATGGATCTGCGGGCCTCCGCATTGTCAGAAACCGGAAGGAGATTAAGATCTGGCGACGCGGGCAGACAGGTTTCAGGCTATCCGTTAAAGGTTTCTGACAGTATGGAACAGGCTTCTGACTATCTGCGGGAAACCGCAACAGATGCCCTGCATGAGGCGGCACCAGGCCAGAAAAAAAGCAGGCCCGTGCTTCTACTGGGCAGCGCTCTGATAACCGTATACATAGCGCTGCTTCTGCTGAAAACCAGCCGCAGCCCCTATTAAGAATGGGAGGATGCATATGTCTACTGTTAAAGAGCATTCCATTGGCGAACTGTTCCGGGATTTGGCCGGGCAGACGAGGGCTCTTTTTAAAGAAGAGATCGAACTTGCGCGAATCGAGCTGTCTGAAAAGGCGGTTAGGGCCGCAAAAGATGCGGGAGGTGTTTTTTTTGCGGCAGCGCTCCTTTTTACCGGTTTCCTTGCGCTTATAGTCTGCGCTATCGCTGCCATCTCGATAGCACTGCCAGTATGGCTATCAGCGCTTTTAATAGGCGCTTTCTTTTCGATTGCGGGTGCGTTCATCCTGGTCTTAAGCATCGGCGACATCTCGAAAGGCAAACTTAAGCCTAACCGGACTATCGATTCCTTCAAAAAAACCCGCGATGCCCTGAAAGAGGATGTGCCCTGGCTTAAAAAAACCAAAGCGCCGGAACCGGAGAAAAAAGAAACATCTTCCGAAGTTAAAGCAGACGGAAAGAAAATGGACGAGGTGGAGGAAGAATTGGACACGGCCCGCTCCGGCATACACACGGCCATCGATGAAATAGAAGAGAAACTTTCACCGCCACACCTGGCACATGAGACGGCAGATAAAATCCGTCAGGCAGGTTCCGGCCTGAAGAAAATATTCTCTCCAACTGGAGGGTGGACCGGCAAGGCCGCTTCAAAAGCGATTGCCCTGGCAAAGGGAAATCCGTTTCCGGTATTCGTTGCCGGCGTAGGGATAAGCTGGCTGATTACCAAAGGCGCCCGGCGTAAAAGGGCCGGAGGGGCCTTTTGAATTTTGGCTCTACCGGGTTTCCTGTGGGGCAAGTTTATTTGCGGCGTTCGCCGGTATGCCTGAATCTTAAATGGCCGGGTTTTATTTTTTTCGCGGGGCGGTGTTCGTCTCCGTTTGGGCCGCGCCTCACGTTATACAAGCCCTGCGGCATTACTCGCGCCGGAGCTGTTTCCAGCAAGGCGCTTGCAGACGTACGCACGCGCGGCCCACTGCGCTCACTAACCGCTGCCGCATTGCCCGTTTCGTCAAAATCAACCCGAAAGGCCGCTAAAAGAAATCCCTTTTGTTCACAAGAAAGCCTGAAGCGCCTGAATTTTAAAAGACATGTATGTGGTGAACGGAATGAAGCCGGGCCAGACTTTGAGGCATGAGTTCGTGGGGAGTAACAGAAAGGACCGGCCCTGAGGTGCAGGTGATGCCCTTCAGGGGCCCGGCGCATAAACTGGGCAGCCCGGTGTTCCCGCTACTTCCGTTTTAAGTAAGTCCGGCAATTTACCAGAGTGAAACAGCGGTTTACACGCGCCATTCCGGCCCGTATTGCATCCCTATCTAATCGTACGCAACCGGAAGCGCAGGGAGTATGCAAAAAAAACGTTTTCAGTGTAACCGGCCGGGGTGGAAAAACAGGTTTGGGCCTCCGCGCATATAACCCTCTTTATCCATCAGCATGTCTAGTGCAATCGTAGCCAAATCATCAGCCATAGTTTCCATCCAAGGGTCTTTTTCTAGATAAAAGAGTTTCTGGTAAACATTGCAGGCGCCGCAGCCTTCCGCCTTGACAGCGCCGTTGGAACCTTCAATGGCGTAGAACATGACTTCGCCTGTGGATTCGCAGCTGCTGCATTTGAGCCGAACCATATGCCATTGTGAAGAACAGAGAGGGCAGCAAAGATAGCGCAACCCTTGCCGTTCCCCGGAAGCGCCTATTATGCCTGCTCCAGGGGGTGAACCGCATACAGGGCACAAGCCGCCCTGTTGCGTTCTGCCAAAGGTGTTTTCCCCCAAAAGCGTTGCCATATGCACCCAATATACCTGGAGAGCTGCGGCAATAAAGGGCAGTTCCCCGGGTGAAATATCCGCCAGGTCTCCAGCCAATATCCTGTCCGCCTTCTTTTCCAGCAGAGTTTCATCGGCCCGCATTAAACCGGTTACAGTGTCATTTGCCGCGTGCGTAAGAGAGGGGTTTCCCTTCATCTGCATGAGTATCATTTCCAGCCCTTGCACCCATGTTTGGTCTCTGTGCAAGGTCCGGCAGTCTAACAGCGGCATGCCTGTCTCGCGGCATAGCGCCTGTTTGCTGGCATCGGGCAGTAATGGGGCAGAGGCCCGGTCCAATGCCTTTTGCTGGACGTCCGACAATAATGCCAGGAAGGAAAAGTAATCTCCTAATGGGTGGCCGCCGGAAAGAGACCGGAAACGTTCAGCCCGGCGCTTAAAAATATCCCGCCCCGGAAGAAACAGAAAATGGATTTTCCCGGCCGAGGCTTCAACATGGCCCGGTTCAAGTATTCGCACTTGAGCGTTATTTGTCTCCACTTATCACTTGCCTGAACCACGCCGGGTGATGCTGCTTTGCCCATGCGCGCCTCACCCGCCCATACAGCATCGCGTCCATGCTCTCCCTTACCCAGATGGCCATGTAGATATGGAAAATAATCAGGCCAATAATCAGCGTTGCCGCCGCAGCATGTACTACCGCGGACAGGCGGACCGCCCAAACCGGGAACAGGAAAGAAAAATACGCGCGCCAGATAACTATGCCCGAAAGGAAAAGCAGCGCCATGCAGAGCACAAGCAGCCGGAACAGAAGCTTCTGCCCGCCGTTGAACTTGCCGGATTCCGGCATGTTCCGCTCATCGCCATTCGCCAGTTCGCGGAGATGGCGCATCCATTGCCAGTCAGCCGGGGTCATCGTATTTAGCTGCCTGAAATGAACAGACATGATGGCAAAAGAAATTACCATCAAAATCCCGAAGAAGGGATGGATGATGCGCGTCCAGACGCCTCCGCCAAACAGCAGGGTTAAAGGGTAAAAGAACGGATGGAAGAGGGAAAGCCCGGTAAGCGCAAGCAGGATAAAGGTTATTGCCGTAAGCCAATGGTTTGCGCGCTCGGATGGCGTATAACGTAAAAGTTTTTCAGGGTCATTTTTCATCTTCAAACTCCTTCTCGTTCTCCTTCGAGACCTCATTGGGTCCCTTGATCACGTAATGGAAAAAGGCCCCGAATGCGCCCAGCGCAAGGGCAAAAGAGGCAACCGGCTTGAGAACGCCCTTCCATATACTTACCATGCCGCTGATGGAAGGGTCCTTGGGCAGGCCGCTGTAAATGCCGGGAGTGTCCGCGTGCTGCAACACGTAAAATACGTGCGTGCCATCAACTCCCTTCGGGTAGTATATCCCCGCGCTGGCAAACCCGCGGCTCTTAAGGTCCGCCACCCTTCCCTGCGCGTGGCGCATCACATCTTCCTTGGCGCCAAAGACGATGGCCCCGGTTGGGCAGGTCTTGGCACAGGCGGGTTCCAGCCCTACAGCAACGCGGTCCGAGCAGAGGGTGCATTTGTAGACCTTGCTGTCCTTCTTCGAAAGGCGCGGGATGTTAAACGGGCAGCCGGTGATGCAATAGCCGCAGCCTATGCAGTTTTCCTCCTGGAAATCCACTATGCCGTTTGAATATTGCACTATTGCGCCTGGCGCGGGGCAGGCCATCAGGCAGCCCGGCTTTGCGCAATGCATGCAGCCGTCCTTGCGAATAAGCCATTCCAGTCCGCGGCTGGTCTCCACCTCGGAGTACCTCATAACCGTCCAGGAATTTTCAGTAAGGTCCATGGGGTTGTCCAGCACGCCGTGATTTGTGCCTATTTTATCCCGCGTATCGTTCCACTCCATGCATGCCGCTTGGCAGGCCTTGCAGCCGATGCACTTCGATACGTCTATAAGCTTGGCCACCTCCTGGGTGCGGCGCTGTCTGGGAGAGGGCGTAGTTGTGGCGGAACGGCGGATTATATCAAGGGATTGAAGTGCCATGCCTCGCCTCCTATGCCTTCTCTATGTTGACGAGGAACGACTTGAACTCCGGCGTTTGGGTGTTCGCATCGCCCACGAAAGGGGTCAGTGTGT
>JAJYLE010000084.1 GCA_021788025.1 Nitrospirota bacterium
TGTTTGTTAATTCGGCCTCCATGCTGGGCATCTGCTATATGGAAAAAGAGATTTACGCGCCCGCCATAGATGCCCTTCAAAGCGCGCTTATGAAGGCGGACAAATCAAGCGACGCCAGATGGGGGCTGAAATACGACTTGGCGCTGGCATTCGAAAAAAATGGCAATATCCAGGGTGCTTACGATCTGTATGTTGAAATTTACGGATGGGATTCCAAGTTCCGTGATGTGGGCGGCAAGCTGAACGAAATAAGAGACGCAATTAAAAAAACCGGCACCGGCCATATCCGGCAGGAGCCTGTGGCAGAAGCTGCGGAAATCGCCGGCGGGCCGGCTGAAAGCGCCAGCATAGAGCAGGCCCCCCTGGCTGAACAACCCCCCGCTGCCGCCCGGCCTGCCGCCAAACAGGATAAAACCAGAAAAAGCAGAGTATCATATATTTGATGGATTATCTGGAGTTCTACAAGCTAAGGGAACACCCTTTTTCAAACGTGGTGGACAGCCGTTTTTATTACAATAGCGCGCAGCAATCCCATGCAGTTATGAAATTAAAGCATGCGATAGATGCCAGGAGGGGGCTCTCGGTAGTTATCGGGGATATCGGGGCAGGAAAGACAACTCTTGCAAGAAAACTTCTTGCGGAACTAGAGGAAGACTGCTATGAGGCCGCCCTGCTGGTAATAATACATTCCTCCGTCAGCTCGGACTGGCTGCTGAGGAAACTAGCAATCCAGCTGGGGGTCGAAACGCCAGGGGACAGCAAAATTGAGCTTTTGGGCCAGATATATTCACGCCTCCAGGCGATACATGAACAGGGCAAAACCGCCGTTGTTCTTATGGATGAAGTCCAGATGCTTAAATCCAGGGAAATAATGGAGGACTTCAGAGGTCTTCTTAATATGGAGATAGCCGACGGCAAGATGCTGAACCTGATTTTCTTTGGGCTGGGCGATCTGGAAGAAGTCCTAAGCCTGGATGAACCATTAAAACAAAGGGTGTCCATGAGAATCAGACTCAGCGCACTTTCCGAACAGGACACTGGCAACTACATACGGCACAGGTTGGGGGTGGCAGGCGCGCCGGAGGGCCTGTTCACTGCCGGCGCAATCTTGGGGATTTACCAGTACTCCCAGGGCCTCCCCAGGCTTATAAACACTATCTGTGACAATGCCCTTCTTGAAGGCTTTCTTTTTAAATCGCTCTCGGTCGATGAAAAAATAATCAAGGCTGTGGCTATTGATCTTGGCCTGAACGGAAGCTGACCTCCACTTTTTTCATCTTCATGTCCATGGAATTCCCCCCGTATTCCACATGGACCGCAAAAGGGTACCACAAATCGCCAGTCTGCCTGTAATCCGAATAGGTTATCGTCAAAAGCCCTCTTGGCAGCCTTAAACTTTGCCTCAGCGGCACAAGCGTACCCGGCTGGAACACCACCTGCCTTCCGCCGGATGAAACTGTTATCCCCTTGCTGTTCCCGGACACTTTGTATTCACTTAAATCCCACCATACAAGCCCGTTTCTGATGGCCTGTTCGTAAATATAGTATTGTTCCTTCTTTTTGGCCAGCAGCTTATGAAGGTCCCCGATCTCTATCCCAAGCTGATAAAACCGCACCTGGGTGTTTTCCTGGTCCAGATCGGCAAGGGCACTTCCGGAGAGAACGGCCCCGCTTTTCTTCTTAATGTCAAGTGACATATAAGCCTTCAAGGCATTGTACTTTGAGTTAGTGCCTGCCAGAAACTGATCTATACTGCCATGATACTCAGGTATTGCCGGCCTGATCTCCTTGACGCAGGAGAAAAGCATTACTGAAAAAATCAGGACACTAAGATGACGAAAAAAGCGCTTCGATAGCCTCATTCAAATTACCAACCCCGGTTATCCGGAGTCCACCATTCCTTTCACTTTTGATCTTTTCGAGATTGGCCTTCGGGATAATTGCCTGCCGCAACCCGATCTTTGCGGCCTCCCTGATGCGCAGTTCCGCGTTATTTACAGCCCGCACCTCTCCCGAAAGCCCTACCTCGCCAAAAATAAAGAGGTCCGGAGGGATTTTTTTCTCCCGCAACGAAGATATGGCTGCGGCGGCCACAGCCAGGTCCACCGCGGTCTCCTCTATTTTAAGCCCACCCACCACATTCAGGAAAACGTCCAGGCCGGCCAGATGCACTCCGGATATCTTTTCCAGCACTGCCAGAATCAGGTTTGCCCGCTGTGAATCCACGCCCAAAGCGGACCGCCTTGCCACGCCGAAACTGGTAGGGCTTACAAGGGCCTGTATCTCTACAAGAAGCGGCCGCGTCCCCTCCATGCTGGCCGCCACAACAGAACCGGCAGCATCCAGTGGACGCTCGGCAAGGAAAATCTCCGACGGGTTGGCTACCTCCCTTAAACCCGAATCGCTCATCTCGAATACGCCTATCTCGTTGGTGGAGCCGAAACGGTTTTTGACCGTCCGCAATATCCGGAAGGAGTGGCTCCTCTGCCCTTCAAAGTAAAGCACCGTGTCCACAATGTGCTCAAGCACCCTTGGGCCTGCAATCGCGCCCTCTTTGGTAACGTGGCCCACTATGAAAACAGGGGTCCCTGAACGCTTGGCAAAATGCATGAGCTTGGCCGCGCAGTCCCTCACCTGCCCGACAGAGCCTGGCGCCCCCGGCAGTTCCTCGGTATATATGGTCTGGATAGAGTCTATCACCAGCGCCGGAGGCGCCAGTTTTTCCGCCGCGGCCAGTATGGCCTCAAGCGAAATCTCGGAAAGTATCATCAGCTGGGCCGCTTTATTTGCCCGCGCTGTTTCCAGCCCAAGCCTCTCCGCCCTGGATTTTATCTGTTCCGGCGATTCCTCGGCAGACACATACAAGGCCCCTCCATTTTCAGTGCCGGCATTCTTGGAGCCAGTCCCGTCAAAACTGAAGAGGGCCTGCAATAAAAGAGTTGATTTGCCTATCCCGGGGTCTCCGCCCACCAGAACTACCGAACCCGGCATAATACCTCCGCCCAGCACGCGGTCCAGTTCCTCGATCTTTGTGGAAATCCTCTTGCCGGCAGTGGACGTTATGGAGGAAAGCGGCTCCGGGCGGGCCTGCCCCAAAGAGGAAGTAACCCCCAAGGCGCGCCTTGGGGTGATTAATCTCTCTTCGGCCATGGTGTTCCACTGGCCGCAGTCCGGACAGCGCCCAAGCCATTTCGGGCTGGAATACCCACAGGCCTGGCATTGATAGACGATCTTCTCCTTGCCGGGCATTTCTTAGTATAACGTGCTGGCGGGCGTTTTTTCTAAAGGAGAATCCCCATCCCCTTGCCGGGGTGGAAGGCGCCGCGGATTTTTTGAGAAACAAATTTCTTGGCCTCTTCCACGGCCTTCAAGGCAGGCGCCCCTTTGGCTAAAAACGCAGCGATGGCGGCTGAAAAGACGCAGCCGGTCCCGTGGTACTCCCCTTCCATCATCTCCGCTGAAATCCTTACCATCTGCCTGCCGTCAAAAAAAATGTCCATCGCCACACCTTTAAGATGGCCGCCTGTTACAACAACCACACCAGGGCCGGTCTCTTTAAGGGCACGAGCCCCTGCCTCCATCTCCTCCGGGGTTTCTATAGGCAGCCCGGCAAGGACAGACGCCTCGTAAATATTAGGGGTGATAACAGCCGCCAACGGAAACAATTGCTCCATGATAACATCCAACCCTCCCGCTTCCATCAAAAGCGCGCCGGAAGATGATACGCTCACCGGGTCCACCACCAGATTTCCAAGGGCAAATTCCCTCAAAACCGGCACAATGGCCCTCACGGCGTCTGTAGTGGCCAGCATGCCCGTCTTCAATGCCGCAGGCCTCATATCGGCCATCAAAACCCTCAACTGCTCCTCTATGAAGGACGGCGCTATGGGAGAAAATCCCTTCACCATGGATGTGTTCTGCGCGGTTAGGGCCGTGGGCACGGAAAGCCCGTGCACGCCAAGTTCCTTGAACACCTTCAGGTCCGCCTGGAGGCCCGCGCCCCCGGACGGGTCCGAACCGGCAATTGTAAGGGCAGTTTCCATAAGCAGATTATAACAGCATTATTTGGTTAAAATACCCTGATGCCCGGAAAACTGACCAAACCGGAAATTGCGGCGCATGTTCTGGCCTCCGTCTTTTTCATTTATGCGCTTCTGCTTGCTTCAGGCCGCCCTTTATCGGACCCGGACATCTTCTGGCACCTTAAAGCCGGGCAGGAAACCGTAAGCCAGGGGCATATCCTCCGGAGTGACCCGTTCTGTTACACGTCTCCCGCAAAACTCTCGCCAACGCAGCTAAGGGGAATACGCAGCCAGTGGCTTGGCCAGGCGCTCCTCTATCTTGTTTACGCAGTTGCAGGAATAAGAGGGCTCCTGATGTTCAGGGGGCTTTTCATCGTCATGCCGTTTGTTGCGTTCTACTTGATTGCAAATGGCGGGCGGAGAGAAAAGTCCCCGTGGACTGCGCTTTCGATTGCGGCCCCTGCCCTGTCCATACTTGTCATTGAATTTTCTAACGTGTTCGAGCGTCCGCAGGCGTTCTCCTTTGTATTTGTCCCAATCCTTCTCTATCTGCTTGAACGGGCAGGGCGGCGGGAGAGACGCCTCCTGCACGCGGCGCTTCTATGCTTATTGATGGCCTTATGGGCAAATATTCACGGCGGGTTCATACTTGGCTTCGGTGTTATCGTTGCATGGGCCGTGGGGCTTTGCATCGAATCTATTGCGGCCCGCAGCCTTGCGCCGCTGAAGCCCGTATCATTTTATGCTGCCGCCATTGCGGCATCCGGGCTGAACCCAAACGGGTTTGCCTTGCTTCTGTCCTATGTTGGCGGGTTTGTCCCAAGCCATCTTACGATGGGCGCCCAAGCGGCAGCCGGCGGGGACCTGTCCGCCAATATAATCGAGTACAAGCCGCTCTGGTTTCTTATCAAAGGGCTCCATTTTACGTTCCCTTATTTCATATTCGCCTTCTTTGGGGCGATATTGATCTTCCTTATCGCGGGCAAGGCAAGGCCCGCCATGATATCCGTAGCGCTTTTCCTCAGCCTGTTTGCGTCCATCTGGTCCAGAGGGGTTGCGTTTGCGCTTATCGCCCTGCCCTTTACTGCTTATGGTGCGCTTGCAAATATAGGGACAGCGAAAAAGGGGGCGAAAAAGCGGCTTGCCGTGGCCTGCTCCGGGTTCCTTATCATATGGGCCGGGTTTGCAATAAACGCCTGGGAAACAGACCCGTACGCATTCAGGCCGCAGGCGGCGGGCCATTCCATAACCAGTTCCATGCCTTCGGAGGCGGCCGGTTTCATCGCCGCAAACAACATTGAAGGGCCGATGCTGAACAAGGTTGAATGGGGGGGATACCTGATCTGGAGATTGTACCCCCGTTATAAAGTTTTCCTGGACGGCCAGCTTGTAAACATATCCGCCGCGCAGGATTACCTGAAGGCCATCGGGGCTACGCCCGGCTGGCGGGGCATACTGGATAAATACCGCGTAAAATTCATCGTAACCGAGCTTGTAAATGACAACGCCGGACAGGCGGTGCCGCTTGCTCTTGCGCTTCTTCGCCCAGCCTCCGGATGGGAACTGGTTTTTTGCCAGGACAACTCGGCCGTGTTTGTAAAAGAGCACAGCCAGAAAAGACTGTTTGAGCTTCCAGCGGAGATTGCTTACGAAGCCATGCTGGAGGAGGCCTATGGGCTGCTGGCAGGAAGACCGGATTTCAAAGATGCACTCTTTACAAAGGCGATAGCCCTCTACGGGCTTGGAAGAAATACGGAATCCGGAGAGATATTGCAAGCCCTCCCCGGGGCTCCGGAGCCAGCTGCTTTTATCAAGTCCATCCCTCAAAATTAGACGGTTGGGGACGCTGAGGAAATGCATCAATGCGCTCCTCTTCTTTGACTCTACCGGGTTTCCTGTGAGGGCAAGTTTATTTGCGGCATTCGCCGCAACCACCCGTTTTAAGTTGGATTCCCGCTTAAGTCACTCGGGAATGACGCAAAGCAAAAGGGATTCCGGACAAGCCGGAATGACTGCGAAAAGAGGAAGGCAAAGCCGCTGGCCCGCCGGCCTTCGGTTTCATCCCTCAAATTTTCACCACATGCACCGAGCAGGAGATGCAGGGGTCGTAGCCCCTTATTATCCTTTCGCATTCCTTCTTCAGCGCTTCGGCAGGCTTGCCGCTGTTAACCTTCAGGTAATTTGAAAGCGTGCGCTCTATATGGCCTGTGTTCTGCGAGGTTGGCGGGACGATCAGGCAGTCTTTTACGTTGCCCGCATCATCTAGCGTATAGCGGTGGATTAGTATTCCGCGCGGGGCCTCGGTTATCCATGTGGCCGTGCCGGGACGGACCTGCGCTCCGGCTGCGGCCATCGCCGGCTCCTCATAATTTTTTATAATCCTTACAGCCTCGGAGAATGCGTATGCGATCTCGATGCAGCGGGCTATTATGCCCATCTCGATATTGTCAATTGGAATTGGCACCCCTGCGCTTTTTACGGCATCTTTTATCTCTTCCGGCAACTGATCAAAATTCAGGTTTACGCGCGCCAGCGGCCCGGCAAGATAGTTTTCCCCTTTACCGTCCCTCTGTATTTTCCAGTGCAGCGCCGTTGAGTGCCCCACCTGATTTTGCCTGATGCCCTCCAGAAAAGAATCCATTGAAACGTCCAGCCCCAAATTTGAAACAACCCGCCCCTCGTTCATCGGGTATTCGCGGGGATGCCGGAGGGCAACGTATTCAGTATCCAGCGGCACCGGCTGGAAAGGAAGGCCTGCCGCCCAACTTATGGCCTTTATGGATTTTTCGTAAGCGTCTTCAAGCTCGCCCAATGCAGCAATCAATTCCCTTTTTCCCGGCAATTTAAAAAAACCGCCCGCCTTCACCGAAACAGGATGCACGGGCCTTCCGCCAATAATAGCCATTAGCCTGTTGCCTAACTTTTTAAAATGCAGGCCCATTTTCGCATACGGCAGGTAAGATTCTTTCTCCCACGCGCTTGCCGCCCCGTAAAAATCCGGGCCATGCAGAAGATATACGTGCAAGGCATGGCTTTCTATCCACTCCCCGGCGTAAAAAAGCCGCCGGAGCTGCTTTATTGGCTGCTCAACATCAACGCTGAAGATTTTTTCTATCGCGTGCACGGCGGTCATCTGGTATGCCACGGGGCATATCCCGCATATCCTTGCCGTAAAATCTATGGCATCCTGATGGGACCTGTCCTTTAAGAAGGACTCGAAAAACCTCGGGGCCTCGAACACCCTGAACTGCGCTTCAACCCTGTCTGCAAGTATCCGCGCAAAGAGGCCCGCTTCCCCCTCCACCCTGGAGAGGTAATCCGTTTGAATGGTCTTGCCGCGCATCAGCCTTTTTCTTCCATCTCCCTGAACTTATAAGTGTTCATCTTGTCCAGCATCATCCGGCACTGGTTTTCCGTATAACCGAAACCCTGAAAAATCCGCATAAGGGCCATGATGTTTGCTCCGTCCTTAGGGCCAAAGCACCCGTAGCACGCCCTGTTTAACGAAGGGCACAAAACCCCGCATCCGGCACGGGTGACTGGCCCCAGGCAGGGCGCCTGCCCGGCCACCAGCACGCATGGGATCCCCTTGCGCTTGCATTCCATACACAGGCTGTAACCGGGGACTCCTGGCGTTTTGCCCAGCAGAAATGAGGCCAGCACTTCTGAAAACTCCGCGCTGTTTATGGGGCAGCCCCAAAGCTCGTAATCCACATGGACGTGCGCGGATATGGGGGTAGATTCGGCAAGGGCTTCGACGGCGTCCGGGGCCGGATATTCGCTGGCCTTGAACTCCGAAACATCCGCCCAGTTTCTTAACGCCTGCACCCCCCCTGCGGTTGCGCATGCGCCAATGGTAATGAGGCGGCTGGAATTTTCACGGATATCAAGTAGTTCTTTCGACTGGCGCTCCGTTGAGATGGACCCCTCAACCACTGCAAGATCGAAATGGGCCGCCCAGGCCTGAAAGCCATTGCCATCGGGGGCGTCTTGCCCCTCCTGAAAATATGCTATTTCCGTTAGCCCGGCAATTTGCAGGAACTCCTCTTCAAGATTGAATATGGAGAGCTGGCAACCGTCGCAGGAGGTGAACTTGAATATCCCGATCCTGGGTTTTGCCATTCTATATCTCCTGTACGGCCATAAACTGCCGCACTTCGGAGTACCTGAAAACAGGCCCGTCCTTGCAGACGAATTTGGGGCCGAACATGCAGTGCCCGCAAGTGCCCATGGCACAGTTCATGTTCCTCTCCAGGGAAAGAAATATCTGCTCCGCAGGCATCCCGCGCAACATAAATTCATTAATCAGGCATTTCATCATCACCTCCGGGCCGCACAGAAATGCAATTGTGCCCGGGCCATGCAAGGGAATTTCTTCCAGTATGGGCGGGATAAGCCCGGTGCGGCCCTTCCAGTGTTCGTGAGGGTCCGCCTTGTCCACAGTAATGTGCACGTCGAAAAGGCGGCCAAAAGACTGGAATTCATGCCGGAACAGGATGTCCCGTGGCGACCTTGCGCCATAGATAAGGACCGGCCTTTCATCTGTGCCATGCCCCATGCCGCTTTTAATCAGATGGCGCACCACCGGGCGCAGAGGGGCCATCCCAAGCCCCCCTGCTATAACGATGAGCCTTTTGCCTTCCACCTCCTGCATGGGCCAGCCATTTCCAAACGGGCCGCGCATGCCCACGATATTGCTTGCACAGATACCGGAAATCGCGGAAGTCACGTTCCCGGCAACCCTGATTGTGTGCAGGAGAGGCCCGTCTTCGGGCCCGGAGCTTATAGATATCGCGGCCTCACCGATGCCGGGTACAGATAACATATTGAACTGGCCGGGGCTGAATGTGTATTGCCGCCTTATGGCTTCATCCTCTATCCACAGCGCGAAGGTGGAGGTGTCCCTTGTTTCTTTTTTGGCCCATCTCACTCTGGCCGCAAACGGACGTGCCCTGTCATACATGGCGCAGCGCCTCCAGTTCCGCGGTAATATCGATGCCGGCCGGGCACCATGTGATGCACCTTCCGCAACCCACGCAGCCTGGAAGGCCGAACTGGGCCTGCGTGTAAGCCAGCTTGTGCGCCATCCAATGCCTGTACCTTGCCTTCCTTGAAAACCTGAAATTGCCGCTGTGCACACGCGCGAAGCTGCGGGAAAAACAGGAATCCCATTTCCTTAACCTTTTGCCGGAGACTGCCCCTCCGGCAGCGATGCCGCCCAGGGCAGCATAATCGTAGCTGGTGTTGCAAAAACAGGTTGGGCAAACCTGTGTGCAATTGCCGCATTCCAGATCGCGGCGCGCGATATCTTCCCAGTGTGGATGATCCAGGTTGGCGTAAATCATGCCAGGCAACTCTTGCGCTGCAATAGATTTTTTAAATGCTGCCTTGCAGGATTCAATCCTCTGCCTCTTTGCGGAGATTTCATCTGCGCCCGCCTGCCCAAGCGGGAGTTGTTCAAGTATTTCCGCGCCCTTTGCGCTGCCATCCTCCAGCAAAAAGGAATCTTCCAGTTCCGTCATCTGTATATCGAAGCCGTCCCGCGCCTCCGGGCCGGTGCCCATGGAAAGGCAGAAACAGTTGTTACCCGGATAAAGGCAATTCAATGCCACGACAAGAGAGCCGCGGCGGAGAGATTCGTATGCCTGGTCTGCCACAGGGCCGCCGAGGAAAATTTTATCGTAAAGCTTCAGCGCGGACAGATCGCAGGGCCTGACGGCAAAAAAAGCCATCGGGCGCTCCGATATTTTTGGTGCGGGCAGAAAATCTATTTTCGCCCCATTCCTTTTGAATGCAAACAATTCGGAAACGGGAGGGTGCAGGAAACGCTTGAAAGAGTCCGGCCCCGGAGAGAAGGAGAAGACCTGAGAGTCCTTTCCGGGCAGCAGGCGGCAGCCGCCCGGCCATTGCAAATCCCTTACCCCAGAAGGAATGTCTTTGTACCCTATTTCCGCCATCACAACCGCTCCGTCCTCAGCTTTAGGCCCGATGACGCGGTGCGATTTGTTAAGGACGGCTAGAAGGTTTTCAAGCCTCGATTTTTTTAATGTCCCCTTGATCGCCATATGCCTGAGCTGGTTCTAGACTGCATTGGCAAGAAATTTATCCACATTTTCTTGCGTTATGACATCAATGCCTGTATCAATGGCATGAGGCACCTGAATTCCCAGTGACGCCTGCCACAACATGAGGACCGCCATCGAGCCCTGCATTTGCGGAATGGTTGCGGAGGTGGATTCGATCACGCCCTCCTTGATAGCATCAAGTATGGGCTTGATTCCGTCCATGCTGACCACTTTTATTTTGCCGGCCATCCCGGCCTGTTTAACAGCGGCTGCAATACCTATCGGGCCTGAAGCATCGCAGCACAAATAACCGCTTAGATCGGGATGTGATTTGAGAACAGCGGATGCTTGCTGGCGGGCGGTCTCAATATCGTCATTATCGGTTCCGCCATCTACAACAGTGATACCCGGATACTTTTTTAAAACAGCCAACTGGGCTTCGTATCGTGCTTTGTGGTTCGGCGCCGTGGGGTATCCCTGCATCACAGCCACTTTACCAGAAAACGCGATCAGTTTGACAAGACGCTCCGCAGCAATGGTGCCCTGCCGGGTGAAGTCGTTTCCAACACTGCTGATGCCAGCATCCGGCGATGGCGAGTCGAAAAGAATAACCGGAATGCCCTGACTCCTGATTCGATTTATCGCCGCCATATTGGCTACTGCGTCAACCGGGTCTACAGCTATTCCGTTGGGCCGGCCGATTGCCGCCTTTTCAAGGACAGCGTTCTGCCCGGCGCCATCGCAAACTGATGGAGGCATATAGTCAACCACAATCTCTATGCCAAGCTCACGGCCCAGGATTCCGGCCTCGGCCTGCGCTCCTTTGTTTACTTCGTCAAACCATGGGTGAGCAACTTTCGGGACAATGACGAATCGAAGTGTTCTTGCCATTTCCCCCTCCATTAAAATCAAAATGGATTTACCCTCTGAAATTGGCTATCCGGCTTTT
>JAJYLE010000085.1 GCA_021788025.1 Nitrospirota bacterium
CCGATCTAAAGAACTCGGAAAAATCCACTTCCCCAAGCAGAAGCCCAAGTGGGGGCATTATGATATCCGAGACAAGGGATTTTACCACCAGCCCGAAGGCCGCACCGATGATTATGCCCACTGCCATATCAACCACATTGCCCTTTAAGGCAAATTCCCTGAACTCCTTAAACACGCCCATGAATGTTTTCCCCTTTCCATATAAAGCGGCAAACCTTATGCGGGTAATAAATAAATTTCCCTTAAAGAAAAACTATCAGAAGGATTTTGTTATGTCAAAAAAGAGAAGTGGCGGAGGATATCGCCGCAAAATGAAAAGACCAAGCCACTGGAGGCAGGCTTCGGCCGTATGGCAGCCGGCAGGTTTTTTATGGCAAGATTAATAAGGACAAAATGAAACCCGCTCTTAAAAAATTATTCATTATCCTGGCATGCATGGCGGCCGGCGGGGTTGCCGGTTATCTTGCATACCAGGGCGTGCTTTTTGTAAGGAAGGTGACCGTGCCGGACGTGATGACGCTTACCACCGTGCAGGCAGGGGCAAGGCTTAAGGATGCCGGGCTGAAGCTGAAGGTGCAGGGGCAGGACTTCGACCCCTCCATCCCATCAGGAGGCATTATCCGGCAGGACCCCGAAGCGGGCGGGAAACTGGAACCCGGCAGGCACGTGAAGGTGGTCCTCAGCAAAGGCCCGGAGGCCTCCAGGATGCCATCGGTGGTTGGCAAAACGCTTAGTGAAGCCACCTCCATACTCACCGCAAGCGGCATGAGCGCAACAAAGATAATAAAATCCCATTCCGATACTGTGCCGGAAGGCATAGTAATCGCCCAGGACCCCGGCCCCGATGAAAAGCCCAGCATCCCCATCGGGCTGGTTGTAAGCGAAGGGCCTTATAAGGTAATCTATTACGCCCCGGATTTCAGGATGCTTACGGAAGACAACGCAAGGCAGATTGCAAACACCGTAGGGGTGCAGCCTGTCTTTTCTAATTCGGGAGACTTCGTTGTGGACCAGAACCCCAAACCTGGCACAACACTGACTGGAGGGCAGAAGGTATTTCTTACCCTGGGCGGGAAATGACAAAAAAAACAATCAGTGGCAGACCCATTATAGCTCCGTCGCTTCTATCCGCGGATTTTCTGCGGCTGGAGGAAGAGGTTAAGGCGGCCGAGGCGGCCGGGGCCGGGCTGCACCATGTGGATGTTATGGACGGAAGGTTCGTGCCTAATATAACGATAGGCCCATTTGTTGTAGAGGCGATAAAGAAGGCTGCATCCATACCTCTTGATGTTCACCTAATGATCGAGGAGCCCGAAAGATACCTGGAGGATTTCATCACCGCCGGCGCGGATTACCTCACCGTGCATGCGGAGGCCACCATACACCTGGACAGGGTATTAAACCGCATCAGGGAGCTTGGCGCGCTTTCAGGCGTTAGCATAAACCCGTCAACACCGGTTTCCTCGCTGGAGAACGTCCTTTACGCCGCCGACATGGTGCTTATAATGTCTGTAAACCCCGGTTTCGGCGGGCAGGCGTTCATACCCAATTCCCTTAATAAGACAAAGGAACTGAAGGCGGCCATAAAAAAGGCCGGCTCCAAAACCATTATAGAGGTGGACGGCGGGATAAAGCCCGGCAATGCCGCTCAGGTTGTCAAGGCCGGGGCAGACGTGCTTGTTATGGGCTCGGCATTCTACAATTCGGGGAACTATAAAAAAACCGTGGAAGAAGTAATGCGCTCTGTTTCAGGCAAACGGAGGTAAAATGGCTAGCATGGACGACATAGAAAAAGCGGACATCATGCGGGAGGAAGCACGTTACAAGGAGGCCCTGGCTGTCATCGAGCCCGCCCTGAAAAAGTACGCAAAAGATGCGGAAGCCATTCTCAGGCTGCACCTTTCGGCCGGCCACGTCAGAAGAATGCTTGGTGATTTCGCCCTGGCCGCGAAGGACTACTCCAAAGCGGCAGCGCTGGCCAAAAAAGCAGCGGATGAATCCGCACGTGCGGACGCGCTTACCGGGCTAGCTCTTTCTTTAAGGGGCCAGGGGCGATGGGAAAAGGCTCTTGCCCTGCTGGAAGAAGCACGGGCCGTATATGCTAAAAACAAGGACAGGGAGGCAACCGCGTTTGTCCTGTGGTCCATTGCCGGGGCGCTGCGGATTAAAGGCGACATCCCAAGGGCCATAACGGCTTTCCAGAAGGCAAAGGACCTTTTTGCGGCCCTGCGCGACAGGCACGCCGAGGGCTTTTGCTTAAACGGGCTTGGCGGCGCTTCACGGATAAAAGGCGATTACGCCGCTTCTTTAAAGTTCTACACCGGCGCCAACCGGCTGTTTAAAAAACTTGGCGACCCTTTCGGGCTTGCATATTCGTACTGCGGCATCGGAAACGCCCTCAGGATGCAGGGTGACATGCAAGGCGCGCTGGGCAATTTCAAGGACGCGCTTAAGATTTACAACCGTATAGGAGACATTGTAAGTTCTTCCTATACCCTCTGGAGCGTAAGCAAAACATACATGATGACGGGTAAACTGGCCTTCTCGCTTAAAAATCTTGAGAAGGCAGAGGCCCTGTTTGCAAAGACCAAAGACCCCAGGGGCAAAATTTACTGCATGATCTCAAGGGCGGAGCTCCAGTGGCTTGGCGGCAGGCAAAAACAGGCTCAAAAAATTGCATCCCAGGCCGCGGCCCATGCGAAAAAACACGGCTTCCAGGTGGAAGAATGCCATGCCAGTACAGTGCTGGCACTCATGATGGAGGACGCCGCGCCCAAAAAGAGCTGCTACAAGGCGCTGGGGCTGTCACTGAATCCCGTAACGCTTCCTTTCAATATCCCGTAGGGCGGGATGGAGGGTAGCCGGAAACAAAGCGCTTTAAACATCGCAAACATCCTTACTCTTTTCAGGATTGTCCTCATACCATGCTTTCTGACCGCAGTTGCCTACAGGAGCTTCAGATACGCGCTTTATATATTTGTGGCCGCCGCAATCTCGGACAAGCTGGACGGCATAGCGGCAAGGCTTACCCGCAAGGGCGAGGACATCGGCACCTTCCTTGACCCGCTGGCCGACAAGATAATGCTGAGCTCAACTTTCATCCTTTTTCTTGTAATGCGGCTGGTCCCGGTGTGGCTTGCCATACTGGTGCTGAGCCGGGATATAATAATCGTAATGGGCCTGGCGGTGCTGAGCATCTCCGGGAAAAGGCCCAAAGTGAGCCCTACGCGGGCAGGCAAGCTGGCCACGGCTGTCCAGTTCACGTTCCTGACGGTAATCCTGATCCGGACAAACTTCAACGTGGTCCCTCCGGCGCTGGAAACAGCGCTGGCCCTGGCTGCGGCCATACTTACTGCAATATCTGGGCTCCAGTACATGGAAAGGGGTTTGAAGCTGGCGCGTGGCAGGAGCACCTGGGGTAGAGATTGAATCGGTCCGGCCGGGAAGCCCGCTGTATCTGGCAGGCGTCAGGCCGGGCGACAGACTGGTTTCGGTAAACGGCGCAACCGTACGTGATGCGCTGGATTATTCATTTCTGAAGGACGGGTCCTCGCTGGAGATGCAGTTCCGGGACGCGGGCCGCATCAAACTCCACCCTCCCGACAGCGATGACCCCGGCATCGGGCTTGCACAGTTCGATATTAAGAAATGCGGGAACAATTGCGTCTTCTGCTTCGTCTCGCAGCTTCCAAAAGGGCTGAGAAGAAGCCTGTACATCAAGGACGAGGACTTCAGGATGTCCTTCGTCTACGGCAATTACATAACGCTTGCCAACCTAAGTCCGGAAGACAGAAAACGCATAGTCACCCAGCGCCTGAGCCCTCTTTACATCTCGGTGCACAGCACCGAAAGGAAGGTGCGCAACCTGCTGCTTGGAAACCCCGGCGCCCCGGATGTGATGAAAGACCTGCGGTTCTTTGCCAAAAACGGCATCAGGATGCATACGCAGATAGTTCTGTGCCCCGGCTATAATGGCGGCAAGCACCTGCAACGCACGCTCCGCAACCTGGCTTCTTTATTTCCTGCCGTGGAATCCGTGGCGGTTGTGCCCGTGGGGCTTACAGAGCACAGAAGAAAGAAGCTGGATCCAGTGCAGGCCGCAGATGCGCAGGCGGCGATAAGCATAATCGATTCTTTTCATAACAGGTTCAGGCAGCAGACGGATTGCGGCGTGGTATATGCCGCCGACGAGCTTTATATAAAGGCAGGCCAGCCTGTGCCGCCCATAGATTATTATGATGATTTGCCCCAGATTGAAAACGGCGTCGGGCTTGTGGCCAGGTTCATGGAAGATGCAAAGAGGGCCAGGGCAAAGAAAATTTCTCAAAAAAAATACCTTACCTTTACAGGGATATCGTTTTATTCCTATCTTGAGGCCTATGTAAGCAGGCTGATTAAGCGCGGCCATAAAATTACGCTTCTACCGGTTGAAAACCGGTTCTTCGGGCCGTCCGTAACGGTAACGGGGCTTCTGACCGGGCTGGACGTGATTTCGGCCCTTTCCGGCAAAACAGCGGGGCATGATATACTACTTGTGCCCGATTGCGCCACCAGGGAAGGCGACGGGCTTTTCCTGGACGGCATGAGCGCAAAGGACATCGAATGCGCCCTGGGTATAAAAACGCTGGTTATAGAATCCACCCCGAAGGGGCTCCTGAAAGGGCTTTCATCGTGAAGATAAATGCAAAGACACGGCTTATAAGTCTTTTCGGCTGGCCGGTTGAACACAGCCTCTCCCCCGCAATGCACAATGCCGCCTTTGCGCATATGGGGCTCAATTACAGTTACATGGCCCTGCCCGTTGCGCCGGAGATGCTTGGCAGCGCCGTGCACGCCATAAAGGCATTCAATATGCCTGGCGTAAACGTCACCGTGCCGCACAAGGAAAACGTTATACAATACCTTGACGATATTGATGCGGAAGCCAGGGACATAGGCGCTGTAAATACGATAGTAAACAACTGCGGAAAGCTTAAGGGCTACAACACGGACGGCCGCGGGTTCATGAAAAGCCTGGAAGAAGCAGGGATTGAAACCAAAGGCAAGAACATCCTTGTAATCGGCGCCGGAGGGGCGTCCAAGGCCATAAGCTACTACCTTTCAAAGGACGCCGCAAAATTTTTCCTGTTCGATATAGACAAGCCCAAGGCTGAGAATTTTTTGAAATACCTTGTGAATATCGGCAGGGCTGTCCATGTACCGGGTTCGCTGAATGCAGCCAAAGGCATGGATATAATCATAAACGCAACGCCTCTTGGATTGAAGGAATCGGACCCTTTGGCCATACCGGAAGAGCTGATTGCTCCCCCGGTAACTATAATCGACCTTATCTACCATGAGACCCCTTTATTGAGGGCCGCAAAAAAGAAGGGCTGCAAAACGCTTGACGGGCTGGGAATGCTCTTGTGGCAGGGAGTGCTGGCCTCGGAGCTGTGGACGGGTAAAATGCCCCCGCACGAAGTGATGAGGGCCGCCCTTCTGGACGGGATGCGCGGCAAATGACGCGTTATTCCTTCTGCACCAAGGCTGTAGCCGCCGCGGCGCTGGCCGCCTTGTGCGGGATATATTACTTTCCGATGAATGGAATGAAGGCGGCCCAGGCCAAAACGGCCTCTCCAGGGTCCTCTTCGTTTGAAAACGTGACGGTGCTGAATATCATGGACAAAAAGACACTATGGCGGGCGGTCTCCAGAGAAGCCAGTCTTTCCGCCGACGGGCTTTCGGCCGCCATGGATTCTGTAACCATAAACGTGCCGGCAGAAAATATTGCAATGAGGGCCGATACAGGCAGCCTGGACATGCAGACGAACATAATGGAGCTTTCGGGCAATGTAAAAAGCCAGGTGAAGGGTTTTGACGTAAGCACGGGGACTGTAAGGATAGTGCCCGGCCAGGATGTAAGCTCGGCGCCCGGCCAGGATGTGCAAGTTAAAAAACGCGGCATGTCCATAACCGGCAAAAGTCTTGAGGCCAATACCCAGAGGACGGTGAAACTGAAAAATGACGTCAAAGCCATTTTTTACTAGAGCTTTTGCAGCCGCCGCAGCGGCCGCCATGCCGCTGATCTTTTACTCCGGGCTTTCTCTGGCCGCACAGGGAAACGCCGCTGCCGGCAAAACAGCCGCCAGGGTACAGGCCGGGGCCGCAAACACGCCCGCAGCCGCGCTAGGTGAAAAAGGCCCGGTAATCATAACGGCCAAAAGCCTCTCCGCGGATTCCAAGACCCACACGGCAATATTTTCCGGCAACGTAAAGGCCAAAACGGAAAACATGGAGATATTTGCCGACAAGATGGTTGTTATGTACGGGGACCAGGGCGGCGTGGAGCGCATCGTAGCCACCGGCGCTGTGCGCGTTATAAAAGAGGGGCGCGTAATCACGGCTGGCAAGGCCGATTACACCAGGGCCGATGACAAAATCGTGTTCAGCGTAAATCCCAAGGTGGCCGAAGGCGATACGGTGATAACCGGGACCCAGATAGTCTATTACGTGTCGGACGATCGCACCAGCGTAACTGACAGCAAGGTGATGATACAGGGCAAATGAGCGGCGGGCAGCATGTTCTTCGCGCCTCCGGGCTCACAAAGAAATACGGCCGCAAAACGGTTGTAAGCGGGCTTAATGTGGAGGTGCGCTCCGGAGATATAATCGGCCTGCTGGGGCCAAACGGCGCCGGCAAGACCACCAGTTTCTACATGATCGCCGGCCTTTTGCCCCCGGATTCCGGCCGGGTGGAACTGGACCAGGCGGACATAACCGGCCTGCCCATGTATCAGAGAGCGCGGATGGGCATAAGCTATCTGCCGCAGGAGCCCTCGATCTTCAGGAAATTAACCGTAAGCGAGAATCTTCAGGCCGTGCTGGAGATAACTGGCCGCAGCGGGACGGAGCTGGAAGAAATGACGGCCAGGCTGCTGGATGAATTCAACCTGAAGGAGTTTGCGTCCAGGGAGGGTTTCAGGCTTTCGGGCGGGGAGAGGCGGCGGGCCGAGATAGCACGCTCGCTGGCCACGGAACCGGGCTTCATATTGTTTGACGAACCTTTTACAGGCATAGATCCCATAGCTATAATAGAGCTGAAAAAGATGTTAAAATATCTCAAAGGGAAAGGGTTGGGAATACTTATTACCGACCATAACGTGCGGGATACATTGTCCATAACAGACCGGGCCTATATCATAAGCGGCGGCAAGGTCCTGTTCGAGGGCGCGCCGGAACAGCTTGTAAGCGAAAAAACGGTCCGGGACACTTACCTGGGCCAGGATTTCAGGCTTTAAAAGGAAATGGCGCTCGACAGCCGTCTTGAAATAAGGCTTCTTCAAAAGCTGATCCTCACGCCCCAGCTTCAGCAGGCGATCAAGCTGCTCCAGATGCCTCAAATAGAGCTCTCCCAATCAATAACAAACGAGCTGATGGAAAACCCGTTTCTGGAAGAGGAACTTTCAGAGGACTCTTTTTCCGCCGGACAGCCGGAAAATGAAAATACCGTAAGCGAGGCCGAGCCCGAGGACAACCAGTACGAGGACGCCGAGGCCCCGCTGGAAAAACTTATGGGCGTTTCCGTGGACGACTACTTCGAGGAGCGCGGGTTTGACGGGCGGGACCTGGGCTACTTCACACCCGGCAACGTGGACCAGCCCTCGTTTGAAAATTTCCTGAGCAAAAACGGGGACGACCTGCAGGAGCACCTTATCTGGCAATTAAGGCTCACCCCCGCAACAGACCGGGATAAAGAGATTGCTGAGGCCGTAATCGGCAACCTGGATGAAAACGGGTATCTTCAGGCCTCCGACGAGGAGATAGCGGCAACAGCCGGATGCACGCCGGAAGAAGCCGCCAAAGCGGTAACACTGGTGCAGGGGTTCGACCCCAACGGGGTTGGGGCAAGGGGCTTGAAGGAATGCCTGCTTTTGCAGCTGGACGCGCTGGAGTTGAGGGGCACCCTTGTTGAATCCCTCATACAAAACAACCTTGAGGACCTGGAGCGCAGGCGTTACCCGCAGCTGGCCAGGCAATACAGCTGCAGCACCGAAGACATAATGAACGCGGTAAAGGTAATTGAAAAGCTGGAACCCAAGCCGGGGCGCAATTACTCCAGCGCAAGCCCGGTGTATATAACGCCGGACGTTTACATTGTAAAAACCGATACCGGGTACAATATAGTGCTCAACGACGAGGGCCTGCCCCGTCTCAGGCTGAATAACATCTACAAAAAGCTCTTTTCCCAGAAGGGCACGCTCAGCAAGGAGGAAAAGAGTTTTATCGAGGAGAAGCTCCGTTCCGCCGTATGGCTTTTAAAAAGCCTGGACCAGAGGAACAAGACCATTTACAGGGTGGCCGAATGCATTCTCACTTTTCAGCGCGAGTTCTTCGACCGCGGCGTAAGGTTTTTAAAGCCCCTGAACCTGAGGGACGTGGCCACGGAGCTGAAGATGCACGAAAGCACCATAAGCAGGGCCACATCCAATAAATACCTTTCGTGCGACCACGGGCTTTTCTGCCTCAAGTATTTCTTCTCCAGCGGAATAACCGGAGGGGAAGGCATGGTCTCGTCCACCTCCGTAAAGGACCTTATAAAGAGGCTTGTTGCCGAGGAGGACCCAAAAAAGCCGCTAAATGACCAGGATATAGTAAAGCTCTGCCAGGCCAACAAGATAGAGATAGCACGCCGCACAGTCGCAAAGTACCGTAAGGAACTGAATATCGCTCCCCAGAACCGGAGGAAGCGCTACGACTAGGACCTGGCTGAAAAACCAGGCCGCAATTTCGAATAGGAGGCGACAGCATGAACGTAGTGGTATCTGCAAGACACATAGACCTCACCCCCGCGCTTAAAAGCTACGCGGAGGAGAAAGTTGCAAAATTCGACCGCTTCCTGTCGAATATCACCGACGCCAAGGTCACACTGGTATTTGAAAAGAACGCCCACAAGGCTGAGGTGCTGTTAAACGCAAACGGCATACTCATATGGGCCGAAAGCACCACAGGCGACATTTACGCCGCCATAGACGAGGTGATAGAGAAACTTGACCAGCAGGTGAAAAGGTACAAGGGCAAGCAGCTTGCGCACAGGAAAGGCGAAAGCGGCAAGGCCATGCCGGAGCTGGCCGGCCACATCCCCGACGAGGGCGGACGGATTATAAAGACCAAGCGCTTCGGGCTCAAGCCGATGTCCGCCGAGGAGGCATCCATGCAGATGGAACTTCTGGGCAAGGCCTTTTTCATATTCACCAACGCCGGCAATGGCGAGATAAATGTGATCTATAAGCGCAACGACGGCAACTATGGCCTTATAGAACCCGTAAGATAGAACCTGTCACAAAATTGATTCAGAAGTGAAAGAGAGAGGAAATTGCGGCAGATAAGAAAGAAAGGGGAAACCGCCACGAGGCGCAGCAGCGCTGCATTGAGGACGGTTTCCCCTTGATGACGCCGTATGCCGCGATTTCAGCCTCTTGCAGCCTGAAGCGATTTTGGGAGAGGTTCATGGATTGAAGCCTGCGGTATTCATCATAACGGGGCTTTCAGGCTCGGGCAAAACCGTGGCGCTGAAAGCCCTTGAAGATTCGGGCTTCTTCTGCGTAGACAACCTTCCCCCTCAACTGATAGACGACTTCATAAGAATATCGTCCGGCCGCAAGGAATCCTCCGGCCTGGGCATCGGCATAGACGCAAGAGAGAAGGAATTTCTGGCCGGCATGGAACCCACCCTTGAACGCCTGAAGGAAAAATACGAGGTAAAGATCATCTTCCTGCTGGCCGACGAGGCCGTCCTGATACGCAGATACAAGGAAACCAGGCGGCCCCACCCCGTTCCGGAGGAGAACATCGAAGCCAGCATAGGCACCGAGATGAAGCTCCTGGAGCCGCTCAGGGCCAGGGCCGACAGGATAATAGACACAACCGCCCTCACACCTCACCAACTGCGGGAGCTGACGATATCCACCCTGGGGCTGCGGGGTTCGGTGTTCCAGACGCTGGTAGTGTCCTTCGGGTTCAAATTCGGCCTGCCGCAGAGCGCCGACCTGGTTGTGGACGCAAGATTTATCCCAAACCCGTACTTCGTCACGGAATTGAAAAACCTCTCCGGGCGGGACCAGCCGGTTATCGATTTTGTTTCGCAGAACAACCTCACGCGCGAGTTCGTTGAAAGGCTGGACAACCTGCTGTCGTTCCTTGTGCCCCATTACATCAAGGAGGGCAAGTCCTCCCTGACAATCGCCATCGGGTGCACCGGCGGAAGGCACCGCTCTCCCGTGATTGCGGATATGCTGGCCTCCAGGCTCAAGGCCCTGGGCGTACCGGTAACCGTCGTCCACCGGGATATGTAATGTCTGATAAAGTCTTTTCCGCATCACACGATGACGCTCTGAAGCGCCTGGATATTTTTTTGTCCGAAAAGGCCGGGCTGTCCAGGAGCCAGGCAAAAAAATTCATAGACGCCGGCAAGGTAACAGTAAGCGGCAGCCCAGCCATGAAGCCTGGCGAAAAGCTGAAGGAAGGCGATATCATAACCCTGCCGGACGGCCCCGCGCGAATTTCCGAAGCACGTTGGCTTGCGCCGGAGCACATCCCGCTTAAAATCCTTTACAAGGACGATTACATAATTGTTGTGGACAAGCCCGCGGGGCTGGTGGTATATCCGGCCGTGGGCCATCCGGGGGGCACGCTTATGAACGCGCTGGCCTTTTATACGGGCGGCAAACTGGCTGCTATCGGCGCGCCGCTCAGGGCCGGGGTGGTGCACAGGCTGGACAAGGACACATCGGGGGTGATGGTGGTTGCGGTAAGCGACAAGGCCTATTACGGCCTGCTTTCGCAATTCAAGGACCGGACAGTATCCCGTTCCTACCTGGCCCTGGTGCATGGAAAACCAGCGCAAGCCGAAGGGGTAATAAATCTTCCCATAGGCCGCTCCATATCGGACAGAAAGAAGATGTCCGTCCGGTCCAGGGCCGGGCGGCAGGCCCTGACC
>JAJYLE010000086.1 GCA_021788025.1 Nitrospirota bacterium
CCTAAAAACCGCTTCCGTTTCGCACAACTATAGTTATACGTCCAGATTCCTCACCTCAAGGGCGTGGTGTTTTATGAACTCTTTTCTTGGCTCAACTGCATCGCCCATTAAAATAGTGAATATCTCGTCGGAGTTTACAGAGTCCTCCACGCGAACCTGCAGCATGGTGCGCTTTTCGGGGTCCATCGTGGTCTCCCAGAGCTGGCTTGGGTTCATCTCGCCAAGGCCCTTATACCGCTGCACGGTAAGCCCCTTCCTTGAGGTCTGGAGCACAAAGTCCATAAGGTCGCGGTCTGTGGCGAAGGAGTGTTCCCCATCTTTTGTCCTGGGGGTATATGGCGGCATGCCCAGGGCGCTTATGTCCTGGTATAGCTTGCGCAGCTCCCGGTAATCCGGCGAGTTTATGAACTCCTCGGAAAGCACCATCCTCAAATGGTGCCTTTTTACCTCAGCTGAGTACGCCCCGTGCTCCTCGTCAAACAAGACTTTGCCGGGCCGGGATTCCGGCACTTCCGCGGCGATGCGCTCCAGCAGGCCGGATATGGCCTTTTCGTCCTTTAGTGTGGCGGCATCGGCATTTGAGGCAAGCAGGAATTTAAGCAGCAGCGGATCGTTGCCCCTCATGGAAAACCAGTCCACAAGCCTCTCGAACTGTTCAAGTTTTCTCAGGTGCGGTATAAGCCCCTTTCCGCTTGTATCCTTGCCGTTTACCTTAAGCGTTATCTCCTCGGCGGCAAGCTCCAGGAGCATCTCCCTGAGTTCATCGTCCGTCTGAACGTATTTTTCCTTTTTCCCCCTCTTGACTTTATAAAGAGGCGGCTGGGCAATATATAAATAGCCCTGCTCCAGCAAGGCCGGCATCTGGCGGAAAAAAAACGTAAGCAGCAGTGTTCTGATATGCGCGCCGTCCACGTCCGCATCCGTCATGAGCACAATCTTGTGGTAGCGGGACTTGGAAGGGTCAAAGTCCGGCCCGATGCTGGTGCCCAGCGCCGATATGAGCACCTTTATCTCCTCGGAGGTAAGCATCTTATCGAAGCGGGCTTTTTCCACGTTAAGGATCTTGCCTCTTAAGGGAAGTATGGCCTGGTTGCGCCTGTCCCTGGCCTGTTTGGCAGACCCGCCGGCTGAATCGCCCTCCACTATGAATATCTCGCTTAACGCGGGGTCTTTTTCGGAACAGTCGGCAAGCTTGCCGGGCAAGGCAGAGTCCTCCAGGAAGCCCTTGCGCCTGGTAAGCTCGCGTGCTTTCCTTGCGGCCTCTCTCGCGCGCGCGGCCTGCAGCGCCTTTTCTATAATCTTTCTTGCCACGGAGGGATTTTCCTCGAAGTAGGCCCCCAGGGCGTCGTTTACTATGGATTCCACCAGGCCTTTGACCTCGCTGTTGCCAAGCTTCATTTTGGTCTGGCCCTCAAACTGCGGGTCGCTAATTTTCACGCTGATAACGGCGGTGAGGCCTTCGCGAATATCATCGCCGGTGAGCGGCTGTTTGCCCTTTAAAAGCCCTGCTGCCTGGGCGTAGTTGTTGGCCGTTCTTGTAAGTGCGCTCTTGAAGCCCACAAGGTGGGTGCCGCCCTCACGAGTGTTTATATTGTTGGCGAATGTGTAGATGGTCTCCGCATAACTGTCGTTATACTGAAGCGCGATCTCAAGCGCCACGCCTTCCTTTTCGGCGGCTACGTATACGGGCTTGGGATGCACAGGCGTCTTGTTCTTGTTAAGGTGCTCCACAAAAGAAACAATCCCACCCTTATAAATAAACTCCTGGGCCTTGCCGCTTCTTTCATCAACAAAATTTATCCGCAGCCCTTTATTCAGGAACGCCAGTTCCCTGAGCCTCTGGGTAAGTGTGTCGGCGTTCCAAATAGTTATTTCGAATATCTGCGGGTCTGGCTTGAAGGTTACCTTGGTGCCAACCCGCTTTGTTTTGCCAACAACGTTTAAGGGAGTTGCAGGCCTCCCGCGCTCATACTTCTGCTCATAAACTATGCCTTCGCGCCTTACTTCCAGTTCCAGCCACTCTGAGAGGGCATTCACCACGGATACGCCCACGCCGTGCAGCCCGCCGGATACCTTGTACGCTTTGGACTCAAATTTACCCCCGGCGTGCAGTTCCGTAAGCACTATCTCCGCGGCTGTCCTGCCTTCGGGGTCTCCGGGATGGGGGTCGGTTGGTATGCCCCTGCCATTGTCTTCCACGGAGGCGCTTTCGTCATGATGGATAACTACTTCTATGTTCGTGCAGAAGCCGGCCAGGGCCTCATCCACACTGTTGTCCACCACCTCGTATAGAAGATGATGGAGTCCGTCAACGCCGGTGGAACCTATATACATGGCCGGTCTTTTGCGGACAGCGGACAGACCTTTAAGAATTTTTATCGAGTCGGCGCCATATTCCCCGGGCTGGTCCGCTTCGCCGTTGCCGGGCACCAGATTTTCATTTTCTTTTTCGCTCATTAAAGATCACCTTTTCCCCTCTTCAGGCGAGCATTCAATGCCCTGATTAGCTTGCCCCGCCATGAAAGAATTGGATGCTGCTTTTAAAACAAAATGTCTATTTATTATAACAGTTTAAGGCAGGTAAGGGGGGTAAAAAAGGTCTCCGGCACGGCCCCAAGGATAGTGAAATATCAGGCCTGCCGCACTCCTGAAAGATGGGATGGCCGGGGGTCCTTTTTTATTGCCCCCCGGATAAGGAAAAAAAGAATGGTAATAGCTGCAAGCACTGAAACAGCCCACCCTGTTACCCTGGGCCACGTTGTTCCAAACCATAGTTTAATCGAGTGCAGGCCTGCCGGTACCCTGAATTTAATGAACCCTTCAGGGGTGGTGTAAATGGGGGAATCCCGGCCATCTATACTGAGTTTCCAGCCGGGAAAATAAAACTGCGTAATAGTCATATTGCCCGGCTTAACGGCCTTGGTTTGCAGCCGGATACCGGAGCCCCCGGTCTGCAACTGCTCCGCTTGAATGCCGGGGTCAGCATACAGCAAATGATAGATTTTGGGGGTTACAGGCATCGTTTCCCACCTGGGCCGGAATTCGTCGATCACTGATATGCCCATCAGGGTCGGAATGTCCTCTTTGATTGCGCGCCTTGATGAAACGGCCCTTTGATTGCCGGAAGCAAAAACACACAGCGCAAAGGCAATCAGCAGCAGTAAAGCCGGTCCGGCTGGCATCCGGGTTACCGGTTTGAAACTGGTTGAATACCCTGTCAGGGCGGCCAGAAACAGCGTTGCGGTGCCAAGGTAGCTGAAAGGAAACAGGACGAACTGCATCAACTCAATGTTTTTGTATATTACCGTGGAGGGGGTTATAGTCATGAAAAGCCCCAGCAACCCCAGAACAAGGGCGGTAATACCAAAACCCCTTTTACCTTTGGCGCCAATAATGACCATAAGCGAAAGTGCGGCGAAGCCTAAAAGGACATATCCGATCTGAAAATTCTGCCTGGCCCAGACTGAACCATATTGCAACACATAGCCGGGTTTATACCTGGCCAGCCACTCTATCGGAGACGCGAAGTGTTCATAATACCGGTCCCTGCTCAGCAGAACGCCCCTGAAGTCATACAGATAGCCAGCTTCGGCCAGTACCGGCAGCCAATAAAACGCAGACAATCCGATGCCGGCTGCGGGACCTGCGGCAGCCTTTAAAAACATTCTTAAGCGATCACCGGATGTAAACGTCCGCCATAAAATGTAAATGGCGGCAAAGGGGGCCACCATGAAACCCACCAGGTTGTGCGTCAATGTTATTGCGGCCGTGGCAGACGCTGTCAGCGCCAACCCCCGCAGATAATGATTTTGTGAATATATGGTATCAATGCCCAAAAACAGCCAGGGCAAAAGGTTTATTGCCGTCAATTCCGGCAGGGCGCCACGTATATATAAATTGTCGAAATGGTATGGGACAAAGAGAAAGATTGTGGAGGCGATCATTGCCCCGAAAATATCGAAGTGCCGCCTTGCCCAAAAAAACATGCCAAGCCATCCAAGGAAAAGGCCAAGCATGCATACGGTTTTTACTGCGGGCAGCAACGGGACTCCAAGGGCGTGCAGATAGCCAGCTGCCAGATAAAAAGCCGGTGGATAAAAATTTAAAAACTCGGACCCTTTACCGGCCGCCGCGGCCGTTATCCAACGCGGATACAGATCGCCATGGCGCACTGCGTATGCCACGGCCTCTACCCGCTGAATATGCAGGAATGCGTCATAGGTAACGAACCACCCATCCCTCAGCAATGGCCATGCCGCAACTATGGTCTGGATTATTCCAAAAAAGACAATAAGCGCCCATGTGCGGAAGAAAATAGCGCCGGGACCGGTTTCCTCATTGTGCCGGAACGCCTTTGTTTCCATCATCTCATCGTTATTTTAAAGATAAAAGGGGACTTTTTGTGATACCGGGGAAATTCAGGCCCCGGTCCACTGCAGATGACAGAACCGCCAGCGCTTCTTTGAATTTGTTGCAGACGCAAATTGGTCCGCGCTAAATCCTCATGGGCATGACCACGCATCTGTAATCGTCGCCGCCCATTGTCTTTAAGAGCGTTGGGGAAAGCGGGTCCTGGAACTCAAATATCACCTTGCCCTTGCCTTCCTCGCCGCCGCCGTCTGTAAAACTCTCCATGGCCACAAGAGCGTCTATAAGGTACTTGGCATTAAAGCCGATTGTAACGGGTTCTCCGTCATAATCCGCCGGAACTTCGTCCCTGGCTTCGCCCAGATCCGGGTTTGAGGAACTGAGGGTGAGCATGCCTTTTTCGGCGTCCAGCCGCACGGCGTTGCTTCTTTCCCGGCTCATTATGGACACCCTTTTGAGCGACTTTGCAAACTGTTCCCTGTCTATGGTGGCCTTTTTATCGCTGGAGGCCGGTATCACCTGGGAGTAATTGGGGTATGCGCCCTCGATAAGCCTGGTTAAAAACTCCATCCCACCCACGCTGAAAAGGATATGGTTTTTGCCCAGGGAGAGTTTCACCGAGCCTTCGGAGGGCAGGAATTTCCTGAGTTCGGCTGCCGCCTTCCTCTGGACGATCAGCTTTTTTTCCTCCCCCTTTACATCCTCTATGGATTTGGAGATGACCGCCATCCTGTGGCCGTCGGTGCCAACAAGCGTAAGTTTGCCCTCTGCCGGAATTATGTGAAAGAGAATGCCGTTTAACGTATAGCGGGTATCGCTCTCTCCGGCCGCATAGACTGACTTGTCTATCATCTCGGAGAGTTTGGCCGCTGGCACTTCAATCTGCTCGGCCTCGCCAAGGTCCGGCCAGGCCGGGTAATCCTCGGACGGCAAACAGGCCAGCCTGAAACTGGTCTGCCCGGCTTTCACCCTTATCCACTGGGAATCTTCGGATTCTATTGTGATGTCGCCATCTATCTCGCGGACTATTTCAAAGAGCTTTCTTGCCGGTATGCAGAGTTTACCCTCTGCATCGGCCTCTGCGGCAAGAGGCTCGCGGATGGCCGTCTCCAAATCGGTTGCGGTGATGGATGAGCTATTTTTCCCGGCCACAAGCAGGAAATGCGAGAGTACCGGCATGGTGCTCTTTTTTTCCACCACAGACTGTATGTCCGCTAGTTTTTGCTGGCATTCCTGCCTGGAAACCGTGATCTTCATCGTATATGGCCCTCCTTTAATGCTTCAGTTTTCCCATTAAGGACTGTATCATCTGGTTGAAACTTTCATCCCCGGCCCTTTTATCTGCAATCTGCTTGCAGGCATAAATAACAGTTGCGTGGTCCTTGCCTCCGGCTGCCTTGCCTATCTCGCTGAGGGAGCTGCCGGTAAGTTCCCTGGCCACATACATTGCAACCTGCCTAGGTATGGCCACTTCCTTGGTGCGTTTTTTCGCCTTGAGGTCGGCCAGCTTCATCCCATAATGCTCCGCAACCCCCTTCATTACGGTTTCCACCGTAAGGGGTTTGTCCTCATCCTCGATAAGAATGTCTTTTAGAACGGTTTTGGCCATCTCCATGTCTACGGGCCTGCCTGAAAGAGAGGAGTGGGCCGCAAGCCTTATCAGGCAACCCTCCAGCTCCCTTATATTGGATTTTATCCTGCGGGCCAGAAATTCTTCTATCTCCTTGGAGAGCGTTATCCGCTCCATATCCAGCTTTTTCCTTATAATGGCAAGTTTGGTCTCATATTCAGGCGGCTGTATATCCGCAATCAACCCCATGTTAAACCTGGAGCGGAGCCTGTCTGTTACGTTCTTTATCTCTTTTGGCGGCCTGTCACTGGATATTACTATCTGTTTTTGCCGTTCATAAAGGGAATTAAATGTATGGAAAAGCTCCTCCTGGGTAGCCACCTTGTTTTCGATGAACTGAATGTCGTCTATCAGAAACAGGTCCAGCGTCCGGTATTTGGATTTAAGCTCGTCCGTTTTCCCGTGGCGTACGGCGTGGACCACCTCGTTTGTAAACTGCTCCGCAGACACATAGTGGACCTGAAAATCCTTAACCTTTTCGGCCACCACGTTTCCGATAGCGCTAAGCAGATGGGTTTTGCCCAGGCCAACACCTCCAAACACAAAAAGCGGGTTATAAGCCCGGCCTGGCGCCCCGGCCACGGCTGAAGCGGCCGCCTTGGCGAACTTGTTGCTGTCACCTTCCACAAAATTATCAAAAGTATAGCGTGGATTTAAATATATTCCTCTGGAGGCTAGCTTCATCTTTTTCGACTCCAGCATATTGTCCATCTTCCTGGTGGTGGGGTCCTGCTTCTCGGTGGTTTTAAACCTGATTTTTAATGTCTCTCCGGCCAGTTCGCCCAGAACTTCAGATAACAGGCCCGGGTAATTGTCCTCCACCCAGTCCTTGAAAAATCTGTTTGGGATATCCAGAACGGCCTGCCCGTCTTTTACCTGGGCCAGCTCCACAGGCTTAAACCACATCTCGTGATGGCGCTCACCCACCCTCTCTTTCAGGATCTTCTGAGCCCTATCCCATAAATCTTTCACAGAGTTATTTCCTATAACTATAAACAAGTTATAAACATAATGTTAGTAAGTGCCCTCCGGCGGGTTACGTATTATATCTTATCTTTATAACCATGGCAATAAATGTCGGGAAACAGCCAGCTGATTGTGAGTAACATGAAAACCATGTTGAAAGCCGGGCGGTAAATCACACTCAGTGAGTATCCAGACAGCCTGAATTAACAGACAAAACCCTTTGTAAATAAAAGTAAATACTGCTTACTGACAAACTGACAGCCGCTACTACTACTACTATTTTTTTAAAATATTATTTTTAGAAACAGAGTCCTTTAAAACAGACTCTATGAACTTGTCTATGTCGCCATCCAGCACGGCTTCCACGTTGCCCATTTCAAACCCGGTCCTGTGGTCTTTAACAAGCCGGTAAGGCTGAAGGACATAGGAGCGTATCTGGCTTCCCCAGGCGATCTCCCTTTTTTCGCCCAGCATGTCTTCCATTTTCTTTTCTCTTTGCCTGAGCTCCATATCGTAAAGCCTGGCGCGCAGAACCTTCATGGCCACATCGCGGTTTCTGTGCTGGGAACGCTCGTTCTGGCAGGACACCACTATCCCGGTGGGCAGATGGGTTATCCTTACGGCAGACGAGGTCTTATTAACATGCTGTCCGCCTGCGCCGGAGGCCCTGAAGGTGTCTATCTTAAGGTCGTCTTCCCTGATGTCGACGGCCACATCGTCTTCTATCTCCGGGGAGACAAAGATTGCGGTAAAGGATGTATGACGCCTTTTATTGGCGTCGAAGGGCGAAATCCTGACAAGCCTGTGCACCCCGGCCTCGTTTTTCAGGTGGCCGTAAGCGAAAGGGCCGTTTACGGAGAATATGGCGCTCTTTATACCGGCCTCTTCTCCGGGCTGGGAATCCAGCATCTCGGTTTTAAAGCCGCGGCGCTCGGCCCATCTGAGATACATGCGAAGCAGCATCTCCGCCCAGTCCTGGCTTTCAGTGCCGCCTGCACCCGGATGGATGGTCACGATGGCATTATTGGCATCAAGCGGGCCGGACAGAAGATGCCTCAGCTCAAGTTCCCGTATTTCGCCGTTAAGCCTGTCGATGCCGCTTGTCACTTCCGGAAGGAAAACCTCGCCGCCCTCTTCAGAGAGCATCTTGGCGGCCTCGTCAAGTTCGTCGAGCTCGCGGCTGGCCTGCTCGAACGGCAGAACTACGGCCTCCATGATGGACCGCTCTTTGTTAAGTTCTTTCAGCCTTGAAGGCTCCCAGGAAGCCTCCTTGGCCAGTTCCCCGTCTATACGGGCTATACTGGCCTTCAGCCCATCTACATCAAAGATAACCTCGTAGTTCTGTTATCTTTCGCCTGAGCCCGGCCAGGCCTTCCTTTATATCTTCTGCCATGTTTTCTGAATCCTCCTTAAGACAATTGTTTAAAAATAATTTTTTTCCTTTTCCCCGGTGAATATGAACAGAGAAATGGCGCTCAATATGCAAAAATATGAAAACAGGTCCCCAAAGCGGCTGTAGAAGGTAATGCGGTTATTTATCTTCAAATCAGCCGTAAGCGTCCTTCTTTCAAGCATGTGAGTCTTCTTTATAAGCCTGCCCGATCTTGAAAAAAAGCCGGAAATGCCTGTATTTGCGGCCCTGATAACGGGTTTCCTGTTTTCCACCGCCCTGAAGGCCGCCATGCTGAAGTTCTGGTACGGCCCGGAACTTTTTCCGAACCAGGCGTCGTTTGTTATGGTCACCAGGAAATTGCCGCCATCCTTGAAAAATTTACGGACCAGCCCTGGAAAGGCTATCTCATAGCAGATGGCAACGCCGAAATCGCCCTGCCGGATACTGCCCCTCGTGTATTCGTGCCCGGCCTCCAGGTCTCCGACGGCATCGGAGAGCTTGTTTACAAAAAACAATACCCTTTTGAGAGGCACATACTCCCCAAAAGGCACAAGGTGTATTTTATCATATACAAACGCGGGCTTTCCCTGGTCAAGCAGAATGGCGCTGTTTGCGTACTTGCCGTCCTTTTTCTGCCGCACGGCACCAATCAGCATTGGAACGGAGATGGTATTTTGCATCTTTTCAAGTTGCTGTACCCGGGGGTCATTTTCGTCAAACGGAAAGGGAAGAGAAGCTTCCGGCCACACTATCAGATTAGGGGACTCAAAGAGTGCGCCTTCCGTGAGTTTTTCGTAAACATCAAGCACATGATCCTGGCGGTTAACATTCCACTTCTCGGCTTCGTCTATGTTGCCCTGCACAACACTTACGCGAAGAGGCAGCCCTGCGCCCTTGTGGGTAAGCCTGAACTCCCCGTAGCCAAGTGCCAGCATTACAAAGGCGGCAAGCAGGAAATAGCCGGCCATGGTGTAGGAGACCGGGAAAAGGGGCATCTCCCGCATCTTTTTTTTCATGATGAACAGGTCGGCTATCGCGCCGTTTACGGCTACTATCAAAAACGATACGCCGTAGACCCCGGTTGTGTCTGCCATCTGGATGATATAAAGGAATTTCCATTGGCTGTATCCAAGCGTCGCCCAGGGAAACCCGGTCAGCATGTAAGACCGCAGGTACTCAAGAGACACCCATATTACCGGAGCAACAAACAGCGCCGGGAGACGGGTATGGTTGATCTTAAGCGAAAAGAGATACCCGAAAAACCCCGTGTACAAGGCCAGATATGAAGCCAGCAGCACAACAAAGAAAAGCGATGACACAAGCCCCATGCCGCCGTAATCATGCATCGAGTGATAAATCCAGTATGTTGTGCCGAAGAAATAAAAGAACCCCATGAGGAAACCGGCCTTGAAAGCCTTTGTTCCTTTTGGAAGCCCTTTAAGAGCAACCAAAAAGGGTGCAAGCGCAAACCAGGCCAGCGGATAGACGTTGAAGGGCGCAAAGGTAAAAACCAGGGTGGCCCCGGAGATGGCGGCCCAAAGATAACGTCCGCCGCCGTTTCTCATGAGAGGGATATCCTCACCAGGGGAAAAAGAGCCTTCCGGCGCGGCCTGGCCATAAAGGCAGGTCCGCCCTTGGGTTTGACCGAGGCCTGGTCTTCAGATTGGTCTGCCTTGACAATAAAAGCCTTCATCGGTAACACTTAATAGTACCGGCCAGTTAGCTCAGTAGGTAGAGCAGAGGACTGAAAATCCTCGTGTCGGGAGTTCGATTCTCTCACTGGCCACCATATATTTTAAAGTATCCCCTCAATTTTTTTCAGGAATCGCGCTTTTAACACCCCTGTTTTTGTCTGGAAAAAGCCGCCATATAACCGCTGCGATTAAAAAGGGGACCGGAAGAAGCGCGATGCTAACAGCCGGGCCGGTATGCAGGAAAAAGAATAAAACGTTGCCGCTGCCTATCAGCTTCAATTCCCGCATAATAAACCTGGCGTCCTCCGGCCAGCCCATGAAATAGGGATAGGAAGCGTTCACGGCAAGAAGGTTGATGATAAAAGACAATGCTGCAAGCGTGATGAAAACCTGCCAGCTCTTTGTGTTGGCCAGGGCAAGCGGCAGCATCAGGAATGGCACCGCGGGCAGCAGATACCTTGGCCCCCAGGACGCTCCCAGATCATTGGTCCCAATCCCGGAGAGAAACACAAGAAAAGCGGCAGCAATCAATAATGCAAAAGAAGCAGGCCTGCCTTTTTCCCTCAGGAAGGCAGGTATCAGGAAGGCAGGGGCCAGCAGCACCGGGTTATACAAAAAGAGGCCGTAATCCAGGCCAAACAGGTATTTCCACGCCTCTTTAAGGCTTGGCACTCCAAGACCGAAAAGCCCCGTTTTGTGCACGAAAGA
>JAJYLE010000087.1 GCA_021788025.1 Nitrospirota bacterium
TGGACTCCGTGGTGGGTCTTTTTCTCGATCCCGCGCGCCTCCATGCGATGACAGTCCCGGACTTTATGGAATTATTTGCGGGTTACCGCTGATTTTCATAAGATCGCAGAGCGTTCTTCCCCGGGGTTGTACTCCTGTTTTTCCCGCAACGGCTTCAATGCAACCCTTCAGTTGTAGACAAATCCTTCATATTACGGGAAAATACACCGGTAGTAAAACGGCCAATTTACCAACAAAACTGCGAATTGCAGGGCCGGGCAAAAATGAGCGCTGTAAATTTGCAATCATAAAGGTAGATTTGGGACTGGCCCAAAAAACACTGGAACTATCCAGGGGAGGGATTTCCAGATTGCTTCGATTTAAATTTCTTGTGGCCTGGTTGGGGATTTTTTTACTGCTTGCCTCCTGTCATTCCATGTCCAAGGAGCAACTGCTTGCCAAGGGGACACAATGCCTGGCGAAAGGGGACCCCAGGGATGCGGTAATTTATCTGACCCAGGCGCTTAAAAAAGCCCCTGGGTTTCTGAATGCAAAACTCAAGCTGGCCCGGGCGTATTGTGAGCTTGGCAAATTCGATTCGGCAGCCGGGCAGCTTGAAGACATCCTCAAGAAAAACCCATCCAGCCAAAAGGCGCATTTAGAGATGGCAAGGGTTTACCTGGAGCAGTCGAAGCCCGATCAGGCCATAAATGAGCTGAAAAAAATCCCGTCCCCGGGCAATGACGTCCCCGATGAGCTGGAAGAATACGGCTGGGCGTATGCTATAAAAAAGGATTACCCCTCAGCCCTTTCCTTGTTCCAGAAAGCCCTGCAGCAAAACGGCAACTTTGTTGAAATCAATATCCTGATGGCAAAGGTGTATTCCCAGATGGGAAATTCCGCAAATGCAAAAGAGACACTGAATACCGTCTTAAGGAAGGATGCTTCTAATCCTCAGGCGATCCACCTGCTTGCGTCACTGCAGTTGAGCGGTAACGATGTTGACGGGGCCATCCAGACATATGCCCGGGCGGGCAAAGACGATATCGACTCGCAGTTCAGGGAAGGGATGCTTTTTGTCATAAAAGACAGGCAAAAAGAGGCAGATGCGCTGGCTGACATGATTATCTCCAGATTCAGCTACAGGCCCGAAGGTTACCTGCTTAAGGGTTTTTCCCTCTTCAGTCTGAAAAACTATAACGGTGCGATCGAATATCTTAGAAAATCAATAGGGCTGGGCGAAACGGCACAGGCCCATTATTATCTTGGGCTGTGCTTTTACAACCAGAATGAACTTGAACTGGCCTATAATGAGCTTTGCCGGGCAGCCAGTCTCGCCCCGTCCCTTGCGCCAGCCAGGAATCTCGCTGGACTTATCCTTTTAAAACAGGGGCGGGTGGACGACGCCATATCCCAGTTGAAGCAATTAATGGACAGTGGGCAGGGCGACGCCTATTCTCACGACATCCTTGGCGGCGCCTATATGACAAAGGACATGTACGGTGAAGCATTGGATGAGCTCGGACGCGCCACGGCAATTGATCCTTCACTCAGGAATGCCTATATCCAGAAAGGTGTTTTATTGTTTTCGACCGGGAAATATGCGGAAGGTGAAGCCGTGCTGGAAAAAGCGGCCAGCATGGAGACGGGAGAGCCCCGGGCAAGAATGCTGCTTGCCGGCCTTTACCTTAAACAGAACCGGATCGCAGAGGCGTTGCGCACTGCCAGCCAGGGAATTAAAGGGAAAAAGACAGACGCCACACTGTATGATTTTATTGCGGATGTATATCTAAGGCAGGGCAATATTGATGAGGCCATGGCCAGCCTGCAGAAGGCCAAGTCGGCTGGCCCCTCCGATGCCCGCGCCTATTTCTATCTGGCATCGATCTACAGGCATACGGGGAGGGCAGCCAAGGCCGTGGCGGAGCTTGAAACGCTCTGCCGGAAAAACCCGGGCAATGTCCGGGCATTTATTGAAACCGCAATGCTTCTGGAATCAAATGGCGACGGCGCCGCCGCGCTTAAATATTATACGCTGGCGCTAAACACCGGTGCTCCCGAGGGGTATCTCTATTTTGCCGCATACCAGATGAAATCAGGGCAGCCCGCAGGCGCGCTTTCCACGCTGGATAATGGAATATCCAAAAACCCCTCCGCTATCCAGCTTTATGAGATGAAGGGCGCCATCCAGATAAACATTAAGGATTATAAGGGTGCTGTTGGTACATTTACTTCGCTTGGGAAAATAGACCGCCAGGCCGGATTTGACCTGCTAGTAAAGGGATATATCGCCATGAACAGGCCCGGAGATGCCCTTCAGATGGTTAAGCAACAGATTGCCAAAAGCCCTGAAGACATTAAATTGCTGGCCACACTCTCCACTATATATGGAATAATGGGCAGCCGCAACGAGGCGCTCAGCGCGGCAAGACAGATAATTAATATCAGGCCATCAGACCCGTTCGGCTATTTGCAGCTTGCATCCGTTCAAGCCAAGTACGATCTTGATAATGCCATAGGAACCCTCAGCGGCCCACAAGTTCCGAAAGGCGGCCCCATAGAAATGCTGCTGGGCGAACTGTATTTCCGGAAGAAGGAGTACAGCCGGGCAGAAAATCAATTCAAAATGGCCGAAAGCTCCATGCCTGCCAATCCCGAACCAGTGTATTGGCAGGGGACAGTTCTTGATGCAATGGGCAGGTCCGCGGAAGCGGCTGCCGTATACCGTAAGGTCCTTTCGATGTCGCCGGGAAATCTGCCTGCCGAGAACAATCTGGCATATTATTATGCGGACCGGGGAAGAAATCCTGCCCTTGCCCTGCGTCTGGCTGCTCAGGTTTACAAAGCGGCGGCAAATGACGGCAACGTGCTGGATACGTACGGTTTTGCACTCCTGAAAAATGGCAAGGCTGCGGAAGCCATGAAGGCGCTTGAGAGGTCCTATGCGCTTTTGCCTGCCAATCCCACTATCGCATATCATCTGGCGCTTGCATATTCGGAGCAGGGCAACAGGGCTCAGGCGGTCTTGTATCTCAGAAAATGCCTGGACATGGGTGATTTTCCCGATGCCCGCTCTGCCAGGTTGTTGCTTTCAAAACTGACTGAGCAAAACTGGCGGGACCGGCACGACCGGTCCTGAGGCATTCGCACACTTTTTTTTAATTGGTCAGGCTTTTTCCTGTAAAATTAAGGATGCAAAATAACATCGGGCCTGTATTTCAATTATTCCGCCATTTGCATTCCGCTTTGTCCAGACTGGAAATATATCATATTTTAAGCCATATATATGGATTGCCCGCAAGCAACCAATGGAAAGAGTCTTTTGTCTTGCGTGTGATCTTTTCCGTTCTCCTGCTTTCTTTCATTTATGTAGCCCAGCGCTTCTGGTTGAAAAGAGGGTTCCGGATTATCGATTCAATCCGCAGTCCGGGATTAAAGGTTTTTGGGCGGTATTCTTTAATTTCTGCCATCGTGCTTTTGATCTTAACCTCGCTTGATCCGTTTGGGCATTCCAATGAGAAATTATGGGAATTTGCCCTCTCTGTTTCGAAGCTTTGGCTGTTTGCATCTACACTTGGTTATCTGACTATCGTTATTGCGCGAGTTGCCGGGCTGCTATTCTCAAAAATTTTTATGCGCATTGGTGATGGCCGGAAACAAAAGACCGATCTGGCCAGGCGCGCTTTTTTGCGCCGCACGACGCTTTATGCCGGCAGTCTGCCTTTCTTTGCCACTGGTTACGGTTGCTTTGTAGAGAGATTCAGCTATCGCGTAAAAAAAATCGAGGTCCCTGTTGCCAATCTGCCTCGTGGCCTTGATGGATTGAGGATAGTACAGCTAAGTGATATTCATATGGGCGATTTCATGTCGCGCGCTCAGGTCCGGAAGGCTGTTGATATGGCAAACGGACTGAATGCAGACCTTGCCGTCATCACAGGTGATTTTATTACTTTTAAAAATGATCCGCTCGCAGATTGCATTCAGGAATTAAGCAGGCTGCACGCTCCGTTAGGCACATGGGGCTGCAACGGTAATCATGAATTAAATTGTGGGGTTGAGGCCCTGGCGCAAATGCTTTTTGCCGAAAATGGCATGCGGCTATTGCGCAATGAAAGTGTGCAGATCAATTGGCGCGGAGAAACTTTTAATCTGATCGGAATGGATTTCTGGAGGGGGGAAGAGCACCCCGGCATTTTAATGAAAATAGGACCTCAGGTCCGGAAGGATATGCCTAATATTCTGCTTTCCCATAGTCCAGACACCTTTTATTGGGCATCCCAGTCTGGAATAGAACTGAGCTTGGCCGGACATACCCATGGAGGCCAGGTAAAGATTGGCATTCTGAACCCGGCTAGCCTTTTTACAAAATTTGTGGGCGGGATGTATTTTCTGCCCTTTGGAGGGTCCGCGGACCATAAGGGCGACAAAACCACTCCGCTTGTCTCAAGGTCCGCCGCCCTTTACGTAAACAGGGGACTGGGCACCCTGTTTGTTCCCGTACGCCTCGGAGTACCGCCGGAGATATCACTACTGATTTTGCGCTCGGACGTTTAATGCACAAGAAATAGGCTTTGTAATCATCGGAACCGGTATGGTCTGCATATTTCCTAATCGATTTTTTTCATTAAGGACATTTGCTGGGCAGGTTAATGCCCCAAAATGGGCCATTAAAGCAATAAAGGACAATCATATGATTGCCCATTGAGGTAAGTTGGAAAGAATTCAGGGACAAAGTGCCCGGTTTCTATTCCGAACATGCCTTGCAGTCCCGGTGGCCGAAGCCATGAGCACTCTATATTAAAATTATTTGTCCACTCCTCTGGTTTTATGTAATTTTTCTTGACAGGACACGTTTAGCAATTTTTACAAAAGGCCAATTTTCTACTTAAGGGTGTTTTGAACGCTTGCCAACTTGCTTCTGCTCATTTTTTTTATTTTTGTTTTACAATGTGTTAAGGTATACGGCAAGTAAAAATTTTATATTTTGCTTTTTTAAAAATAAAAATGATATTTTTTATTTAATGCAACCTTTAATTGGTAGACAACTTCTTCATGTTAAGCAAAAATAGACAGTCAGTAAAGGATCCGATTTATCACGCAGCTGCAATTTGCAGTGCTGGTAAGAATTAGAGGAATGGATTTTTTGCTGGCTAGGTTAGTTGGGGACTAGCCGAAAAAAGAGCTGGGGATTATCCAGGGGAGGGTATGCTAAATTGATTCGATTTGAATGCCTAGTGTCCTATTTGGGGACTTTTTTACGGGTTCCTAGCTGTTATTACCATTTGGCCCTTTCGTATTTGGCTAGCGGCAAAAAAGACCAGGCGATCGAGTCCCTTTCTGAAATTTTTCCTGTCCCCTTTCCTTCAGAATTTAATATTCATTTAATATTGCCGCAAACACAAAAAAGTATAATTTCCGCCGGGCAATTGCTTTCAATTCTAATGATAGGCGCAACACCTGGAATAACACCCCTCGGCTGCCGCTGAGGAAAGCATAGATTTTTTTACCGGCCTTTTTTCCCCGGGCCGGCAAGCAGTACAGCAGTAGAAATGGCCGGGGGAAGGGATTGAGAGCCCCCGGTGTTAAGAGAGACCTTCTTAGTCTTATGGGACTGAGAAGGCGGAGCATTGCCGGACACAATGGAAAAGAGGACGAGGGATCAGATGAAATTGCTGCCGTTTCTGGCCGTCTGGTTTGTTGCTCTGTCTTGCATGGGTGCATTTTGCAAAGATGTTTGGGCGGGACAGTTCAGTATAAGCCCGTCTTTTTCCGTGCAGGAGCAGTTTGACGACAATATTTTCCTGACGGAGAAGGACCGGAAGACCGATTTCATTACTCGGTTGATCCCATCCGTGGCTTTAGACTATAAAGCGCCGTTATGGAACTGGGACCTGGCTTACTCGCTCGATTTCCGGCATTATGCCAAAAATACCGTGAGCGATAATTTTGCGCAGAACATCAATTTGCAGAACTCGACCGAGTTGATAAAAAAACTGTTTTATATAGACGCAAGCGACACGTACGCCAAGACTTCCTTGTCACTGCCCATAAACTACAGCCAGCAGAGCCTGTTCTTAAATCAGACAGACCAGAACATAGCTACCGTGAAACCGTATTTCAAGCTGAAACCGGGGCGTTCCACTACAGTTTCCGCGGGCTATTCATATCAGAACATATGGTATAAAAGCGGGCTGGGGGTCAAAAAAAGTGTCAACAGTGTCTTTGTAGAGGCAAAGGATGATGTATCGCCCTCTTTTGAGCTTAGCGCCGGGGGCTTATACCTGGCAGACAGCAACGGACTTCAGGATTATTATGATACGGATGTACATGTGGGCTCCAGGTACGTGTACTCGAACGGATCTGATCTCTTTTTTACGTTCGGCCATGGAAATTATGTTTTTGCCGGCAATGGCGGCAGCGGCGAATGGGCCTGGGACGCCGGAGCGGACCGCCGGTTTGCGGCGTTCTCCGCAAGACTGGAGGCTTCTTCCAGCGCAGTGGAGAACCCTTCCGGCCTGCCGGACAAAGTGGACACATACAGTGCCTCAATCACAACAAATTCTGCGAGGACACCTGCTTCCCTGGGGCTGTCGTTTAATGAGTACGCGGACCTGGTAACAAAATCGCTCAAGGACCGTTCGTACGGCATAACCGGGACGGTTTCGCATAAATTTACCAGGGCCTTCACAGGTTCCGTCAATCTGGAATTCCAGAGACTTGAGGACAAGGTGGCCATGTCTTATTCGAATTTAGTCATTTCCGGTATGGCTTTTAACTGGCAGGTAGCGCGCAGGGCGAACATCTCGCTTGATTACCAGTACATATACAGCCATTCACCGCTGATCTTAACGGACCGTTACCTGGATGACCGGGTTACGGCAGCAGTTACCTGGGCCTATGGAAACACCGGGGCCGCTGGACTTCAAAAAAAGGGTGGCATGATATGAAGGAAGGGATTTCATGTCTTGCGATCTCAGTGAGGACTGTTTTATGAATTGGGAGAAAAAATAGCGATGGAAAAGAGAAATGTTCGTGTATTGGTGCTTGTGAGTCTTTTTTTAACTATAGGCTGGGCAGCTCTTGCCCATGCCGGGCAGTACGTTATAGGGGATGATGACATGCTTAGCATTTCCGTCTGGAAAGAGCCGGAGCTAAGCGTTAACGTGCCTGTAAGGCCGGACGGGATGATTTCGGTGCCCCTGTTGGGCGACGTCAAGGCTGCTGGCAAAACCCCTCAGCAGCTCAAGACCCTTCTTGAAAGTATGTACGCCAGATACACAGAGGCGCCGGTCGTAAGCGTTATTGTGACCAAGGTAAATAGTTTTGTAGTGTATGTCTTTGGTGGCGGCATATCCCAGCAACCGGCGGGCGGTGCGATGACCAGTACGCAAACTGGCGTTTTTGTTTTCAAGAGAAACACTACCCTTTTACAGCTGCTTTCCAGGCTGGGCAGCCTTGGCAGCGCCGACTTGAAAAAGAGCGCTGTGATACGGGACGGCAAAAAACTGAATGCCGATTTTTACCGGCTTTTCATCAAGGGTGACGTGTCCCAGGACGTAATGCTTGAGCCCGGGGATTTCATATACATCCCAAGCAATTTTGGAACCGCCATCCGGGTTGTGGGGGCGGTAAAGAAGCCGGGTATTTTCCCTTATGAGGAGCATATGACCGTTCTTGATGCCGTGCTTACCGCGGGCGGGTTTACAGACTATGCCAGCCAGAACGACGTCCTTGTAGAAAGAAAGGAAGGCGGCAAGATAATAAGTATCAGGGTATTGCTCAAGGAAGTAATGAATGGCGATGTGAAAGAAAATGTTTCTTTGGATCCGGGTGACATGGTTATAGTCAAATCCGGAATATTCTAGTAAATTCATTGGGGGACTCTAGCATGAGCGGAGAAAGCGGCTCGTTGGATATAAAAGGCTATCTGGCCATAATACACGAAAAAAGGTATGTGGCGCTTGCAGCAGGCGCTGCCGTGCTTTCGATCTTTGTTATGGCCTCATTTCTTTGGCCAAAGTCTTACAAGGCCAGTTCCACTGTATTTGTACAAAGGGGTGCGTTCATTCAGTCCCTCACAAAAAACAGCGGCAGCATCGATGACGAGCTGGGCGTGATTAAAAACAGCATAACAAGCAGAATGATTGTCGACAGCGTCCTTAGAAAGTTGAACCTGGATCTGACCCAAGGGAATGCCGGCCGGTATGAGGCTCTCATTAACAACGTCCGGAAGCACCTCGATGTGAAGGTGAAGGAAGACAGAGGAGACAATGTGGACATGTTCACCCTTTCATATGAGGACCCGGACCCACGAAGGGCAAGGGATGTCGTAAACACGCTTGTCAATGAATATATAGAGCAGAGTGTGGCGTTGCAGAGAAACAACGCCATTAACGCATACGAATTTCTTAACAGTCAGCTACAGAGCTACAAAGAAAAACTCGATGACTCGGACCGGCAGATCGAGGAGTTCAGGAAGCAACATCCAGGTGTGTCCATGCAGGCCAGCGCCGTCCCGGCTGCGGGCCTAGCGGCCCTGCAGTCCGACGCCATTAATGACGAGGTAAAGCTCAGGAATCTTCAAAACCAGGAAAAGAACCTTGAAATGGAGATATCGGGAAGGAAGAGTATAACGTCCGCCGGCCTGAGCGGCGGTCCGGATTCGTCCGAGGCCAGGCTGGACCGGTTGAATGAAGAACTTATGGTGCTTAAAACCAGATATACCGACAGCTATCCTGACGTCATCGTTAAAAAAGCTGAAATCGCTAAGCTCAAAAAACAGATGCAGCAGGAAAAAGATGGCCAGGCATTAAAAAACGGTCCGGTTTACCAGAGGGTGAAAGACGAGCTTGAGCAGGTGCGCTCCAAAATTGGAGATATGAAAATGAGCCTGGACGAGATATCAAGGCAGGAAAAACAGATGAACATGTCTGCCGTGGGAATGCCGCAGGAGCTGGAGGAATGGGACAATATCCAGCGGAACAGGGACGGTTTGCAAAAAACATACAATGACATCCTCCAGAAACTTGAAGCCGCAAGGGTGGAAAAGAATCTGCAGATGGGCGGCAACAGCTCTGTTTTAAATGTGGTGGACCCTGCCGTGCTGCCGGTAATACCTGATAAACCCAACAGGGTAAAGCTGATGGCCCTGGGCCTTGTCATGAGCTTGATCGCAGGAATCAGCGCGGCCATCGGACTTGACTATATTAAAAAGCCGTACAGGAGCGAGAACCAGGTGGAACAGGAGCTCCGGCTGCCTGTGCTTATCTCCGTCCCCCGGATGACATCGGAGGAAGACCGGAGGGCCTCACGTAAAAAGGACCTCAGGGTCTTTGGCTTTGCCGGAGCTTATGTGATTATTGTGATGGTGCTGCTGGCCAGGGAGATACTTTTCCGCTTTATGGGAATCAGGATATCCATTTTTTAGAGCGCATGGACTTATATTTTTTTTCATGGAGGGCCAATTGAGCAGGATTGAAAAATCTCTGGAAGAGGCTGTAAAGGCCAGGCAGACGGCCCTGAGGTCCAGGGCGCACGAGGCGGGCGGTCCAGCAGAAATTTGCACTGAAAACACAAAATTCCGTCCCGCAGAGATTCCTGTTGTCAAGGCTGAAGATGTGGACGGGCGCATAGCCTGCATCAGGGAGCCCAACTCCTATGTTGCCGAACAGTTCAGAAAACTTCGCGCGCGCATAAAAGCCGCGCCGGGCGGAGCGCCCAGATCCATAATGATTACCAGTTCCGGCATAGGGGAGGGAAAGACGGTGACGTCCGTAAACCTTGCCGCCGCGCTTGCAAATGAGCTGGATAATACTGTGCTTCTTGTGGACACTGACCTCAGGAACCCGATGGTGCACAAATACCTGGGCCTGCTGCCAAAGGCTGGACTCAGCGATTATTTGAAAGGCGCGGTTGAGCTGAAGGACGTGCTTATAAAGACTGGCATCGGACGGCTTGTAGTACTGCCCGCTGGCAACATCCCTGAAAACCCCTCCGAGCTGCTCTCATCAATGAGGATGACAGCGCTTGCGGAGGAGCTTAAACAAAGGTACAGCGACAGGTATATTGTGTACGATTCGCCACCGCTTCTGGCCACGGCCGATTCCGTTACACTGGCGCGGCATATGGACGGCATCCTGTTTGTGATGAGCGCCGGGCGCACGCCGAACAAGTCCGCACAGAGGGCAATGCAGCTTTTGAAGGGCCATCGCGTCCTGGGCGCCGTGTTCAACAATGTCCAGGAGCAGCTTGCAAGAAGCATGTATCCTTATCCATACGAGCTGGCGGGGGCGCATGCAAATGGCAAAAAGGCCGGCACTCCGGACGGCGCGGGAAACGGGGCTGACGTCAAATAATGTATCTTTCTTTCTTCGGACTTGAGCGCAGGCCTTTCCAGTTAGCGCCTGATCCAGGCTCCTTTTTTTTGAGCCGGGAGCATAAAAAGGCGCTTACCCATCTGACATACGGGATAACGTTCAATCAGGGGTTCATGCTAGTAACCGGGGAAGTCGGGATAGGTAAGACGACCATCATCAGAAAAGTCATGAAGGAACTCGACAGCGATGTGCGTATAGCCAAAATCACAAATACGCGCGTTTCCTCAAACCAGCTCTGGGCGCTTATCAATGACGATTTCGGGCTGGACGCCGCCGGTAAGGATAAGACCATGATGCTGAAGGAGCTTACGAATTTTTTGATAAGCGAATATTCCCAGGGTCACCGGTGCATGCTTGTTATCGATGAGGCCCAAAACAGATCGG
>JAJYLE010000088.1 GCA_021788025.1 Nitrospirota bacterium
CGGACGGGGGCAGATCAGCCCTCACCCTGAACGTCCTCGTGGCCGGATCGATTGCCGGCACAACCTGGGTTATCCTGATGGGCCCGCGCTTCCCCGTAACAGGGTCCACGTATTCAATGGTTGAGCTAACTTTTATTTTCCCTGAAAACCGTTCGTCCAGCGGGATGGCAAGCCTGTAAACAGGCTCCTCCACCTGGATAAGCGGCATGCCGGGTGTGGCCATGCTCCCGGCGTCCACCTTGCGGTCCACCACTATTCCGTTAATTGGCGACCTCAGCACGGAATATCCCAGGTACGCCAGGGCCTCCTTCACGGCGGCCCTGGCCTGGGCAACGGCCGCGTTGGCCTGCTGAAGCTGAAGCTGCGCCACGGAGCGCTTTGCGCTTATCTCGTCGAACTCCTGGCCGGAGAGGGCCTTTTCATCGTAAAGTTTTTTATACCGGTTGAATGTGGTTTCCGATAAAGTTGCGTCTTCTTTGGCCATTGCGGCGGCCTTCTCAGCCCCGGCCAGCGCCTGCCTGGCCTGATCGGCCTTCTGCCTCAGGTCCGAGTCATCAATGGTTAGCAGTATCTGCCCTCTGCGCACCGTCTGGCCGCGCTCCACCCGCACCGAGGTAATGGCGCCCATCACCTTGGCCGCGATCATAGCTGAATTGCGGGACTCCACCTGCCCGCTTGCCTGATATAAACCTGGAATTTCACCGCTCTGGGCAACAGATGCCGCCACGCCTTCCACAACGGTCCTCTTTACCCCGGCGCTGCCCGGATGTATCTTGTTGCTGCACGAAGCGAGGGCCGCAAGCACAACTGCCGGCAGGATGTACAGAAGAAGCCTATTTTGTCTCATTCGCGCCTCCAGAAAAAACTGTCTCCTTTAATGTATCTATGAAATCGATTATCTTGCCGCTTTCGTATTCCAGCCGGAAATATTTCTGCAAGTACCCGTTTTCGGCTTCTATCACCCCTGCCCTTGCCGCATCAAGCGATGTCTGGGAATCCAGAACGTCCACAATAGGCGCAAGGGAATTTTTATACCTGGTCTGCACCAGCCTGTTGCCCTCCGTGGCGGATTCCAGCTCCGCCCTCGAAAGCGCCAGGTTCTTTTCTGCCTCGTTAAGTTCGCTGTACGCCTGGAAGATGTCGAACCTGGCCTTTTTCTTCAACCCGTCCAGCATGCTCCCTGCCTGGTTGTATCCGGCTTCGGCCTTTTTTATCTCATGCCGGGTCTTTGTGCCGTCAAAAATTGTCCATCTCAAAAAACCCTGTACGGTATAGCTGGAACCTTCGCCCTCAAAGGGGCTCCTGTGGTCGTTCCACTGATACTGCCCTCCGGCGCCAAGGTCCGGCCAGTAGGCTGATTTTGCAAGCCCCACGGCCTTCCCTGCTGCCTCCTCCTGCGCTTCCATCGCTTTTACGTCCGGCCTGTCATCAATTGTGTTGTAGTATGGGTCTATCGGGCCGGGGGCGGATACCATTTCCGGCGAGGTGGAATTATAAAGCGGCTGGACCATCCGGCTTCTGCCCATGGCAAGCCCAAGCCCCATCCTGGCTACGTCATATTCCTTCTGCGCCTCCGCCTGCCGCTTCTGCGCCTCTTTCAGGGCGGAATCGGCCCTCAGCACGTCAGAGTAAAGCCCCAGGCCGCTTTGGTAGCGCAGCGAGGCTATCCTTTTATGCTCCCGTGCATCGGCAACACCCTGCCTGGCCGCGTCAAGAAAACGGGAGGCAGTCACAGCCCCAAGGTACGCTTCCGCCGTCTCCAGCGCAACTTGCTGCCGCAGACCCTCAAGAGATTCTTTTTTGGCGGCAAGCACGGTCTTTGAAATCCCAACGGAATCATTCAGCCGTTTGGAAAATATCACCTGCTGAAGGCTGACGCTGCCCTGAAAATCGTTTACAGCCTCCGGTGAATTAAGAGAATCTATGGCAAAATCGGAAGAGGCGAACCTGCTTTCATTAAGCTTGTTCATGAATACCAATGTCGGATTATTAGTGCGCATATACCTGTCCTCAAACTTCAGGGCAGGCAGATAATTGCTTTTGGCTATGCCTACATCCTGCCTGGCGGACCGGACCGTCCAAACCCCGCTTTTTAGCTGCGGGTTGTCTTTAAGCGCCGCCTGCACAGCTTCCTTTAGCCCCATTGCGGCCTCAGGCTGCGCGCCGGTTGTATTTGCAATAACCGGCATGCCAGCGGCCAATACCTTTGAAGCCGGATACAAACCAAGCGCAATGAAGATCAAAGCCACAAAGGTTTTCTTCACCTGCAACCTCTTTCTTTCAGGAATTTTTTTAAGGTCTCCATGTCGCAGCGGCCTGTCTTCTTCTGGAATTCCGTACACTCGGAAAGGGCCTCCAGGTCCATGGCCGCCTCCGGGGAGCTTTTGAAACCTTTTATAACGCTTTTTACCAGGGCCGCCCCGTTCCTCTCCAGGGCCCTGTTAATGCTGTAAAACATCAGTTTCCCGTCGCGGCGGGACCTGATCAGCCCCGCATTTTTCATTATATTCAGGTTCTTGGAGACAAGCGGCTGAGATATGCACAGCACCGCCATAAGCTGGCATACGCACAGCTCCCTGGAAGACAACAGCATAAGTATCCGCAGCCTCGCCCCGTCCGACAGCGCCTTTAACAGTTTAAGCATGTTTTCCATATAAACATATAACCATAAGTTGATATGTGATGTCAAGCCATACAGGCGCCAGCCGGGCGTAAATCCGATGGTTTTTTAACAGGTTGCCGGGGAATCAATCTAAATGAAAAAAACGGAGCGGTTACGCCTTGAAGACAATCCGGAATTCCGTGCCGTTGCCGGTACTTACTTCAAGCCTGCCGCCAAGCTGTTTGGAGGCTAGCCTGCCGACCAGCTTAAGGCCCAGCGATTTCGCTTTTTCAACATCCGTATCCGCAAGTCCAATGCCGTTGTCGCTGAAAACGAATTCCAGGTGGTCATCATGGGAATGAAGCGAAATGGCGATCCTGCCCGCCCTTCCGTCCGGAAAGGCATATTTAATGGAATTAGTCATAAGCTCGTTTATTATCAGGCCCAATGTTGTTATTGTGTCGATAGTCATAAGCGTCTTGCCGATATCGAGCGCAAGGGATATGCTTGCGGCGCGCTTTTCATAGCCGATAAGGATGGCGTTGGCCAGGTCTTCCACGTAATCCTTAACATCGAGGCTGATAAGGTCCTTTGATTTATACAGCTTCTCATGCACAAGGGACATCGCGCGTATCCTGAGCGAAATGTCCTCCAGCGCCTGTTTCAGGCGCTCATCCGTCACATTGGCGGTCTGGAGGCTTATCAGGCTTGTGACCACCTGAAGATTGTTCTTTGTCCGGTGATGCAACTCCCTCAGCAGCACTTCTTTTTCCTTTAGCGAAGCCGTCAGCGCCTCGGCGGCGTGCTTCTCCCCGGTTATGTCACGGGTTATTCCCAGCAGGGCCGATGTTTTCCCATCCTTGCCGGGAAGCGGCACGGCATGGGTTGAAAGCCATATGCGCTTGTTATTCATACCCTGGGCCTCGAATTCAAGCATGCCGTATTCGCCTTGAAAAACCTGTTTGGTGAGCATGTCAAAGGCCTCGCGGTACTCAGGCAAAATAAACGGAGTGAGTTTTTTCCCCTTCACCTGTTCAAACGTAGCGGCCCCCAGCATCGTAAACCCCGTCCGGTTCATCATCAGCACAGTCCCGTCTTCAGCCAGCAGTTTTATACATTCCGGCACAGTTTCAACAATCGTTCTTAAAAGGTTCTCACTCTCCGCCAGCACGTCCTCCGCCTTTTTTCTTGCGGCTGCGCTCTGCTTTGCCTTGCGCCAGATAATAATCAAAACCATAAGAAGGCCGATTAACAGCAGAAAAAGGATCAGGAAGGATGCTACAAATAGCGTGCGGATTTCTTTCATTACTGCTGAAACATTCGAGTAAACCTCGCATGCGCCCAGGAACCTGCCGTTTTGCATAACCGGCATATAGGTTGATATCACGTCTGTCCTGGCCACCTGGCCTCCCGGCGTCAGCGTATTTTCAGGGATGTACTTGCTGTAAATCCCTCCCTTTGCCACAACATCAAAAAAGAATTTTTCGTTGAGCTTCCGGCCAATATCGGCCTGGTCGTTTGAATAAACGATCTTTCCTGTCGGAGAGATTACGAATATCTTCCATAATCCGAAATCTTTTATTATCAGGCCGGTTTCTTTTTTAAAAGAATCGGGCAGGGCGGTCTTGCCAGGCTGGATATTTTCCGAAAGCATAACATTTTCAACATGCCTGGCCACTTTGAGCGACTGGCGCTCATAAGACTTCATTAACAGATTATTGAAAGAAGGGAATATGAAAAAGACATCATACGCGGCAAGCAGGCCGACGGAAATGACGGCCACAAGCATCATGCCTTTTAACAGATTGCTTTTTAAATTAATTTTAGGAAACTGTTTTTTCATCCTCGATCATTTAATTATAGCTGTTTCCCTTTCCGGCGGCATTCGCCGGTATGCCTGGCCCTCATTTGAAAATAAGAACGGAAAGCGATTGCCCGGCAAAAAAAACGGGCATAATGGGTTCCTGATGCCGGGCAAAGTTGTAATATATATTTCAGGCATGAAAATATACAGCCAAGGAGGGTCAGGATGAAAATATCTCTGGGGGCAAAAACACTTCTTTATCCGGCGCCGGTGTGGGTTGTGGGTTCGTACGACAAGGACGGAAAGCCAAACGCAATGACAATAGCATGGGGAGGGATATGCTGCTCCAAGCCGCCCTGCGTGGCCGTTTCCATAAGGAAGGCCACGTACACGTATGGAAACATCATGGAGAAGAAATCATTCACAGTAAATATACCATCGGAAGCGCAGGCAGCCAAGGCGGATTACTTCGGGATGGTTTCCGGCAGGGACAACGATAAACTGGCCGCAGCCGGCGTAAAAGCGGTTAAGAGCACGCTGGTGGACGCCCCTTATCTGGAAGAATTTCCTTTGATACTGGAGTGCAAGCTGCTTCAAACAGTGGAGATCGGCCTGCATACGCAGTTCATAGGCGAGATACTGGACGTAAAGGCGGACAAATCCGTGCTTAACGCCAACGGCTCGCCCGATATAGAAAAACTTAAACCGTTCATCTTCACGCCGGAGTCCCGCAGGTATTACAAGGCAGGCGGTTTTCTTGGAGAGGCGTTTTCAATGGGTAAGGCAATCACCAAGCCGGAATAAATAGGGTATGTTTAATCAGCATTTACCATGGCTGCCCGGGCGGGAGTATCTTAAGGCTCTTGCCAGAAACAGGATGCGAAGCGCGCTCTCCATTACCGGCATCGGCATCGGAATAGCCGCCGTGGTCTGCGTTATGGCAATCGGCGCTGCAGGTTCCAAGAGGGCCGAGCAGCAGCTTCAAAGCCTGGGAGATAATTTTATCTGGATAGAGGCCGGCTCCAGGAACGTAAACGGCGTTCGCTCCGGCAGCCACGGCATGAATACGCTTACAATGGACGATGTGGACGCCATCCGCCAGGGCGTTGCCGGCGTAAAGGAAGTTTCACCCAATATGGACGGCAACATACCAATCTCCCGAAAAGACCTGAACTGGACAACGCACTATCGCGGAGTGTCCCCTGAATTCCTGGCAATCAGGCGCTGGGGCCTTACCGGAGGGGCGCCATTTACAGAGCAGGATGTAAAACGCTCCGCCAATGTATGCCTTATCGGCCAGGATGTGCTCCAGCAGCTATTCAGGCCCGGCGAGGACCCGGTTGGAAAGCATGTCCGGATAAACAATCAGCTTTTCCGCGTGGACGGGGTGCTGGAGGAAAAGGGCCAGACGCCTACCGGATTCAGCCAGGATGACACCGTGATTATGCCCTACTCCACCGTTCAGGAAAAGATCAGAGGGAAAGGCTCCAATTGGGTGGACGACATCATGTGTTCCGCTGTTTCTCAGGAGGCCATCGGGCCCGCAACGGACGATATCGTTGCCCTGCTGCGCCAGCGCCACCATTTAATGCCTGGCCAAGACAACGATTTCAACATACGCCATCCCGATGACATGATAAAAACGCAGATGGCCGCAAACCGCACGCTGGCCTTGTTCCTTATCAGCATCGCCTCCATCTCGCTGCTGGTGGGAGGCATCGGGATTATGAATGTTATGCTGGTGACCGTGGCCGAGCGCACCAGGGAGATAGGCCTGCGCATGGCGGTTGGGGCAACCGTGCAGGCCATAAGGATCCAGTTTCTGGGAGAAGCTATTACGCTCAGCCTGGCCGGAGGGCTTATCGGGGTATTGTTAGGCGTGGCCGGCTCTTTTGTTTTTGGAGCAGTTCTTGGATGGCGCATGGCCATACCGCCGGAATCCCTGATTATCGCCCCGGCCTTCTCTGCGATTGCAGGTGTGTGCTCCGGGATTTACCCGGCATGGAAAGCCACTCAGATGGATCCGGTAGCCGCCCTTCGGCTGGAATAGGAAAGGGAAGAGGCCGTGGGCGCGGCCACTTCCCGTACTAGGGACTGGACAGCCCCTAGTGGATCATCATTTCGTCGCTGTACGGCACCCGCACCCCTGTAAGTATTCCAACAGGGCTCTGAAAACCGGCGGCGCTTATCGGAATTGTAAGTATCTTGCCGTTTGAAAAGTCCCCGGCGATGGCATAATTGCCGTTTGCGGTTATCCGCACCGTGGTTACCATGCCGATAGACACCGGTGAACCATTGCTGGCGTTATACGAACTGATGCTGCCAACATACGAAAGCGGGCCAGCGGACACGCCGCTGAACATCTCAAGGCCGTTGTCCGTGCCCACTACGGCCAAATCGCCTGATACCGCAACGCAATGGACGTTATCATTTATTGGGACCGGAGTGCCGTTTATAATTGGAGCCGATGGCAGACCAGTCAAAAGAGTTATGCTGCTTTGATTGCTGCCGGTGGCATTTGTGATTACAACCGCGCGGCTTGAGTCATTGTGGCTGAAATCCATGCCATCCCGGCCTGCTTCATCAGTGGTGGTCTCTCCAAGCCCGGCCATGGTATTAACCAGGTTGAAGGTGTAAGAGACCATCCCGCTGCCGGCAATTGCTCCCGGCGTTGGCGTAATGGCGTTAACGGCGAAAACGTCCAGCCCTGTCTGCCCGCGGGCAAGCATCACCTTGTTATCGTCGGAGAGCGCAATGCCATCACGATAGCCGTTGGTCGTGATGTATTGGGCAGGCTTGGGGTTTTTGGAATTGATGCCGGATATCAGAAGAAGCCAGTCGCTATAGTCAGTGGAGACGATAGCCTCATCGCCACTGTTGACAAGGGCCACGGAGTCCTCATCGCCGCCGTACTGTTTGTAATCGATTAACATGGGCGCCATTCCGGTAGTTTGCTGCGCAAGCCCGTTTTGCATTGTGAAGAAAAACATCTGATTGCTGCCACCGTCCACAAACACGCCGCGTGTGCCGTCAGGCATGAGCGCCGCACCGTCGATGTCCCCTACTCCGTTATATACCACGGTAGACATTGTGGGCACGGACAACGCAGTGCCGTTAGCGTCGAAGAGCTGCACGGACTGAAGGATGCTTTGGTTATTGCCACCGTTATCTGTTTGCGCGTCCTGCGGGAGAACAACAAAACCCGATCCTGGCGAGGGTGCGGTCCCGGCAGTAGAATTGCTGGAAGAACTGGACGAACCGCCGCTGCCCTTGCAGCCGGCCGGGCCAAATGCCAGCGCAATGCAAAAAACAGATGCGGCTATCACCTTGAAAATTTTCATGGACCCTCCTTGTTGCATAAATAATCTTTGCAAAAATTCATGAAAAACTGGGCGTCATTTAAAGCGCCAACCGTGGCTTTTGCAATCTACGTACCCGGCGCGTTTTTCGCCAAAGCATGACCAGTCACGGTTTATCCGGAGTAAAAACAAGTCTGCGGAAATTCACGGATTTTCAGCGGCAACAATGCGTATTTATAATTTTTCACGCCAGCCTGGAAGCCAGGCGTTAGCGCAATGAGTGATGGATAAAAAAGTAACATGATCGTTTACTTGAGATACATTCCATACAGCGTGCCTTTTTTAAATTCCGTATAATATTGAATGGCTCAAATGGCAAAAAAAAGATACATAGTTGGAATAACCGGGGCCAGCGGGCCTGAAATCGGGTTGAAGCTGGCGGGCGCTCTCCTTGAAAAAGGGTTTGAGGTACACCTGGCCGTCTCCGGCCAGGCGAAAAATATTATCCGGGATGAAACCGGGCTTGACATCGGCAATACCAAAAAAGAGGCAATAAATGCATTGGCCCGGTATTTTGGGAACCGGGAGCGCCTGTTCTATTCCGAAAGCACCGAACTTTGGGCGCCTGTTGCCAGCGGCTCCTTCAAAACAGAAGGGATGTTTGTTGCGCCCTGCTCCATGAAATCACTTTCGGCTCTGGCCTGCGGATATGCGGCAAATCTTATAGAACGCGCTGCGGACGTCTGCATCAAGGAAGGCCGGAAGCTTGTAATCTGCCCCCGGGAGATGCCATTCAGTCCGATTCATCTGGAGAACATGCTGAAGCTTGCGAAGATTGGCGTAATCATAGCCCCGCCCGTTGCGGCTTTTTATCCAGGGCCGCGGACAATCGATGAAATGACAGGCTTTTTTGTTGGCAAGCTCCTGGACAGCGCAGGTATTGATCATGATCTTTACAGACGCTGGGATGGGCAGTATGATGCCGGTCATGGAAAACGGGCGCCTAAAAAGAGGAAACTATAATCATGTTAAAGGAAAGCTGTCCGGGAAGCAGCGAGATAAGGACCCCGTATCCGGAAGAGATACGGTGCTACTTTTGCGGCAAGGCCAACGAGATATGGTCCGACGAGCCGGATACGCAATGCGCCGGCTGCGGAAAGACCATCTCCAGGGACTTAAAGACAAGCTGCATAATGTGGTGCCCCGCTGCCAAGGAATGCGTTGGGGCGGAAAAATACGAACGTCTTATTAAAAGCATGAAAGGCTAGGCCGCCCTTGGCCTGTTACTGCTTCCGCAGATTGATTATCTCCTGCCTTATGGCATCGGCATCAGGGTCGTCAGGGTACGCCGCAAGGTATTTTTCAAAATCAGCAGCGGCCTCGCTGTTTTTCTTCAGGTCATAGGCAAGCACTATGCCAAGATTTTTCATTGCGTGCCGGTTGGCCGGGTCCACTGAAAGCACTTTCCTGTATATCTGGACCGCCCTGTCCGGCATTCCGGCATACCTGTAGCAAGTGCCCATATCCACCGCCACATTCAGATTGTCCGGGGTAAGCTCAACAACATGGCTGAAGGCGCTTATCGCTTCGTTATACCTGCCGGCATCCATATAAGAGTTGCCAAGCTTCCTCCATGCCACAACGTTCTTGCCGTCCTGCTGCGTTATGGTATTCAGGGCCTTTATTTCATTAGCCGTACTCAGTACGGACTTGTTTAAAGATGAAGCGGAGTTCCCCTGGCAGCTAAACGCTGTGAGGGCCAGAAAGAGCAATATGATTGCGGACCGGTTATTCATTTATGCCTCCTTTGCTGCGTTTTTTATTATAAATCAGAAGGCATTGGATTTGCTTCAGGTGATGTTGACTAATAAATAAACAAATTGCTAAAATAAATAAGCCTTCAACGAGGTGTACCCTCCCCCTCGTAAGGCACCGAACCCGGGGTACCCCGCACCCCGGGTTTACTTTTGGATAAATGACCGGTGGACTGATTTTAGCGTAGGGTAATGGCTTCAACCGGGCAGTTCTCCGCCGCGGCCTCGCAACAACCTGCCAGATCGCAGTCCGGATCCAGGACCTCGGCCTTCCCGATGGTTTCGTTCAGATGGAAAACAGCCGGACACACCTCCTGGCAATTCCCGCATCCAATGCATTTTTCTTCGTCAATAACAGGTTCCATCTAATTATTATAACCTCTTTTATTACCGCCTTTTACCACATTGGCGCACCAGAAGCAAAGCGCGCCGGAGATTACGATTGCCGCCGGTGCGCTGATCAAAGCTGTTTTCAGCCCTAACCTGTCTGAAAGCGCCCCGATCATTGCCGGAGACAGCGCGTCGCCAAGCGCGTGAATAAAAAACATATTAACGGCAAAGGCCATGGCTATTATTTTCGGGCCTGCCACCTCCGCTATCAGGGCGTTTAGTGGCCCGGTATTCAGGAACAGCAGAAATTCGGCAACAAAAACCGCGCGAAAGCACCACGCGGCGGAGGGCGAAAATATTGCATAAAGGGCCACAGGCGCACCGATCAGAAGCCCCAGGCCGGAGACATACGCATAGCCCTCGCCGGCTTTCCCCCTGAAATGATCGCCAAGCCAACCGCCCGCAAGCGTGCCCGTAATGCCAGCCGTAACAGTTATCAGCCCGAAAACAGTATTCCCCCTGGCTACATCAAGCCCATAATTGCGCACCAGAAAGGTGGGCATCCATTGGGCCAGCCCGCCAAGCGCAAACGTCATCGCGGCCATTGCCAGTGTATTTACCAAAAAGGCCCGGTTTTTAAACAGTGCCGTGTAGGCTGATAAATCCGGCCTCATTTTAGTCCTCAGCGGAGCTTCTGTGCGGCCATGCAGCAAATAAACGGGCAGCACAAGCATAAGCCCCGGCACACCCGCCAGAAGAAATGCGGCCTTCCAGCCCAGCGCCCGCCCGGCGATACCGCCCAGTATATACCCAAGGGCGCTTCCAACCGGTATTGCA
>JAJYLE010000089.1 GCA_021788025.1 Nitrospirota bacterium
CGATCTTTTCCGTTGCAATAGCCGTAAAGGACCCCAATGGTGCGCAGCACGCCGGCACTCTTTCCCGCCTCAATATCAAACGAGCTGTCCCCCACCATTACGGCCTCGGCGGGCCTGACGCCCAGGGCAGCAAGAGTGCGCAAAACCGGCTCCGGAGCGGGTTTTTTTATTCCTGAAGTGTTATCAGGGCCGATTACGATGTCGAACGCCCCGGCAAGCCCAAGGCCCCCAAGCAGCTTTTTAGAAAAATCAGAGCGCTTATTAGAGATTACTGCCTTTTTAAACCCGCTTAATTTTGCAAGCAATTCCGGAATTCCAGGATAGGGTTTTGTATGGTCCAGGAGGTGCTCCGAGTAATGCTCCAGGAATTTTTCGAGGACGACGCTTTTTAAGTCCTGCCTGTTTTCTGGCATGGCCTTTTCGATGAGCCTGGATACCCCCTCGCCAATCATGGAGCGCACCCGGTCCTTGGCCACTGAGGGCAGCCTGGCAGCCGCAAGGGCATAATTAAGGGAGATAGACAGGTCTTCCAGGCTGTCAACGAGCGTACCGTCCAGATCGAATATTATCAGCTTCACTGGCATGGGATAATTATACATACATTTATTGGCTAAAAAAGTGAAATAAAAACGGCCCCGCATGGCTATGCGGGGCCGCAAACAGAAAGCCGATTATTAAGCTGAAGCCTTCAGCTCTTTTTTGGCCTGGGCCGCCTGAAAGATCTCAGGAGCATTAAAAGTGCCGTCAATGGCCTGCACCGGGCATTTGGCTGTGCAGATGCCGCATCCTATGCACTCGGCCTGGTCTATCGAGTGTTTTTTCTTGAGTTCGCCGCCCGCGGCGTCCACCGGGCACACCTTCTGGCAGATATTACACCCTATGCAATTGTCTTTCACGAACGCCTTGGGCCTCTGAGGTATATAGTCTTTGATGGCGCCAGTTGGGCATTTGCCAACACAAAGGCCGCAGCTTTTACACTTGTTTATATCTATCCGTGACAGGTTGTTGGCCATCGAAGGGGCTTCAAAGGGACATACCTTTACGCACATGCCGCACCCGATGCAGCCCACCTTGCAGTTTTTCCTGGTATCAACGCCCTTGTCTTTGGAATGGCAGGCCACCAGCACCTCTTTTGAGGCCGGCAGCACCTCTATCACCTTCACCGGGCATGCCGCCTCGCACTTGCGGCATCCGGTGCACTTTGTAATGTCAACAAACGGAAGATCCTCGTCGGTCATCGTAATGGCGCCAAAAGGACAGACCTTGGCGCACGTGCCGTAACCAAGGCAACCATACCTGCACGCCTTATCGCCGCCACCAGCCAGGATCGCCGCGCGGCAGTCCTTCACCCCTTCATATACGAACTTCTTAACCGCATTGGACCTGCCACCCTGGCACATTATCCGGGCAAACTCCGGCTCCTTTGCCTCAGCCTTCTTGCCCGTTATCAATGCTACCTGATCCGCTACGGCAGCCTTACCCGGCGCGCAGAGGTTTGGCGCAACCCCGGTAGAGGCCACAACCGCCTCGGCATACGATTGGCAGCCGGCAAACCCGCACGCGCCGCAGTTTGCACCCGGCAGCGCATTGCGGACCTGCTCCACTTTAGGGTCCACCTGGACTGCGAACTTCTGAGCGGCAACGGCCAGCCCTATGCCAAACAACACACCAAGGCCGCCCAGAAAGGCCAGCGTAAACTTAAGGACGGGTAAGGCGTCATGCAGAAACACTATTTATAGCTCCTTTGGTTAAATAAACATTAAGCTTTCTTAATTTTATCATTGCCTTTATAAAGTAATCAAACCGGAAAACCCTACAAAGGCAAGGGCTATAAGCCCGGTAAGAATAAAAGCTATCGGAAGCCCCTGAAACGGCCTGGGCACGTCCGCCAGTTCCAGCTTCTCCCTGATGCTGGCCATGATAATAAGGGCCAGGGCAAAGCCAAGGCCGGAACCCAGCCCGAAGACCAGCGACTGGATAAAGTTATAATGAGACTCGGCTATTGTAAGCGGCACGGCCAGTATTATGCAGTTGGTGATAATAAGCGCAAGATATATGCCTAGCTTGTAATATAACCCCGGCGACACTTTTCTCATTATCGTATCTGCCGACTGCACAAAACCCGCTATAATAGCCACGAACACCAGTATCTTCAGGAACTCCAGGTGGTATGGTTCCATCACAAAAGTGTAAGCCACCCAGTTTATGGCGGCGCTGATGACCATAACCGCCGTAAAGGTCATGCTCATGCCCAAAGCCGTCTCCATCTTCTTGGTAACGCCCATGAAGATGCACAGGCCAAGATAGCGCGTGAAAACGAAGTTGTTTACAAGGGAAGCGGCTACAACAAGCTCAAACAGCTTAAGCATGGGACTTTAGCCTCCTTAGTGCCCGGCCCCTGAGGCGCCATGGCCCCCGAAGAACCTGATATCGATCCAGTTGAAAAACCCCATCAGAAGCCCAACAGCAAAGAACCCGCCCATCGGCAGCGCAAAGAGCAATACCGGATGTGTGTTCACCACGTGATAACCCAGCAGGGCGCCGTTGCCAAGAAGCTCGCGCACAAAACTTATTGCCCCAAGAGCAAACATGAACCCAAGGCCCATGCCTAACCCGTCAAAAAAAGATGGCACCACCTCATTCTTGCTGGCAAACAGCTCCGCCCTTGAAAGGATTATGGCGAACGCAACGATCAGCTCCACATAAAGACCAATCTCTTTGTAGATGGGCCACTCATAGGCGGCCAGAAGCAGGTTGGCTACGGTCACCCATGTGCCAATTATAAGGATATATGCTGGCAGCCGTATCCTGGCGTGGATCAACTTGCGGACGATTGATATGCTGATATTAGCCATAACCTGCACAAAGAACACGGCCACACCCATTAAAAGTCCGCTTTTAAGCGTATTGGTAACGGCAACGGCAGGGCAAAGCGACAATGCAACCCTGAAAACGGGGTTTTCCCCGAATATGCCATTTCTGATCAGCCCGAAATAACTGACTTTTTGCGCAGCGCTCATTTTACCCCCTTCAGGGGCTGGTTGGAACCGGAACCGGCCGCAGGGGGACAAGCCGCGGCAGCATTGCCCATGGCCCCCGTAGTCTGGCCGCCAACCCCGTATTGTTTCATGATAAACTTCACACCTGCCCGCACCCCCTTGGTGCAAGCCTTGCTGGAGATCGTGGCCCCGGTTATGGCCTGTATCTTTGTGGGGTCCACATCCTTCACCACCACAAGCTGATCCAGCGACTTGCCCTTGAAGCGGTCGTCAAAGTATTTCTTGCGTATGTCGTCGCCAAGGCCGGGGGTTTCGCCCTCGTCCAGTACCTTGATTGCCTTCACGCGCATGTCCGTGCCCACGGCCACAAGCATGTGCAGTATGCTTGAATATCCCTTACTGTAAGAGCCGGCGATGTAGCCAAGCACATTGCCTTTTGCGTCCACGGCCTTGTAATAGTGCGCCGTTTTGTCTTCAAGCGGCTGGTACGGGCCAATTGAAGTTATGTTGGCCGCCGCAGGGATGAGGGCCTTCAGCGCGTTTTCCTTTTCCACTTTTTTATTAAGCGTTATCTGCGGTTCTGCCTTGGCGTAAACCAGGGCAAGTATCACACCGGCAAATATGAACACCATCACCAGGTTAAGGGTTATCTTGATTATTTCCTTAAAGTTCATGCCTTCGGCCCTCCCGGAACTGCGGCAGCGGTTTTAACCGTGCCAAACGGGGATGTTTTAATCACCCTGTCTAAAAGAGGGGCGAAGCAGTTCATAAGCAGTATCGCGAACATGACGCCCTCCGGGAAGCCACCGATAAGCCTGATTATGGATGTGAGTATCCCGCAGCCCATGCCAAACAGCACCTGCGCCGCCCGCAGGCTTGGCCCGGTAACGTAATCGGTTGCCATAAAAAACGCGCCCAGCATCAGGCCGCCTGAAAGCAAATGCATCAGCGGGTCCCCGGCAAAGAGGATTATTCTGCCGGTCTGGGGGTCTTTGCCGCCGAATATCCATGTAAGGATGGCTACGGTGGCCAGGAATGTTATAGGTATATGCCAGGTTATGTATCTTTTATATAGCAGGAAAAGCCCGCCCGCCAGAAGTGCGATAACCGAAACCTCGCCAATAGATCCGGCCCTGTGCCCCAGGAACAGCTGCGTGTAAAGGTTAGTTCTGGTGCCAAACACCTCCATCAGCTTCCCAACACCATCTTCCTTCAATATGCCAAGAGGGGTTGCCGTTGTCTGGGCATCCATTCCAAGCAGGCCCGCCGTGGGTTTAAGCCAGGTGGTCATTGCGCGGGGCCAGGAGATCAGCAGAAAGGCCCTGCCTATCAGCGCGGGATTGAATATGTTATAGCCAAGCCCGCCAAAGAGCACCTTGGTTATCACTATGGCGAAAAAGGAGCCGAGTATCGGCAGATGAATGAGAAAAGGGTTAAAGGACCATAGACTTGCCGGCAGGTTCATCCCCAGAAGAAGGCCTGTCAAAAATGCGCTGCCGTCGGAGATGGTGACCGGCTTGCCCATCCACTTCTGCATCCCCGCCTCAAAGACCAGGCAGGAAACAACGCATGTGGCCACTACGGCCAGGGCCCTTGGCCCGAAGAAATAAAGCCCCATGCCCAGCGCGGGCAGAAGGCTTATGCTTACGCTCCACATTATCCGGGCCACCGTCACATCACTGCGGACGTGAGGGCTCACGGAAACTATAAACTGGCGCTCTTTTTCACTCACCGGACTCGTCCCTCTCTATCTTTTTCCAATTGCGTCGCCCGCTTTGAAATCCGCCGGGCTTTTTCTGTTACGGTTTTACCATTGACTTTGCGAACCTGACCAATTGCACTATCGGCCTCTTGGACGGACAGACAAAGGCGCAGGATCCGCATTCAAAACAGTCAAAAAGATTGTGCGCCTTGGCGTCCTCGAAGTGCCCCTTTTCGGCAAACACGCTAAGCAGGCCCGGATTGAGGGCCATCGGGCAAACGTCCACGCAGCGGCTGCACCTTATGCACGGGCCAAACGTATCGGCATGGAACAGCCCGGAGCCCGGCAGCGCCAGTATCCCGGATGTGCCTTTTGTCACCGGCACGTCCAGGGAGCTTATGGCAAATCCCATCATCGGGCCCCCGGAGATTACCTTGGCGGCTCCGTTTAAAAGCCCTCCGCACTCCTCTATAAGGTCCGTTACCAGCGTGCCTATCTTTACAAGCAGGTTTTTAGGTTCCTTTATGGCCTCGCCGGACACGGTTACCACCCTTTCAACCAGGGGCTTGCCGAACCTCACAGCCTCATAGATGGCGTAAGTGGTCCCTATGTTCTGTACCACAGCCCCTACATCCATCGGCAGAGCCCTGGGCGGCACTTCGCGTCCGCTTACGGCCTTTATCAGCATCTTCTCCGCACCCTGCGGGTATTTTACCTGGAGCGCGCATACGCGAATTTCCGGCCACGGCCTGGCCGCGTTCTGCATCGCCTCAATGGCGTCGGGCTTGTTGTCTTCTATGCCCACGAAGCCCCTGTTTACACCAAGGGCGCGCATTATTATTCTCAGGCCTTCGATTACTTCCTTCGGCTTCTCAATCATCAACCTGTGGTCCGCCGTAAGGTACGGCTCGCACTCGGCGCCGTTCAGGATAACAACATCTACCTTTTTTTCTTTTGGCGGGGAAAGTTTCACCGCGGTGGGGAACGTTGCCCCGCCCATGCCCACAATGCCCGCGGCCTTTATTTTTTCCCTGATAACTTCCGGGGGAAGTTCCATATAGGACGGGTCGTCCTGGAGCGGCACCCATTCGTCCTTGCCGTCGTTTTCGATTACCACGGATTCAATGGGCCTGCCCAGCGCCATCGGGAACTCGCCTGTGGCTATGACTTTACCCGAAACAGAAGAGTGTACGGGCGCGGAGACAAACCCTTCGGCCGTCCCCAGAACTGCGCCGGCCTTGACGCCATCGCCAACGGCCACGGTGACCTTTGCCGGCGCGCCCAGATGCTGCCTTAGCGGTATTACCACCCTTTTGGGCGCTTTTACGTGTGTAATAGGCTTGGATTGTGAAAGCTCTTTTTTATCCGGCGGGTGTATGCCGCCTGCAAACGTAGGCAAAAAAAACGACCTCCTTTTTAATCGGGGTTTAAGGACAAAAGTCCATAAGTAATACCATGCACGCCTGACCAAAGTCAAGCGCGCGGAAAGCTCAGCGCGGTAAAAAGCAAGGCATTTCCCCGTCCTCTTATTATAAATTCCCGGGCCCGTCTTTTTCCAAGCCGTGTGGGTTATACCAGTTGCGGTTTAACCCCCGCAGCTTGCCAAAGCACCGGACGAAAGGATATATTTAGCATTCGGGAGAACCTTTTTTGTTTCCTTTCCCTGCAAACAAGACAGCAACAGCCGGAGCTGCCGCCAGCGGCGGGGCGGACTGTTTACCGCCTGAACTGCAATCGCCGGCAACTGACTATTGGGCCAATGCGGGCGTTCTGGTGCTGGGTTTTCTTTTTGGTCTGGGCGCGGCTTATCTGTTTAATTCCATCCATTGGGAATCTTTTCGCTTTATGGGCGCAGACATCGAAAAGGCCAGGAAGCTTGGCATCACCAGCGTAACTGTGCTGGACGGTTATCCAAAACTCAGGGACACAATTACCTATTTCACTGTGCTGGGATTTCCCGTGCTGTTTTCATTTGTTTTCTGGTTTTTATGGTCCGGCAAAAACAGGAGCGTCCGGCTGGCCGGCTTTTCCCCCCCGGAAGCCGAGGGCATTGCCGGTAAAAAAGACATCATCTGGCGTGTTTTTCTGGTTACCGCTGGTGTCCTTTATCTTTGTTATTTCGACTTTCATATGTTCTACAGCAGCCCCGGCAGCAGCTGGTTTTATCTGAGCGAGGAAGGCGAAAACCTTGCCTGGGTGCAAAACATCTTGACCGGCAAGGTTTATGGCAGGGATTTCTTCTGCCCTTACGGGCCGATGCTGGTTTATCCAATCGCATGGCTGATGCGGATATTCGGGCCCGGAATAATAGTCCAACGGTTTTACGCTTATTTCCTTGACCTTGCAGCCTACCTCATCATACTGGCCCTGTTTTATAAGGCGCTCGGGTCAAGGATTGTTTTCCTCGTTTCCGCGGCCGTTTTTTTTGCGATTTATATACCTTTCCTGCCAATCTCACCTCATACGTCTTATTTGCGCTTTGGCCTGGGGTTTTTGCCGATTATACTGGCTTACACCTATATCGCAGGCGGGAGGCAGGTAAATATTGCGCTTGCCGGATTGGCAGCCGGGCAAAGCCTGCTTTTCAGCCAGGAGGCGGGGGTGTGCTCAGTGCTTGCCGTTGCCGCCATGATAATTTTACGGCGTTTTCAAAATGGTCCGGCGGAACCCGCCAGCAAAAGAGCATGGGGCGGACTTTTTATCTTCTTTGCCGCAACTGTTATATCAATGCTCCCCATGCTTGGTTATTTCTATTTCAAGGGGGCGCTGGGCCCGTTGTTCAAGTCGGTTTACGGATATCCCAGGCTGGCAATGCTGGGTTACGCCGCCCTGCCCTTCCCGGATTTCATTGAATTCATAAAGAACTTTTCCGGGACCGCACTAATAGCGTTCTGGACAATCCTGGTTTACGCCTTTACTGCGGCATATCTTCTGCCGCTTGTGATCATGAGGAGGCTGGACAGGCGCCAGATATTAATGGCCTCGCTCCTGGTTTTTGGAGTGTTTCTTTTCCGTTCCGCCCTGGCCCGGGCGGACCTGTATCACATCAGAAGCGCAATGCCGCCCGCGCTTGTCCTTGCTTTAATGTTTATAGACAGGGCGGCCTCGCGGCTGTTTGACAAAGCTGCCGGGGCTTCGCGCAGGGCGGGAAGCGGGGTATTGATGGCGGGGATGACGGCGGCAATGCTGGTGCTTTTTCTGTCCCCTGTAATGAAGCAGTTTTCAAACGCAGCTGAAAAGATGGCCACAGACATTCACAAATATTCAAAGCCAGGAGGGTTTGTGCTCCGGGGCATCCCAAGGGCTGGCGATATCCGATGGGGGCAGAAGATGGCCGCGCAACTCATGGACGTCCGTAATTTCCTGGCGCAGAACGTTAAAAAGGACGAAGATGTGTACTTTTTCCCGTACCAGCCGGCCTACTATTTCATTTTCAACCTTAACTGCCCTTCAAGATACGTAATGTCCATTTTCGCAATCACGCACGCGCAGAGGCTTAAACTGATAACGGATCTGGAACGGGCCAGGCCCAGGTATGTGCTTTACAGTAAAAGCGCATGGCACCAGGACGGCATACCGGAGACTATTTATGCCCCCGAAGTGGTTTCGTATATAGACCAGAATTACAAACCGGTTGGCGAAACGGCCAATTTTATAATCGAAGCGCGGAAATAGTCAAAGAACGGATTGCCGGTGATCAGAGGTTAATACCGGCGCCTTTAACAACCGGAAAAATCCGGGCTGCAATTACCTCGCGCCCGGTTGCGCCGGTAACATCAACCCAAAGGACATCCTCCTCCTTTTTAAACCACGTCGTCTGCCGTTTAGCATATCTTCTGGTATTGCGCTTTATAAGCGGGACCGCCTCCTCCAGCGTGCACAACCCGTTTAAAAACTCCCCCAACTCCTTGTATCCGATTGCCTGCATGGCTGTTTTAGACAGTTTCGCCCCCTGTACGGATCCAATTATCCTCTTCACCTCGTCAAGGAGTCCGGCCTGCATCATCCAGTCCACCCGCTTGTTTATAAGATTGTAGAGTTCAGCCCTGTCCCTTTGAAGGCCTATTTTTATGAACTCAAACGGCATCGGGGCCGTAAGATTTTTTTGAAGCGCCGACATGGCCGTGCCGGTTTTAATGGACACCTCCAGCCCGCGGACTATACGCCTGGTATCGCCGGGGGATATGGCCTGCGCGGCGCTGGGGTCCTCCTTAAGAAGCATCTCATAAAGGCTACCCTTGCGCTCAATTTCCATCGCCAGCAGTTTTTCCCTCAACTCCGTATCGGCTGGCGGCGCGCTGAAAAGCCCCCGTGTAAGCGCCCTGATATAAAGCCCGGTGCCGCCGGTTATTACCGGGATTCTGCCTTGCCCGTGCAGCCGTTTTATTGCCGGCAGGGCCTCCTCAACAAACCTGCCGGCGCTGAACTCCTCAAAGGGCTCTATTATGTTTATCAGGTGATGCGGGACGGATTCAAGCTCCTCTTTTGACGGCTTTGCCGTGCCTATGTCCATCCCCTTGTACACCTGCATTGAATCCGCGCTGATAATTTCGGCGCCCAGCGCCAGGGCCAATTCGATAGACGCCGCCGTCTTGCCGGAGCACGTTGGCCCCAGGACAATTATTACCTTTTCCATTTTTCTATTCTGAGCGATTTAAGCGCGGTCACACAACCCCCTCCAAACCCATACCTTACATTGACTAACCCCAAAGCGTGCGGTTAATATTTTCACATGCACAAGCACGCGGATTACGTTCCCCTTCACCTGCATTCCGAGTACAGTTTGCTGGACGGAGCCATAAAAATAAGCGAACTCGTTGAAACTTCAAAGAAATGGAACCTGCCGGCGGTTGCCATTACGGACCACGGCAATATGTTCGGCGCGGTGCAGTTCTATAAAAGCATGACCAAGGCGGACTTAAAGCCCATCATCGGCTCGGAGCTTTACGTGGCGCCCAAAAGCAGGCTGGACAAGCAGAAAGCCACAACCGCCGCCGGGCCAAGCCCAAAGGAAGAATCCCCGTTCCATCTTGTAGCGCTGGCCAAAGATAATAACGGATATAAAAACCTCACGGAGCTTGTCTCCAGGGCATATACGGAGGGCTTTTATTACCGGCCCAGGGTAGACAAGGAACTGCTGGAGCAATACAGCGGCGGGCTCATATTCCTTTCTGCCTGCATGAAAGGAGAGGTGGCCTATTATCTGTCGCTGGACATGAAAGACAAAGCACGCGAGGCCGCCCTGTTCTATAAGCACATAGCCGGTCCGGAGAACTACTATATAGAGCTTCAGGAAAACGGCGTCCCCGCGCAGACGGATCTTAATAAAAAACTTCTGGAACTGGCCAGGGAACTGCACATAAACGTGGTGGCCACCAACGACTGCCACTACCTCAGGCGTGAAGACGCCAGGGCACACGATATCCTGCTTTGCATCGGCACCGGGAAAACTGTTAATGATGCCAGCAGGCTCAAATTCCAGGGTGACGGGCTTTATTTCCGCAGCCCGGAGGAGATGAAGCAGGCCTTTGCGGACCTGCCCGAAGCCATCAGAAACACGGTGGAAATAGCGGAGCGGTGCAACGTGGAGATGAAGCTGAAGGGCCATCACCTGCCCATGTTTCAGCCGGAAACCGGCGAAACCCCGGAAGAGTATCTTGATAAGCTGGCACATGAGGGGCTGTTGAGGCACTTTAAAGGCGCAAATGCACCTGAAGAATACGCGGCCAGGCTTCAAACCGAGCTTTCGGTAATAAAGAAGATGGGGTTTTCATCCTACTTCCTTATAGTGTGGGACTTCATAAACAACGCACGCAAAAAAGGCATACCCGTAGGGCCGGGCAGAGGGTCGGCGGCGGGAAGCCTGGTATCTTACTCACTGGGAATAACCGAACTGGACCCTATACGCTAC
>JAJYLE010000090.1 GCA_021788025.1 Nitrospirota bacterium
GAACATCTGTTCCGGCGTCTCAATGGTGTTGCCCTTCTCGTCTTTTACCAGGTATCTTGCCCTGAGCACCTTCAAGGCGTTTTCAGTGAGTTCCATCGGATAAAGTCTCACATATTGACTCTTTGAAATCAAGAGGAAACGTCGCCTGTATCCAGCCGCTTCGTTTGAATAAAGAGGCAGGAAAATAAGGCCGGGTTAGGCCGCTTGCCCTAACCCGGCAATCCCAGGAGGTTTCAGATAATCTGTTCTCTGCAAAATCTAATAGTAATGGAGAGCAACAGGCGTGCCAAATAAAAAATCTGTTATAACTTCTTTAAAAAACGGCCTTTTTCAGTTTGAGCGGTTAGAGCAGGTATTTTAAATTGCAGTAAATCCGTACATCCTGATTAGAAACTGGCCAGGGAAATTCCTGAAAGGATTTTATCCGTTAAAAAAGCGGGAAGGGCTTTGGGTTAGCGGGGTTCCAGGTAAAACCTGCCGGCCTTCTTCCCGGCGTTTACGGGGGTTTCGAAAAACGAGCTCAGGTTTTCTTTTGTGAGCACGCCGGATGTTTTGCCAGATGAATGGACCTTGCCTCTTCTTAGCAGAAGGGCGTGTGTGAAGGCGGGCACAATCTCTTCCACATGGTGGGACACCATCACCATGGTTGGCCCTCCGCCCGATGACGGCAGGCGCTGTATGGATGAGAGCACCTTTTCCCTTGCAAACACATCAAGGCCGGCGCAGGGCTCGTCCAATAACAGGAGCTTCGGTGAGTTCACCAAGGCGCGGGCTATAAGCACCTTCTGCTTTTCCCCTTGCGAAAACTCCGCGTACCTGCGCTCCGCCAGCGCGGCAATTCCCATAAGCTCCATGGCGGCATGGGCTTTTTCAACGGCGCTTTTTCCCGGGGTATCGTACAGCCCGATGGTGGCGTACAGCCCGCTTAATACTATTTCACGTGCGGTCTCCGCTGCGTAGAACTTTTCGGCAAGGGCGGAACTTGCAAGGCCGATCTCCTTTCTAAGCTCCCTCCAGTCGTACTCGCCGAAATCCTTGCCCAGTATCCGCATCTGCCCGGTGGAGGGCAGGGCGTACCCGGTAATGAGTTTGAGGAGGGTGGTCTTTCCAGAGCCGTTCAGGCCCAGCACAACCCAGTTTTCGCCAGGCCTCACCCGCCAGTCGACATCCCGCAAAAGGGGTTTGTCTTCCGCGAAATGGCCGGTTTTTTTCATCCTGATAACGTCCATTTACTTATTATGCCCAAGCGGGCGGGGGTGGGGCAAACAAGACAGACGCGGACAGGAAAGCTAAACGTTGAATCTGAAGTTAACTATGTCCCCGTCTTTCATGGGGTAGTCCTTGCCTTCAAGCCTCAGGTAACCGTGGCTTCTGGCCTCGCCCATGGAGCCGTTTACCTTCATGAAATCCTCGTAGCTGATTATCTCGGCCCGGATGAAGCCTTTTTCTATATCGGAATGTATCTTCCCTGCTGCCTTTTTGGCGGGGGTGCCGTTTGTTATGGACCATGCCCGGCACTCGTCCTCGCCCGCGGTGAAGAAGGAGATGTAATCAAGAAGCCTGTAGCTTGCCCGTATAAGCCTGTTCAAGGCGGGTTCCTTTACGCCGAGGTCCTCAAGAAACGCGCCTGCGTCTTCCGGCGGCATCTGGGCCAGTTCCATCTCGATCTTTCCGGAAAGCGCAAGCGCTTCCACGCTGCCCTTCAGTTTTTCCGATGCTTTCTTTGCAAGCTCCGCGGCACGGCCGCTTTTAAGGTCGTCTTCAGAGACGTTAAGCACAACCAGCTCCGGCTTCAATGATAAAAACCCGAGATGCCGCACTGTCTTCAGGTCATCTTCGCCAAGCCCGGCGGCCCTTAGCGGCGTCTCGGATTCCAGCGCCTCCATGCACCGTTCAAGCACCTCTTTTTCGGCATCCGCGCCCTTGTCCTTTTTGCCCTTTTGGGCAAGCTCCTTGATCTTGTCCAGCCGTTTTTCCACAAGGGCCAGGTCGCCTAATATAAGTTCGGCCTCAAGGTACTGGGCATCCCTGAGCGGGTCCACGCTTTCAAGCGGGTGGGGGACGGAGGGGTCCTCAAAGGCCCTGGCAACATGCAGGAGCGCGTCGGAGTCCCGTATCAGCTCAAACACCTTGGCGTTCTGTTTGGGGTCGCCCTTGGTTAGGCCCAGGTAGTCCACGTAATCCACAGTGGCCCGCGTTGTCTTTTTTGGCTTGTAGAAGGCGGAGAGCTTGTCCAGCCTTTCATCGGGCACTCCAACAACGGCCACGTGCGGCTCGCCCGATGTTGTGGCGTATGCCGTGGTCTCTATGTTCTGCCCGGTCAGCGCGTTGAAGACCGTGGTCTTGCCTGAATTGGAAAATCCCGTTATCCCGATTTTCATTGGACCTCTTTTATATCATACCGCGGGCGCATAATGGAAGGCATAGGCTGATAATTGCCATACCGCTGATCAGCCCCTATAATGCTTTTACGGGCCAACCCTCAAAGAAAGGCATTTAAAACCATCAAACCGAAAATTCTGATCATATTGTTTTCGTTGCTGTTTTTTGCGGGATGCGCCGGCCAATTTTTTCATCCTTCCAGGGGCTACCCAAAAGCTGATCTGGGAAAATACAATGTTAAAGATGTGTATTTCAGGGCCGGTGATGGCGTTTTGCTGCATGGCCTTCTTGTAAAACCCGCAGCCAGAAGCAAGGCCGCAATACTTTATTTTCACGGTAACGCTCAAAATCTTGATTCACAGATTGGCAATGCCCTGTGGCTTGTAGATTATGGCTTTACAGTTTTTGCCATTGATTACAGAGGGTACGGGAAATCGGGCGGCAGGGCGGATATTGAAGGCGTTAACGCGGACGGCGCGGCGGCCCTTGGAGAGCTGGTTGCCTTATGTCCCGGGCAAAAGGACAGGATAATTGTTTTTGGACAGAGCCTGGGCGGTGGCATCGCTGTTTATACAGTTGCAAATTCCAGATATAAACAAAACGTAAAGGCGCTTATTGTGGACAGCGCGTTTGCAAGTTACCGGGGAATTGTGCGGGAGAAAGCATTGCATTCCGGACCCCTTGGCTTTCTCGGCTATCCCATCTTGTATCCGTTAACTTTTACTATCAGTGATTTCTACAGCGCGGTTAACTGGGTGGATAAGATCGGGGACATTCCCATCCTGCTGATATGCGGCGCTGACGACACTGTTGTCCCCGCGGACAACAGCTGCAAACTGTTTAAAAGGGCAACGGGGCCCAAAGAACTCTGGATCACCCATACGCCTGGGCACACAAGTTTTCTTTCACGTAAAGCGAATGAGGAGGCTTTGGTCAAATACATCCATGAATGCCTGGTTCAACCCCCCGCATCCGGCACGTTCGAGTTCCGATGATTAAACAGGGGACGTTTCTTCAGGGTTGTGTATTTTTCTTTTTGCCTGCGTGTTCGTGCTGAAAACTGCGGATCCTCTCGGCAAGCTCCCTTATCGCGTCCAGTGGCCTGGCCCCTTCGTCGACGCGCTTCCTGACATATCCTGCCTTGGCAAGTTCGCCGATTATATGCTCGCTTGTGCCGGTTAGCGGGCATTCATGCTTCTCTTCCCGCAGGTGCATGTCTATGCAATGTTCTATCTCCAGGGGATTAAACCGCCCGGCCAGTTCGCGTATTTCTTTTATATCGAAGGCCTTTCCCGCCATCCTCACCGGATTTTACCAGCATTTGCGGCCGGATTCCACGGCTTATGCCGCTGGAAGCGCAATCTCCATTACAAGCCCGCCTGATGGTTCGTTAAACGCCGAAGCCTTGCCGCCGTGCAGGTGGACGGCCCATTCCGTAATGGCAAGGCCGATGCCGGTCCCTCCGGTAAGCCGGTCACGCGCGCCGTCAACGCGGTAGAACGGCTGGAACAACTGGGTGAGCGCTTCATCAGGCACGCCGGGGCCGTGGTCGCGCACCCGGACAATATAATCAGCGCCGGTCTCAGTCTTCCGGAGAATAAGGCCCACCTCAACCGCGGTGCCTTTATCCGTATAGCGCACCGCATTGCGGACCACGTTTTCCACCGCCCTCCTGAGCAGTTCTTCGGAGCCTTCCACAGCCATCTCCTTTTCCGGCGGCGTAAATTCCACGGAGCGGTTGCAGTCCCTTGCCTCAAAATTAGCATCCTCAACGATGGCCTGCACAAGGCGCGCAAGATCAATCCGGGCCTTCGGGACTGTTGCCGCCCCGCTTTCAAGCCAGGTCAAGTCTGCCAGTTGGCCGATAAGCTCGTTTAACCTGTTGGATTCGTTTTCCATGCGGTCCAGGGCTTTCAGGGCGGGGCCGGCGGAGTTTCTGCGGGCAAGCTCCAGCGCAACATTCAGCCGGGCAAGAGGGGAACGCAATTCATGTGAGATGTCCCTTAAAAGCCGTTTTTGCGCGCGTACAAGCGCCTCTATCCGTTCCGCCATCCGGTCAAAATCTTTACCAAGGCCGGCTATCTCATCCTTGCGATTGCCAAGTTCAGGCCCAACCCTTGTCCCAAGCTCCCCGGCGGCAAAGCGCCGTGAGGCAATTTGCAGCCGCATGAGCGGGGCCACCAAAGACCTGGCCAGAAGATAGCACACTATGCCGCCAACAATGAACGTGACAATAAGGCGAAGCCCGATCAGCCTTGGGTTCAGTATTATCCACAGGCGCGAAGGCGGGGGCGGTTTGGCCAAAACCGTAAAACCGCCTTTAACCGGATAGGCGAACCATCCGTGCGGGCCTTGCTGCGGCCTTCCGGTTACGACGGCCATTGCGGCCAGCTCCATCCCGATGGGCGGCACAAAGCCCTGCGACACCAGCTGGCTGCCCTTGAAAAGAAAGATGCGCGCGCGGGTGCGGCTGGTAATCTGCCGGCTGGCCTGCCAGAGGGCAGGCGCGCCTTGCGTCTGGTATACATCAATAAGATGGCTGCCGGAGCCGGCGATCTGTTTTTCGAAATGTGCAAGGTAAGCGGCCCTCGGATTTGTAGTAAGCAATACGGCCGCAACAACCGCCCCGGCCAAAACCATCGCAAGCCAGAAACTAAGGAATATTTTTATGAATATCCTACTGGTCCGCATTGTCCTTCCGTTGGGGCAGGGCGTAGATATATCCCACGCTGCGCACCGTTTTTATCCGCTCGGCGCCGTCTGGCGCCGGGCCCAGTTTACGGCGGATGCTGCTTATGTGCACGTCTATGCTGCGGTCGTAGGATGAAACGGCGCGCCCCAGCACCTTGCGGCTCAGGTCCATGCGGGTGACCACGCGTCCGGCCATTTTCATCAGCTCTTCAAGGAAGTTAAATTCAATCGCGGTGAAGTCCAGCAACTTGCCGCATTTGGCCACCGTGCGCGTTGATGAGTCCAGTTCAACGTCATCAAGGACAATCCTGGCGGCGGGTTGTTTTTCCGGGGCTGCCGCCGCGGGTTGCGCCGTTCTGCGCTGTATGGCCCGTATCCTGGCCACAAGCTCGCGCGGGTTGAAGGGTTTTGGAAGGTAGTCGTCCGCGCCCATCTCAAGCCCTACTATCCTGTCCACCTCATCTCCGCGGGCGGTGAGCATCAAAACAGGTATCGCGGACTTGTCTTTTATCCGCCGCAGCACGTCAAAGCCGCTGGCGCCGGGGAGCATTACATCCAGAACCACAAGGGAATGTTCGCCTGAAAGGGCGCGCTCTATCCCCCTCCCGGCATCGAAAGCGGGCTCCACATCAAGCCCTTCTGGTTTAAGGTAATCCGTCAGAAGCTCGCAAAGCTCCCTGTCGTCGTCTATCACAAGTATCCGGCTCATTTGCCGCTGCCTGCCTTGCAATCGGGGCGCATATTCTATTCTAACCCCTGTGATTGCCTTCCAAGTGTAAAGATTCGGTTAAGCAAGCCGCTGCAAATTTACAAAAACTTTGCTCTTGCCACCGGAAAATTAACCCACTCTTTAAAACCTTTTTTTTATGATGAATGAAGGGCCTGGCTGAAATGCGGGCGGACTTACTGAAAGGAGGCACGATGAAGACGTTTGCGGAGGACATTTCAAGGAGAAGCTTTTACAGGGCGGTTGTGTCGGGTTCCGTGCTGCTTGCGGCGGCCCTGATGCTGCTGATTGCCAGGCCCATCCTGGCAAGGGCGCATGAGGCGGGCGCTGGCCCGGACAGGGCGGAGAGGATAGCGGCCAGGTTGAAAGACAGGCTCAACCTCACTGCCAATCAGGAGGCGCAGATAAAGGCGGCCATCCAGGACAGCCTGAAAAAACGGCAGGAGATAAGGAAAGAGGCTGAGGACCTCCGCCATTCCACCATCCAGAAGATTGAGGCCTCCCTGGACCCTAAGCAGTTAAAGGAGTTCAAGGAGATCAAGGAAAGGCATTTCCGCAGGATGCGGCGGCATATGCGCTGCCGGCGGCGTAAGGAGATGAGCGGTTGGGGCGGACGGCACTGCGGCTGTAATGATTGAAAAAATCTTTTTACCGGGACGTCCGGCGGCCTGCTGCCGGGCTTGACTTCAAACGTAAGGCGTTTTATTATAAACGTCAGTTTTAAACGTTTGTATTAAACGGAGGATTTAATGGGCCGGCAAACGGCGCCCGCGGAAAGCCGCCAGCTTTCCGCGGGCGAAACGGCTGAGGACGCAAGGACGCACATACTGGACGCGGCGGAGGCCCTCTTTGAAAACGAGGGGTACAGGGCCGCTTCGGTGCGGGCGATAACTGCCAAAGCCGGGGTGAACCTGGCAGCCATAAATTATTATTTCGGCAACAAGGAGGCCCTGCTGGAGGCCGTCTGCCATCGCCGCCTCGGCCCGTTGAATGAGGCCAGATTAAGGAAGCTCAAGGAGATAAGGGCTGAAGCAAGGCGGCGTGGACGCAAGGTGGAGCTTCAGCCGGTGCTGAGAGCGTTTATGGCGCCTGCCCTGATGCTCAAGGAATCCGGCGGCAGCGCGGCCGGATTCCCCGCGCTTTTTGGCAGGGCTCTTGCGGACCCCGACGATACCGTGCAAAGGGTCATCTTTAAAATGATGAAACCGGTCCACCAGCTGATGCTGGAGATGATGGGCGATGCCCTGCCGGGGGTTTCCAGGGAAGAGGTCTTCTGGAGATACCAGTTTGTGATAGGGGCAATGGCAAGGGCAACCCGCGTGTACAAGAACCCGGGATTCAAGGGCGCCGGCCTTGAGGACCCAGGCCCGGAGGGCGGCGTAAACACGCTGATAGACCGGCTGGTCTCTTTTACGTTGGCCGGGGCGCAGGCAGCGCCCGGAATGAATATCAAATGCAAAAAAAATTCCGCACCGGAGTCCAAATGAATAGAACCTGTCTCAAAATCGCTTCTGGCCGTTCCCCCCTGGCGGGACTGGGATCGCTTCACCTTAAGGCCCTAAGCCTTGCCGTTTGCGCCGTGCTTGCCATGCTGGGTTTTTCGATAAACGCCAACGCGGCGATGCCTGCCGCGCCCATTACAAACGGCACAACCCTTACTCTGGAAAACTGCATCGGCATTGCGCTGCAACGGAACCCTGCGGAGTTGGCCGCGGGCAGCATCGCCCAGGCAGCAAAAAGCAGGGTAGGCGAGGCGCAGTCCGCTTATTACCCGCAGCTGAACTGGCAGACGGATTATTCCAGGCAGTCCTATTCGGTGCCCGTGGGCAGTGCAGGCCGCATCGGTGGCGCTTTCGAGGACATCTCCACCGGGCCGGCCCTTACGCAGAACATTTATGATTTCGGCAGGACCTCCTCGCAGGTAAACATAGCAAAATACAACCTGGAGTCCTCCAGGCAGGATTTTGAGACCCAGACAAACTCGATAATACTGAATGTAAAAACCTCATACTATGGCGTCCTGCAGGCCCAGAAGGCCGCGGCGGCCGCTGAGGAAGTGGTGAAGCAAAACCAGCTCCATCTTACCCAGGCCCAGGGCTTCTTCAAGGCCGGCACCAAGCCCAAGATAGACGTGACAAACGCCCAGGTGAACCTGAGCAATGCGCAGTTAAGCCTCATACAGGCGCAAAACGCCGTAATGATAGCCTGGCAGAACCTGGACAACGCCATGGGCGTGCCTGCCGCCCCGCAATACAGCATAGTGGACAACCTTGTGTTTAAGCCGTATGCGATAACATTCGACAACGCCCTTGCAACAGCTTACAAAAACAGGCCGGACCTCAAGTCCGTCCATGCCAAAACAATGTCCACTGAACAGGCGCTGAGATTTGCCAGGGCGGGTTACGACCCTTACATAAGCGGCAGCGCCGGTTACACGTGGAGCGGGGACCTGTTTCCGATGGAGCACGGCTGGAACGTGGGCGCTTCCCTGACGGTGCCGATATTCAGCGGCTTTCTTACTAAAAAGCAGGTCCACGAGGCGCAGGCCAACCTGGATGCGGCAAAGGCAAACGAGGAAAACCTCCGGCAGATCATTTACCTTCAGGCCAGGCAGGCATATCTCAATTTGAAGCAGGCAGAAAGCAGCGTCCCTACCGCCAAGGAGGGGCTTGAACAGGCAAAAGAGAACCTGGCGCTGGCAAACGGGCGCTATGCGGCGGGTGTGGGCAGCCAGGTGGATGTTACGGATGCGCTTACATCTTACAGCACTGCGCAGACGGCTTACATAAACGCGCTTTATAATCATATGACGGCGGAGGCCAATCTGGAAAACGCGATGGGGGTCAGGTAATGCAAAAGAAGAGCAAGATGATTTATATACTGGCGGCCATTGTGCTGGCCTTTGCGGCCGTGGTCTTTTTTGTGAAACGGGACGGGCAGAAAGGTCCGCTTTATAAAACTCAGACCGTAACCAGGGGCGACATAAAGGCCACCGTTACGGCGACCGGCACGGTAAATCCCGTTATCAACGTATCTGTTGGAACGCAGGTGTCGGGCACCATAAAGAAGCTTTACGCGGATTTTAATTCCAAAGTGAAAAAAGGGCAGCTCCTTGCTCTTATAGACCCTGCCACTTTTGAAGCGCAGGTAGGCCAGGCCCAGGCCAATCTCTTTTCGGCCCAGGCCAATCTGGACAAGGCCAAAGCCACGGAGGTCGACGCCAAAAGGACCATGCTGCGCAATAAAACACTGCTGGCCCAAAATCTGGTTGCCCAGAGCGATTTTGATACGGCCCAGACAAACTACCTGACCGCCCAGGCCTCCACCGAGGCAGCCAAAGGGCAGGTGCGGCAGGCGCAGGCTGCGCTGAAGGTGGCCCAGACCAATCTTGCATATACAAAGATAGTGTCCCCGGTGGACGGCACCGTGGTCTCCAGGAACGTGGACGTGGGGCAGACCGTGGCCGCAAGCTTCCAGACCCCCACGCTTTTTACTATCGCCAGGGATTTAAGGAAAATGCAGATAGACACCAGCGTGAACGAGGCGGACGTAGGCGGCATCCGGACAGGGCAGGCTGTGGAGTTTACGGTGGACGCCTATCCGGATTCAATATTCAAGGGCAAGGTGTCCCAGGTAAGGATTGCCCCGATAACGGTGCAGAACGTGGTTACCTATGATGTGGTAATTACCGTGGATAATTCGGACCTGCGCCTTATACCGGGCATGACCGCGAACGTCTCGATCATTACCGATGTGGAAAAGAACGTGCTTAGGGTGCCAAATGCCGCATTGCGTTTCCGCATGCCTGGCAAAACGGCGGGACAGGGCTCAGGCGGCGCGGGGGGCGGCCAGGTAGTATGGGCGCTGGCCGGCATAAAGCCCGTGCCTGTAGTAATAAAGACGGGCCTTTCCGATGGCAACTATTCGCAGGTGGTTTCCGGGCGCCTGCCCGAAGGCGCCAAGGTGATTGTGGAGGCCCTTGAAAAGGGCAAGGCCGGCGAGCGCAGGCCCGGAGTGATGATGTTCCATTGACGGACGGTCAGAAAAAATGGCGCTGATTGAAGCAAGCGGATTAAACAAGGTTTACAGGATGGGCGACATAGAGGTAAACGCCCTGAAGGACGTATCATTGTCCATTGCCAAAGGGGAGTTCGTCTCCATAATGGGCGCGTCGGGTTCGGGGAAATCCACCTTCATGAACATACTTGGCTGCCTGGACAAGCCCACCGGCGGGAAATACATGCTTGAAGGCATCGACGTTTCCGGAATGGGCCGCGACGAACTGGCCGATATAAGGAACCGCAAGATAGGGTTTGTGTTCCAGGGGTTCAACCTGCTGCCCAGGACAACCGCGCTCGAGAACGTGGAACTGCCGATGTTTTACAAGGGGGTGCCGGCAAAAGAGAGGATGGGCCGGGCGATGGAGGCCCTTAAGAAAGTGGGGCTGGAAAAACGGGAGATGCATTATCCAAACCAGCTTTCGGGCGGCCAGCAGCAGAGAGTGGCCATAGCAAGGGCGCTTGTAAACGAGGCCCCGATAATACTTGCTGATGAGCCCACGGGCAACCTGGACACCAAAACCAGCGTGGAGATAATGGAGCTTTTTGTGGAGCTTAACAACACCGCAGGCATTACCATAATCCTTGTCACGCACGAGCCGGACATAGCGGAATTCAGCAAGCGGACCATAAGATTTCTGGATGGCCGTGTGATATCGGACGAAATGACGGCTTCAAGAAAGGCGCGGGCCAATGGTTAACCTGCCCTTTACCGCAGCCCTGGCCTTCCGCACGCTCCGGGTGAACAAGA
>JAJYLE010000091.1 GCA_021788025.1 Nitrospirota bacterium
ATGTCATATGGACAGTGTCATGGCAGGCCGTGTTATATTGGCGCTGTCTGGAGGGACAACAACCCCTCACAGCTCTTTGAAAATCAGCAGGAAGAACCTGAAGTCCTGTGCCGAAATACCAAAAGAAGGGTTATTTAAAAATAAAGATTTGTAAAAACAAAACCTGAAAAAACAGGCAGTTAGGCTGTTCCATCTTTGTTACATTCTTATTTCACCAATAAATCAAATCCTTTAAAATCAGACACTTGCGGGGGTAAAAAAACGGAACAAATGGAACAGGCGGAACAGGATTTTGGCCACTAAGCTGCCGGAATTAAAAGAAAATCCAGAAATGGCTGGAACATATAAAAAGAAAAGGGGCATTCGGGTCAAACCGAATGCCCCGGAGAAGGCTATGAAACCCTACTTCTTGTCGGACCCGTCCATGTCCTTTTCAAACACGCCTTTAAGGATATCGTTGGCGCAGAACTTGCCGCACATGGTGCAGGAGTGCTCGTCCGGGTCGCCCCGCTTTGCCTTTATCTCGGCCGCGCGCTCGCTGTCTATGGCCATTGCAATCTGGGTTTTCCAGTCCATGTTGCGCCTGGCCTTGGACATTGCCTTGTCCGCGTCCGTCTTTTTAAGCTTCACCATGTCGCCAACATGCGCCGCCACCCTTGCCGCGATAACGCCCTCGCGCACGTCCTCCGGAAACGGCAGGCCAAGATGCTCCGAAGGCGTAACGTAGCAGATGAAATCCGCGCCGTAGGAGGATGACAGCGCCGCGCCGATAGCGGCGGTTATATGATCGTACCCGGGGGCCACGTCGGTTGTGATGGGGCCAAGCATGTAGAACGGGGCCTCGCCGCTCATCTTCTTCTGAAGTATGATATTGGCTTCTATCTCGTTAATAGGGATATGGCCTGGGCCTTCCACCATCGTCTGGCAGCCCATCTCCCGGCCAGTCTCGGCAAGCTCGCAGTTTATAAGCAGTTCCTGTATCTGCACCCTGTCGGTGGAGTCGTGTATCGCCCCGGCCCTAAAACCGTTGCCCAGGCTAAGTATGGTGTCGTATTTTTTAAGGATGGAGGCCACCCTGTCGAAGTGCTCGTAAAGCGGGTTTTCCTTGTTGTTCTTCTCCATCCAGGCAACCATGTAGGAGCCGCCCTTGGACACCAGCCCGCCGTAACGGTAGTGCTGCTTACGGAGCATATCCACCGTCCTTCTGTTTATGCCGCAATGGATGGCCATGAACCCCACCCCCTCGGCGCACTGCTGCTCCATTATCTCAAAGAGCAGTTCGGATGGCATGTTCACGGCCGCCCCGTATTTCTCTATGGCGATTGCAAACGCCTCGTACAGCGGCACGGTGCCGATGGGCAGGCTTATGGCATCCATCACGGCCTTGCGGACGCCCCGGATGTCGCCGCCCACGCTAAGGTCCATAAGGGTGTCCGCCCCGTACCGCTGCGCGGTTACGGCCTTTTCCACTTCCATCTTAACGTCCGATATGGATGTGGACGTGCCTATGGAGGCGTTTATCTTTGTGCGCAGGCCCTTGCCAATGCCGACAACGTTCCGCTTACCTTTAGCGCCGCCGCCGTTTCCGTTTCCGCCGGCCACGCCGCCCGCGATGATGATTTTGCCCGAGGCCACGCGCCTTCTTACGGTTTCAGCCTCTATGCCTTCGCTTTTTGCAACTTCCAGCAGCTCTTCTGTGGACAGGCCCGAAGCGGCCTTTTCTATCTGGGTCATGTATGGAAGACCTCCTTGTAATTTTTACCGGGAAAATTAAAAATCCTCAAGGCAGCAAAGCCCTGAGGATTTACAATGCGGTTATTATGTTCATTCTCTTTCCTCCACGGGAAAACCGGCGCACGCGCGCCTGTTATTTTTTCAGGCAGGTCTTCTGGCTTGGGTTCTTCCTACTTGCCCGCCTTCCCGCCAGGCAGCGCCCGGCAGTGGCATTGTGGGCTTTCGTCCCCCTTACAGCGGCGGGACCGCTCCCGGTTTGGATTTTTCCTCACGGGATTCCCTTTTAAGCCGCGGATTGCCGCGGCGCCTGAAAGCTTCTTGTTCCAGTTACTTTATATACTTTTGAAGGCGGGGTTGTCAATGTTTGCGGCGTGCAAACCCGGTGGAAAGAAATATGCCCATGGCTATAAGTTCCATCAGCACTGAGAAGGCCACCAGGTAATTGGGCGACCACTCGTATAGAAGCCCCATCAGGCCGCTGCCAATCAGGAAGCCAAGGCCGTAGATGGTGTTGAATATGCCGTAGCCAAGCCCGCGGCGCTCTATGCCGGTTAAATCCGCGATGGCGGCGCGCATCATGGTCTCGTGCGTGCCTATAACCACGCCCCACAGCATAACGCCGAACAACGCCATTTCCAGGCCGCCCCTGAACGAAAGAAACGTCACCGGAAGCGAGATGAGGGGCATCAGCATGAGGAACCTGAACCCTATTTTGTCGTACAGCTTGCCAACAGCCAGCGAGGAGACGGCATCCGTGCCCATTGCAACTATGTACAGGAACGGTATCTGAATGTTAGTGGCAAGATTGGCCGATTTAAGGTGCCAGGATATAAGCTGGAAGTGGGCAACCCCAGCCACCGTAAAGAACGTGAACGCCGCGTACTGCCAATACGTCTTGGACAAGCTGGACAGCTTCCCTTTAGGGGCGCGCCCGCCCTTCTCTTGCGCACGGGCAGGGCCATCGGATTCAAGCAGCTCCGGCCGGGGTAGTTTCATCCTGGCCCGCACCAGGAACGCCAGCGACAGTATGGCCGGTATCCAGAGTATGTTGAAGCCGTGGGCGTAATTGCCCTTGAAATAGAAGACGGTTATGAATATAAGCGGGCCGGTTATGGCGCCCAGCTGGTCCAGGAACTCATGCAGCCCGAACCCCCAGCCCCGCCCCACCTTGGATGTGGCGTGCGAGAGTATGGCGTCCCTTGCGGGTGTGCGGATGGCCTTGCCAAGCCGCTCCAGTATTATGAAGACGGCGGCTACCTGCCAGTTGCCGGCCAGGGCCAGAAACGGTATGGAGGCCATTAGGCCGTAGCCCAGGAACGTAAGCGGCCAGTAGGCCCTGGTCCTGTCCGCGAAATATCCGGAGGCAAGGCGCAGGCCGTAAGCCATGAATTCGCCAAGGCCGGATACCACGCCAACCGCAGCCGCGCTGGCCCCAAGCACAGCCATGTACGGCCCGGTGATGGCCCTGGCCCCTTCGTAGGTAATGTCCCCGAAGAGGCTCACAATGCCCATGAGCACAATAACCCTGTAAGCAGCTTTTTTACCGGATTCCAATGCGAAAGAAACCTTTCTTGAAGATGACTACGATTTTAGTTAAACCGCTCGAAAGATTCAAGGAGTGCAACGGATCAGCTGGCGCCCAGTTTTTTCAAGGCGTCCAGCGCGTCCTGCCGCAGGTAAATCCCCATGGGTATATCCGCATCAGCAGCTTTCAGGTAATAGTCCCTGGCCTTACCGTCATCACCTTTCAATTCATAGATGCGGCCACAGAGATAGTCTATATCGATGACCTCTCCGCCAATATTTTTCCTGAGCGATTTCAGCGCCTCCAGCGCGGCATCCAGCTGGCCCGTCTTGTACAGGTAATATGCGCTGAAGAAATCGTATTCAAGAAGCCCTGGATTGATTCTCTTGGCCTGAAGGAGATAGTAGAGGCCTTTTTGATAATCCCCCTTGAATACATACGCCCTGCCAAGGAATACATATGTTTTCAGGAGATCCGGGTGATGGTTGAGGTCCGCCTCAAGAAGCGTGGTCTGGTCTTTCCACTCGAAATTCCTCTGGAAGGAAGTGACGGCATACGAGATAAGCACCGCGGCGGCAGCCAGCACGGCGGCCAGCCGCACCTGCGCGGCCCGGTTCTTGTATATTTCCATGAAGATGAAGGCAACCGAAAGGCAAAACCCGGCGGATGGCAGAAAGGCATACCTCTCCGCTATGATAGTTGCGGCCGGCACAAGCCCTGCCACAGGCGCCATGCTTGTAAGCATCCAGGCGGCGGCAAATGAAAGCACCCTGTATCTTTTGCGGTAATAAATGATAAGAAATATCAAGGCTGCCAACCCTGCCATGGAAAGCAGCGCGCGCGGATCCAGGAATCCAGCAGGGAGATTGAAACTGTGCCAGACTTTAAGCTGGTACGGAAACAGGAGCATCTTTATATACGCCCATACAGCCTCGAACGCCCCAGGCAGCCTGCTGGCCAGCCCCGCTGCAAACCCAAGGAATATCCTTGTGCTCTTTGCAACCTCGATGTCCAGCACGGAAAATCCGGCGGCAAGGATAAAGAATGGCACGGTGCGCGAAAGTCTTTTGCCAAGCGGATCTTCATCGGGGAAATACAGCTCCAGCAGCACGGCCGTAACCGGCAGGACAACAGCTATTGCCTTGGACAGCATCGCCAGCACAAACGAAAGGAGGGACAGCAGGTAATATCCGGAACCTGTGGCCCCATGGCGCTTGTGCCTCATATAAAGGAAGAGGCCAGTGAAGTAAAAGAACCCTGAAACCAGATTGTTCCGTTGGGTGATGGAGGCAACGGATTCCACATGGACTGGATGGAGCGCATAAACCAGGGCGGCTGCAAACGCTGCGCCCCCGGCCCCGGCAAGTATCTCTGCCATGAACAGATAGAACATGATAACGCAGAGCAGATAGAAGATGAGGTTTGTTATATGATAACCCAGCGGGTCCAGCCCCCATATCTGATAATCCAGCATGTAGGTGAGGTCCCTTACCGGAAGGTATTCAAGGTGGTTGGGCACCGAGGTAAATACAGCCTTCAGGTTGGCGGCCGTTATGCCGTGGACGGCATTGTTATCGATAAGAAGGGCCTGGTCGTCAAAATTAAACGAATTGGGAAGCGAATTGGCGTACAGGGCTATTGCCGCCAGAAGAAGTAATGATATATGGAGCAGGCGGTTGCGCATTCGTGCATCGGGGGAATCCGCATAAATCCCCAGCAATTTAGAATACAGCAAAACACTTTTTTTCTCACGAGGCGGATGGGGTTGATACAGAAAGGATTACGAAAGGGCAGTCTTTATGGCCGAGGCATACAAGTCCGCAAGCCTTTGGAACCGCACCCCCTCAGGTGTGTCCCCGAACTGGCGGGCCGCCATTTGCGAATATCCTATCCTGAATGCCGGATAGGAAAGCATGTAGAGTGGAAGCCGTTTTTCCATGAGTCTATCGCCGGAGATTTCCGAATATCTTGCCAGCAGGAATTTAGTTTTGGCCGCGCCAAGCTTGAATTCCGTCACAGTGCCGGCCACGTCCCAGCATATGTCCTGGTCCCGCGGGAAGAAATGGTCCGCGTGGTGGTCTGTGCAATCCGTTTTTATAAAGCCGTGCCCGGTGGAAAGCCATTCATGCGGCAGCATCCTGCCGTCTATGCTTACGGAGCGCCCAGGGTCATAATATCCGGCAAGCAAGTTCAGCCGGCGTCTGGCGGCAACCGCAATCCGTGGCCCCAATGAAAGATTTATATTGTTCTCCACCATTTCACGGAAATCTACAAACTCCATCGCCTTGCCGCATGGGAATTCCCTGGCGATGTGCGCCATATATCCTGCTGCGGTATTCAGAAAATCATATCCGGTAGTGCCGGGGCGCATGGGCCGCCCGTTAACATATTCCATTATTAAAAAACCGTTCAAAAGCCCGATTGCCTTTGGGCAATAGCCGGAGTTCTCCAGTCTTCCGGCCCTGGCAAGCGTCTTTCTGCCATATCTGCCAAGCCCGGCGAATTTCAACAGGCGGCCCTCAGTACGGAACAGGTACTTCCGCCTTTCATGGTGCGGATGAACGGCTGGATAATCCTTTTCCTTGAAATGGATACGCCGCCAGCCTCCTGCCGAAAGGTCCTGGCATTCCGACGAGTATGACGGAAGGCATTCACCAAATAATCCGGCATTGGGGCCTTTGCCGTCCAGAAATATTTCCTCAAAGAAAACCGAATACTTCCGGTGTCTGGGCCATCTCTGTCTCGCCTGCACACTTATAAAATCCGATCCGCCGGGTATCCAGCTTGTAAACATGACTATACGCTCGTCTGGTATCCCCATAACGGATAGGGCGTCCGCAACCGAGCATATTGTGGAGCCGCTTAGCCCCGGGCCTTCATCGACTATAAGAAACCAGGCTTCCTCTTTTAATCCGGCTATGGTTTTCTGGAGCAGGCGGTCTATCAATAATTTCCTTTCAAACGGTTCGCCCCTGGGCCTTACCGTAAGCGGAAGCACTTCTACGCCCTCTTTTTCAAGGACGGCCGCAACCAGCGCTGACAGCGCAGAGCCAATGGTCCTCAGGCCTATGCAGACGGCCTTGCTTTTTCCCCGGGTCAGGTTATCAGCAGCAAACCTGCGGGCAGCTTCCATATAGGTCTCCGGATAGAGCCCGTAATACGCAAACCCTTCGGACACTCGAAGGGTGACGGTATCCGGAAGGCGTAAAACCTGAAGCTTCTCCAGCGTAGTTTCCAGTTTTGTTTCCATCCCGCATGGCTTTTTGCCCTCTGCCGATCTAATTGCCAGATGCGCGGCAAGCACCGAGGCGTTCCGCAGCTCCGAGAGCACCTGGTTATATGCATCCACAGCCGGGCATAGCGCGTCGGCCACAGCCGATTCAAACTCGCCCATATCTACAAGCAGCTCTATCACTGAATCATGGGAATACCCTGAGCGCCTGCAATTAATCAGGTCTCTTTTTACGCCTGCGAAGAGGCCGGATGTTTTTTCCAGGCTTTCCTGTTTCCTGTATACGATCAATTGACGCCCCGTGAAAGGCCGGATATGTTCCAGTTAAAGCTGTCGTTAGCCCCCCAGGTGTATTTGTGAGGCTCGGCGCCGCGGAGGAAATCGAATTCACTGATTCTGGATTCAATGGCCTCCTTTATCGCGTGCATCACTGCCACGGAGCCGGCGCTCAGTTTTTCAAACTCCGGGTCGAACCCCCCCAGGTAGCAATAAGCCCGGCCCCGGTGGAACATGGCATAAAGCGCGGCTATGTAATTCTTGCTGCCACCTGAACGGATACTCATTAAATAAATCCTCAGGATTCCGGCTTCGGCAAGTGCCGTGGAAGCAGCCCGGTAAAACCCTTTCAGGGCGTCAGTATTGATTACCCCTTCCTGGCCGCGATGTTTCCATGATTTTTCGTGCAGGCTGAAGAAGATTTCCAGCGCGCGCGGCACGTCTTCCTGCCTGGAAACACTCTCCACATGCATCCCAAGGCGCGCCAATTTTTTTTGTGACCTTTCCAGCCGTTCCCGTTTCGATCTGGCAAGCCCGGCCATATATTTTTCAAATGAGTCCGGCAGGCAAACACTTGGGCAGACGGCCCCTCGCCAAGCATTTAGCAGCGGAGTTTGCGCAACAGCAGTTAAAAGCGGAGAGCTGGATTGGATGTCCTCCAGCAGGCAGACATCCCACAGGTCTGATGCACTGTTTAAAATAAAATTGAGAAATTCCCTGGCAAATAAATCTTTTTTATTTTCCGCGCAAATTATTCCACAGTAATCGGAGATGCCACTTCCGACAAATGAAAGCTGCCTTTTGCCGTCATAGCGCCGCCAGATGAACATTGGGGCCAGGCCCTCCAGCTTTCCGTCTGCGCCTCTCATCATTATTGTGAGCTGCTTTTGATCCGGAGAAGAGAATGTGTTCCACCAGCAGATAATCCAGCCAGGATGCTGAAACGGTGGACAATCAGAAATCCGCCACAGATATTCCCATTCAGCGCGCAAGTCCTCAAGTGTAGCAGCAGGCTTACCAAGCAATGCAATTTGATTATCGCAGATCATTTATTTTCTTATGCTCGATGATCTCATGATATAAACCAGTGTATTGCCTTGCCATTTCAGAAGCAGAGGCCCTCTTGAGCGCGGCCGCTGCGCACGCTTGCCTGTTTATGGTTCTGGCCTTTAAGATCGCGTGTGCCATCCCTCCGGCGCCGTCAACCATAAAGCCCGTAACGCCTTGCTCAATTATCTCCGGCAGCGCTCCTTTTGCGAATGCGATTACCGGCGTGCCGCAGCTCAGGGCTTCTATCGCTGAAAGTGAGCTGGTCTCTTCAACCAGGCTTGGCAGCAGCAGGCACAAGGCCTGCCGTATCAGGGCAGTCTTTTGCACCCACCCTACCCGGCCTACGAATTTATAACGGATGCCGTCCAACCCAGGAAGAATCTTTCTTCTGAAGTAAGATTCGTGCTCGGGATACTGAAAAACCTCTCCCGCGATCACCAGCGGAACACCTGCCATTTTTGCCGCCTCAAGCGCGATGTGAAATCCCTTCTCCTCGCATATCCTACCAAGGCAAAGGGCATAGCCTTCCTCCTTTTGCTCCAGATGACCTTTCACACTCGCTGAAAGGAACGCTCCATTTTCAATCACAGGCATAGATCCCGGTTTAAGCACCGTCCCCGGCACGGGATTGCACGCCTTTGCCTGGGTGGCTGAAACAGCGTTGAAATAAGTATTGCTCCTTGCCCCTGCGATGTACATACCGGTTCCATACACGCTTGGCCACATATGCAGCGTTATCAATACCGGCGGAAGCGAAGGGGCCTCCGGGGGCAGATAATTCATGAAGTCCACCCCGTGCATATGGACAATGTCAAACTCCCCGGCCCCGTATCCCGAAAACACCCCTCTCAGAATGTCCCTGACATGCCCCCAAACCCTGGCTTTATCTTTGCTGGTTATCCGGCAGGGCAGCAACGGGGTTTCTATTAAATGGCCGGAAATATCGGACCCTTTGGCAGCAATGACAACTGACCGGTGGCCTGCCTCGGTAAGCTCCTTGTCCAATGTGCAGAGCACCTGCTCCGCACCTCCGGCGGTGTCCGGGCGGACCAGTGCAAACGGATAAGCCACGCTAAGCACAGAAAGGGAGTTCATTTGTTCATATTGGCGGCCATTGCACTCATCTGGCGTATCTCCTTACAGCCTTGCCGCAGAACTCCGCAAACCTCCCTATATCGGAAGGCGGACTGGTATGATGCGGCTGTATGCCGAACTCTTCCGGGGTAAAGCAGAAAGTAAGGGTAACGGAAAAATCCTCCAGCGCGGACATCTGACGGTCAAACCACTCCCATGCGCCAGGCCTGAGGCTGTCGGCCCAGCTAAGCCCGGTTCTTATATAGGTGACACCTAGTTTTTTAAGCCATCTCACTGCATCTTGGAGCCTGTAATCCCCGAAATGGAACCACTGGCATATACCCAGCTCCGGCGTATATTCCGGGAATATCCGGGCAGCCGGCTTGGGTGAGCCGTCTTCCCTTAAAAGCCCCATATAAAAATGCCTGTAATATGAAGAGCCTTCCGCCTCCTTGTGCCGGGTGGTTGCAGGCCAGGCCTTCGGAAGGTCGTAAAGGCTGTACCAGTGTATACGCCGGACACTGCCGGTTAGCAGCTCGGCCGTTTTCCTGAGGCCGAATTCCTGCACCTCTTCGGCCCCGAAAGATGACACGCCCGCCTCAGACACCCAAACCGGGAGAGACGCCATCTGGCCGGTTGCCGCCCGGATTTGCTGGATTTTTGTGGGCCATTCATGAATGGTCCAATGGTTCCAGTCCAGCGGGAAACCGTGCACTGCAATTACATCGATACAATCCATCACGCCCTTCCGATCCATATTTTTTATAAAATCAGGATCTATCGGGGATATTCCTCCAAGCACGCGCGAAATGCCTGGCGATTCGCCTTTTACAGCGGCGGAAGCCATTTTTACCATCTCCGCATAGATATTCCATTCAGGGTCCAGGTGAAAGTCCCAGTGCGACAAATTATTAGGCTCGTTCCAGAACATGACAGCCTCGATCAAAACACCGCACCGCCTTTCCTAGTGCAGATATACACCTCATTTTCCGGATTGTCGAGGATATTGAACCCGGAGCTCCTTAGCATCGCCTCCACGCAGGATTTGTTTGGGACCCACCAGTTGGTTTCGTCGCCGGAATATTTATTTTCGATGAAATACATTGCCGGGAACCCGCGGGCAAGGAATATCTTGTGTTCTCCGAATGGATAATCCCCATCCGGCAGAAGCTTGTCACTGGTTCCACGTAACATGGACTGGAACACAAGAAGCCCGCCTTCACGCGCAACATGCCTGTGTATCAAATCAAGCGCCATTAAGGGATGCCTTAAATGATAGAAAACCCCCATGAAGAGAACTATGTCGAATTTTTCATCCAGGCTTGCTATATCGTATACAGACATCTCCGCAAACTCTATCTGAAGCCCGAAGACCTCGGCGGCAAACCTGGCCTGATCAAGATAACCAGTGTCGTTATCAATGCCAAGCACTCTTGAGGCCCCGCGCTTTTTCATTTCGATGCTGTAAAATCCGGCGTTGCACCCAATATCCAGAACTGTCTTTCCGGTTAAATCCTGGGGGATCGAATGTGCAAACCTCCGCCATTTTACCGATGGATAATCGCCCAGGAAATG
>JAJYLE010000092.1 GCA_021788025.1 Nitrospirota bacterium
ATTCATCGATGGACAGCCCCATTTTCTTGATGATTACAACCGGAAGGGAATCCTCTTCTCTTAAGAGTGCAAGCAGGAGGTGTTCTGTGCCCAGATAGTCGTTCTGACGCTTTTCGGCTTCTTCTTTGGCGTAGATGATGATTTTTCTGCCGCGTTCGGTGAATTTTTCAAACATGTGCAACCTCTTTTTTCTTAGACTACAGTTACCTGCCCGGAATCCTGTTATCTCTGAAATCATAATACCCCCGGAAACAGGGAAAAGTCAACGAGAGTGGTTGAAAAACAAGGTTTTTCATGGCATCTTACCTGTGATCCGGCGTACAGTTTTTTCCCGCGGAGCGGCAACAAGGCAGATAACCTATTGAATTAAAAAGAAGGCTGGCATAGGAGCTTGTTTACAACCCCTGGTGTGCGGCCGGGGTGTGCGGCGCATGGTTTAGCTGAAAGCGCGCCTGGGAGGATTCGAACCTCTGACCCTCGGCTCCGGAGGCCGATGCTCTATCCACTGAGCTACAGGCGCGGGGATTTTTTGGGGTGGGTGATGGGTTTCGAACCCACAACACCTGGAGCCACAGTCCAGTGCTCTGCCGTTGAGCTACACCCACCATTCTATGGAACAAGGCGCAAGTGGGCAGGCAACGGATTAACCTGCCTTAAACCCAGCCCCTTGGTCCGTTAGCCTTGTATTATATATCAAAGAAGACCCCGGCAGCTATATCCCTGCTTGTCTGCGTTTTCGCGTGGCATGTATAATCACTATCCATAATAATAAGGAGGTGTTTTTGAATTGGAAAGCAAACCCAAGGACCAGATGGCATTTTCGGGCAGGCTTGCCCTTACATGCAAATACGGCGAAAACGGCTACCAGGTGCCTGCCGCCCTTTATGAAGGGGGCTCGGCCGATCCCCTGTCGCTTGATAAGTTCAGAATTGTGGCCGGTACGGAGCCCAGCTACAACAATCTTTGCGACCTGGACCGCCTGCTTCAGACGGTAACGCATATTGCGGCCACCTTCGAGGTGAACCGCGGCAAGGCGCCTTTTATAGCGGTGGGCGTGAAGCATGGCAACTCATGCGGGGCCGCCGTGGGGGAAAATCCGGCGGAGGTTGCCAGAAAGATGATAATGGGGGACCCGCTTGCCATCTTCGGCGGGCTTGTGATGGTGAACTGCACGGTTACGGAGGAAGTGGCGGAGGCGCTGGTTGGCTTCGGGATGCCTGAAGGGCAGCGCAGGATACTGGATGGCATAATAGCGCCGGCATTCGACGAAAGCGCCACGGGGCTCTTCCAGCGCAAAGGCGACAAGTGCAGGCTGCTGGCAAACCCCGCGCTTGCGAGCCTGGGGAAGGCCAGCCTGGACATATCTCCGCGCTACCGCTATGTGCGCGGCGGCTTTCTTGCCCAGCCCAATTACACCTGCATTCTGGACCTTAACGACCCGGAACTGAAGAAGTCCGGCCAGGCCACGCGCCAGCAGGAAGACGACATGCTTATTGCCAAGGCCATCGGTGACACCAGCAACAGCAACACGATAACCATCGTGAAAAACGGCCAGCTTATCGGAAACGGCGTGGGCCAGCAGGCCAGGGTGCGCGGGGCGAAACTTGCGCTTAATCTTGTCACCTACTGCGGGCATGACGCAAAGGGCGCATCGGCCTCAAGCGACAGCTTCTTTCCGTTTACTGACGGCGTGGAGGTGCTTGCCGGGGCCGGCATAAAGGCCATAATGTCCACAAGCGGTTCGGTTAAAGACAAGGACGTTATAAAATTCTGCGAGGACAAGGGCATAGCCTTATATCTCATTCCCGACAAGAAGGGGCGCGGCTTCTTCGGGCATTAGAACACAGGGAAATAAATCCAATGCTGCATTGGCTGCGCGATCATCGCCGCGCGGAGGCGCGAAAGCGCCCGTTGCCTCCGCAATGGGAGGCGTTTCTGCGCGCAAACATCGCCCATTACTGCATGCTGGAAGATGCCGAGCGGGCCGAACTGCGGGCGATGACGCAGGTTTTTCTGGAGGAAAAGCGCTGGGAAGGGTGCGGAGGGCTGGAGCTTACCGATGAGATCCGCGTTACCATAGCCGCCCAGGCCTGTCTTCTGCAGCTTGGGCTGCCCCATGATTATTACCGGGATGTAAATACAATACTGGTTTATCCCTCAACTGTAATGCTTCCGGAGCGCAGCCCCGGGGTGTTTGAGATTGTGACTGCCCCGGTGGAGCCCTCCGGGCCTATTTTAGGGCAGGCTTTGACCTGGGGGACGGTTATCCTTGTGTGGGACGCTGTAATTCACGGGGCGCGGCATCCGGAGCAGGGGCACAACCTGGTATACCACGAGTTCGCCCATAAACTGGATATGCTGAACGGGGCCGCAAACGGCACACCGCCCATGGCCAGCCGGGCGCAGCTTGCCGAATGGGTGGCCGTCTGTTCCCGCGAATTTTTAAGGCTGCGCCGTCTTGCGCAAATGGGGCATGAGACCTTCCTGGACGCCTATGGCGCCAAGAACGAGGCCGAGTTCTTCGCCGTGGCAACAGAGGAGTTCTTTGACCGTCCTCTGGATTTGCAGAGGCATTCCCCGGACCTCTACCGCGTGCTTGCCGCCTATTACCGGCAGGACCCGGCAAGGCGCGTGAAACGGGCTTGTCCGGATATTTCCTGAGATTTATTCAAGGCAGGAAAAGAAAACGCGCCTGAAGAGATTCGAACCCTTGCCCCACTGCTTAGAAGATGGTGGGGATAAGTTTATAAAAACGGATGGTTATCTCAATGCTGGAATGTCCACGCTCACTGCAATCATTTTGCGCCTCCTTTACGAATATCAGCCCTTCCCGGATTTGCTTGGAAATAAGGACTCTGTTTAAGCTCCATAGCCCGAACAGGGGATGCAAACCAGTTTCCCGCCGGTGGCGAGCCTTAGTTTGCCGGCGAATGTAAGCTCGCCGCAGCTTTCACACCTTTTCGCTTCGAATATGCCTTTTTTTTGCCGGTAATACGGCTTCATGATATTGGCCGTGCCGTAAGTGCAGCCAGTGGCGGCCATTATGCCGTCAACAAAGCACCCTGCGGCATGTCCTCTGCCTGTTTCGGCCTCGACAAACAGTTCCTTTCCCTTGAGCGCTCAACACAAAGTGCCCGCATTGCCGCAAGCCCTGCTCGCAAGCCCATGGGCATCGCCGGGCATTTGTGCCCATGAAACTCCAACGCAGTGTCATAAGATTCCTTGAATGCTATCATTGCGGGCCTCCGTTTCTGGCGAACTCAATCTGCCCTGATATTTTTGTTGGTCATATTCCTTCCCCTGTCTGTCCATCTAAAGCCCGAACTTCCTGAAAAGGTAATACTTTGGGAAATCTATTAAAAGTGTAAAGCAGGCCGAAAACGCAAGTACCATGAGAGCCAGGTGATACGGCACGGATGGGACGAAGACGCCGTATATTGCCAAAAGAGCAAACCCGATTATTGTGGCGGCGCTCATGAAAAGAAGATTTTTTCCTGGAAGCGACGACCAGAAATGCCGCCTCTCCCGCACGATAAGAACCCTGAACTGGCTGTTGAATATGAGGTTCAGCATTACAAGCGTCTGGAGCCTTGTCCAGTCCAAATGAAAATACTGCCTGGCAGCATGGATTATGAATATGTCTCCTAAAATCAGGAGCATTCCCGGGAAAACGGAGGCGATGGTTATATTTTTTACGTTCCACTTGTTGGGGCTGGCCGTATGCTCCACATTATCCGTTGCCAGTGACATCGTGACAAAGTCGTTTGCGAACACTAGCAGGGTCATGCCAAGCAGGGACAGTAAAACATGATGGAGCCAGAGAAAGCCCACCGTCAGAAGCCCCATGAACTCTATTACTTTCGTGACCTTGTTTATAACCCATGTGAGCATCCGCTGGTAGATTTTCCTGCTTGTTTTTATGGCATCCACTATTACGCTTATGCCCGGTTCAGTGAGCACTACGCTTGCGGAGGCCTTAGCCACGTCCGTTGCATCGTTCACAGCTATGCCCATTTCCGCCTGTTTAAGCGCGGGGGAATCATTCACGCCATCCCCGGTCATCCCCACCATGTGCCCGGCGGACTGGAGCAGTTTCACTACCCTGTATTTGTCTTCCGGGTATATCTCCGCAAACCCGTCTATTTTTCCAGAAGCCATCATCCGTGCGTCTTCGCCGGCAGTTTCTATATCGGCGGCCCGGATGATATTGCCGCCAATGCCTACCTCCCGGCCTATTTCCCTGGCTATGGCGACATTGTCGCCGGTGAGCATCACCGGTTTTATTCCAAGTCTTTCCGCCTCGCTTATCATTCCTTTTGAATCAGGCCGGGGCGGGTCGGCCAATGCAAGCAGGCCAATTAGCTTTAGTTGATCGGGATCGTTTCCCCCCGAGCGCGCAACCGCCAGAGTCCGGTAGCCCTTGAGGGAACAGTCCTCAAGCATTTTGTCCCTGGCTTGGGCTGTTTTAATGTCCATTGCAGCGCACATTGAAGATACCGTCTGCACGGCGCCTTTGACTGCCCTGAATCTCCTCCCATCGGTTTCGGCAACAGCCTCCGTCCTTCGAGTAGACGGATCAAATGGCGTATAGGATATTTTCCTGTAGGCGCCAAGATCGATCTTCTCTTTCCTGGCATATTCGATTACGGCGAGATCAATCAGATCCATGCCTTCTTCCTGTGATGCCAGCGCGGCCGCAACTGTCACATCCTCTTTCCCATACCCCGGCATAGGGCAGACATCCACAATTGAAAGCCTGTTTTGAGTTATCGTGCCGGTCTTGTCCAGGCAAAGGATATCTATCGAGGACGCGTCCTCGACCGATTCCAGCCTGGTCACCAGCGCGCCCTTCCGGGCCAGTTCCATCGCCCCAGCGGCCTGCACTATTGTAAGCACGGCGGGCAAGGCCACCGGCACCGCCCCCATAAGAAAGATAACCACAAAAGTGAGGACTGAAAAAATGCTTGTCCCTATAGAAAGCGCATACGAGGCGACCAGGACAGATGCCGCTATTCCCAAATACATCATATATTTGACTATGGCCATCATCACTTCTTCCTGGTGGGATTTTGGTTTGGCAATCTTAACAAGTTCAGCGGTCTTGCCAAAATACGTGTTTGCCCCGGTATTGATCACTACACACCTGGCTTCCCCTCTTCTGATAACCGTGCTTGAAAAGATAACCGCGGAGGCTGAAGCGCTCAATGGCAGGGATTCTCCCGTCAGGGCTGACTCATCCACTGAAAGCTGCCCATCCACGATCTTGGCGTCCGCAGGCACAATGTCTCCGAGTTTCACTGAAATCAAGTCTCCCGGAACAATATCTATTGCATCTGTTACTGTCCAAACCCCGTCCCTGAGCACCCTGGCCTTGGCGGCCAGCTTCTTTTTTAGAAGTTCAACAGCTTTTTGCGAACTCCTGGAATGCATCTGCCCTATAATTGCGTTTAACGTAAGGAGAGCAAAGATTATGATGGATTCAAGATGGTGGTTAAGAAGAAAAGCCAGCGCCATTGCCAGTTCCAGAAGCCAGGGCATGGGGCCCCAGTAGCGGCGCAGGAATTCAATGTACGGGCTTTTCTTTTTTTCAGTTATCTCATTGGGGCCGAACGCGGCCAGGCGGCTGCCGGCCTCGGATGCCGTTAGTCCCGCAGCCGATGTTTCAAGCAGACTTATCGTCTTTTCCAGGGATAATTTTTTGTATTCTGCCGTCCCTGGCATTTTTGGGCTTAGTGTATGCAAATCCGGGGATTTCCTTTCTTGCCAGTGTAAATTATTTTTTTGAATATTTCATGAGGCCAAGAAAATTTTATTCCTTTCCGGATGATTTGCAAAAACATGGCCGCTGGTATTGTAAGCCGCGGCCATGCGTTTCACACGAGTTCTGTTTTTTTTACAAAAAGCTTTGCAGAATGCCCCGCGGCTTGCCGCGGGGAGTTTCACCCCCTCATGGCTTTTCGCAGAGTTTCCACGGAAGGGACATTCGCGAGCCTTCCAGACTCGTCCGAAAACATCCTTCAGGCAAAACCGGGCATGCCCTGGGGCTGCAATTCCTTCCCGTCTATGAATACCGAAGGCGATCCGCTTAGCTTCAGTTCAGCCGCTTTTTACCCTTTCTGGAAATCCAGCCAAAATAGCAGAAAATGGGGCAAAACCTCTTGTTTTTACAAGGGAAAAAAGAAAACGCGCCTGAAGGGATTCGAACCCCTGACCCACTGCTTAGAAGGCAGTTGCTCTATCCGACTGAGCTACAGGCGCTGGTATCGGGGCGAGAGGATTCGAACCTCCGACACCCTGCTCCCAAAGCAGGTGCGCTAACCGGACTGCGCTACGCCCCGGCGCATACAAGTGACAAGGGACGGCTTCAACCTGTAACTTGTTGCAACGATTATAATATTATATCCAAAGGTGAAAATGAAACTTGTACTTTTTGACATAGACGGCACGCTGATGGACTCCGGCGGCGCGGGCAGGCGGGCGCTGGAGTACAGCTTTGAGGAGCTCTTCGGCATTCCGGACGCATTCAGGGCTATAAGCATGTCCGGCAAGACGGACCCGCAGATATTTGCAGAAGCGCTGGCCAAATTCGAAATTACCATGGACGGCAACGGCCCTGTGTTCATGAAAACTTATATCGGGTATCTGGGACGCGAGATTGAAAAACCGGGCAAGGCGCTTATGCCTGGCGTAAGCCAGGCTTTGAGCGCCCTTAAGGGCATGGGGCAGGTCTCTTTGGGGCTTCTAACCGGCAATTACGAACAGGGCGCAAGGATAAAACTTGATGCGCTTGGGATATGGAATTATTTCGGTTTCGGGGCCTTCGGCAGCGACGACGCGGACAGGGACAAACTGCTTCCGTATGCGCTGAAGAGGTTCCAGGCGCTTAAGGGGATTAATTCTTCGTTCAGCGATTGCGTGGTAGTGGGGGACACCCCAAGGGATGTTTCCTGCGCAAAGCCCTACGGGGCCGCTGCGGTTGCGGTTGCAACCGGCAAATATTCCGTTGACGAGCTTTCGTCCACCGGGGCAGATTACGTGCTGCCGGATTTGAGCGATTTGAAAAAATTCCTTAACTGCCTGGGGCTTGGCCCCGGAGAATAAAAAATCCGCCACTCCCTCTTTTGCGGAAATGGCGGATTCCAGTTCAATCAATAGGAAGCGGTTTTTTCCCCTCTATTTACCTTTAACCAGCTTCATCGCCCTGGCGGCCACGTTTTCCGGCGTGAACCCGAATTTTTCCAGGACAACTTTTCCGGGCGCGGATGCGCCAAACCTCTCCATGGCAAGCACCTCGCCTTTGTCCCCGGCATACCTGTGAAGCCCAAGCGGAGAGCCAGCCTCCACGAAAAGCCGCTTTGACACAGAAGCAGGCAGCACCTTGTCCTTGTACGCCTTGGTTTGAGATTCAAACAGGTCGAAGCTGGCCATGTTTACGACTTTAGCTTTGACGCCTTTTTCGCCAAGTAATTGGGCCGCCTTTACGCACAGATGCACCTGCGCGCCGGAGCCGATCAGGATTATATCGGGTGCGCCTTTGCAATCCAGAAGGACGTATCCGCCCCTCTCAATGCCGGAGGCCGGGGTGAAGCCTTTTGCGTTGCGGTCTATTACCGGCAGCCCTTCCCTGGAGAGTATCAGGCATGTGGGGCCGTTCTTCTCAAGCGCCAGTTTCCAGGCCTGGGCGGTCTCGTTGGCGTCTGCCGGGCGTATTACAGTAAGCCCCGGTATGGCCCTTAGCGCGGCCAGATGCTCTATGGGCTGGTGCGTTGGCCCGTCTTCGCCAAGGCCGATGGAATCGTGGGTAAAGATGTATATAACATGGGTGTTCATCAGGGCGGAAAGCCTGATGGACGGTTTTGTGAAATCGGAGAACACAAGGAACGTGCCGCAGTAAGGCACCAGCATTCCGCTGAGGGCCATGCCGTTTGAAATCGCCCCCATGGCGTGCTCCCTAACGCCGAAGTGGATGTTCCTGCCGGGCTTGCCGGGAAGGAAGTCATCCTGGCCTTTGAGGTACGTATTATTAGAGGGGGCCAGGTCGGCGGAGCCGCCAAGCAGGTTTGGCATGCGCGTGGCTATTGCATTTAACACCTTGCCGGAAGCGCTTCTTGTGGCCATCGCGCCCGCGTCAGGCTTGAATTCGGGAATGTCCTTTTCAAAACCTTCCGGAAGAAGTTTTCCGGCTGAAAGCCTTTGCCATAATTCATATTGGGCCGGATGCCTTTTGGCATATCTCTTCATCATCTGCCGCCAGCCAGCCGCCGCCTGAGTGCCCTTTGCAGCGGATTTTTTCATGTGGGAATAAACATCACGCGGCACATAGAACTTTTTGCCGGTTGGCCAGCCGCACGATTTCTTGAGCAGCTCTATCTCCTTTTCGCCAAGCGGGGAGCCATGCGCCTCAGGATTGCCCTGGAGGGTGGGACAGCCATATGCCAGCATGGTCCTGGCGATTATAAGGGAAGGGCGGTTTTTTTCGTTTACGGCATTTTTGACGGCCTTTTCGATCCCCCCAAGGTCATACCCGTTTGTCTTTTGCACGTGCCAGCCGTACGCCTCAAACCGTTTGGCCACATCTTCCGTAAAGGCTATGTCCGTTTTTCCTTCTATCGTAATGCGGTTGTCGGAGTACAGGTAAACTATATTGCCAAGCCCAAGGTGGCCCGCAACGGAGGCGGCTTCGGACTGTACGCCTTCCATCATGTCCCCATCGCTCAGTATGCCGAAGACGCGGTAGTTTACAACCGGGAAGCCGGGCTTGTTGAAGAGTTTTTCAAGATATTTCTCCGCCATGGCCATGCCAACGCCAGTGGCAAACCCCTGGCCCAGAGGGCCGGTGGTGGTCTCTATGCCGCACTCGGGGCAATGCTCCGGATGGCCGGGGGTTTTGCTTGCCCACTGCCGGAAATCCTTTATGTCTGAAAGCGATATGCCGTAACCCGTAAGGTGCAGAAGCGAGTACAGGAGCATGGAGCCATGGCCCGCGGACAGCACGAAACGGTCGCGGTTGGCCCATGCGGGGTTTTTAGGGTCGTGCCTTAACGCCTTGGTCCATAGTACATAAGCCATCGCCGCATCGCCCAGCGGCATCCCTGGATGTCCGGATTTGGCCTTCTCCACGGCATCCACCGCCAGCATGCGAATGGCATTGATTGATAACTCTTCAGTTTTCCCCATGTTACCTCCTTTTTAAGCGCGAAATCAGGTGTGCAAGGGGGATTATCACATAAGCATGAACGGAAATTCAAGGAATCCGGTTTAAACCGGAGGGGCGAATTTCCTGAGTCTTAGTGCGTTGCTTACCACTGTAACCGAGGACATCCCCATGGCCGCCGCTGCATATACCGGGCTTAAAAGCGTGCCAAAGAAAGGATAGAGCGCCCCGGCAGCAACGGGTATAAGAATTGTGTTGTACGCGAAGGCCCAGAACAGGTTCTGCTTTATGTTTTTAAGCGTTGCCTTTGAAAGGGCGATTGCGCGCACAACGCCTCTTAAGTCCCCGGACATCAGGGTAATATCTGCGGCCTCTATCGCCACGTCCGTTCCGGTGCCCATGGCGATGCCAACATCCGCCTGCGCAAGCGCAGGGGCATCGTTTATGCCGTCACCGGCCATTCCCACTTTTTTGCCTTCGGACTGGAGCCTTTTTATAATTTCGGCCTTCTGGTCCGGCAGCACCTCGGCGATAACGGTGTCCGCCCCGGCCTGCCTGGCAATGGCCTGGGCCGATCTTTTGTTGTCTCCGGTGAGAATGATTACCTCCAGCCCCATGTCCCTGAGCGCCTTTATGGCCTCCCTTGAATTCTCCTTCAGGGTATCGGCGACGGCCAGCACGGCAGCGGGTTTTTTATCCAGGGCAAGAAACACCGGTGTTTTGCCCTCGTTTGAAAGCCCTTCCCCGGCCGGGGCCAGCTGGCCCGTGTCTATGCCCTCATCCGTCATCATCCTTAAGTTGCCAAGCAGCAGTTCCCTGCCGTCAACGGTGCCTTTTATGCCATGGCCGGCAATGGCCTGGAACTGCCGGGTCTCTCCCAGTTTAATACCGGATTCCTGCGCCGCTTTCAGGAAGGCCCCGGCCAGCGGATGCTCGGAGGTTTTTTCAGCCGAAGCGGCGTAGTAGAGCGCCTGTTCCTTTGTTATCGAACCATTAATGATTATGTCCGTTACGGACGGTTCCCCGCGGGTGACGGTGCCGGTTTTGTCCAGCACAATGCAGTTTAGCTTGTGGGCGGTCTCAAGCGCCTCTCCGCTTCTGATGAGGATGCCGCTTTCGGCCCCTTTGCCGGTGCCCACCATTATGGATGTGGGGGTTGCAAGCCCCAGGGCGCACGGGCAGGCTATTATCAGCACGGATATGAAATTAAGAAGAGCATAGGTAAAGGCGGGAGACGGCCCGAAGGCATACCAGATTATGAACGTGAGCACGGCCAGCCCCATCACTGCGGGTACGAAGAAGGACGAGAT
>JAJYLE010000093.1 GCA_021788025.1 Nitrospirota bacterium
ACGCCTTTTGGAAATACAACATCGCTACCAATTCGTGGACGCAGTTGCCCAATGTTCCTGGGACTGTAAACGGAGGGGCCATGGCTTACGACGGCAGCGGCAATTTCTATGCGCTGCAGGGGAATGACGTCAACGCCTTCTGGAAATACAACATCGCTACCAATTCGTGGACGCAGTTGCCCAATGTTCCTGGGACTGTAAACGGAGGGGCCATGGCTTACGACGGCAGTGGCAATTTCTATGCGCTGCAGGGGAATGGTACCACCGCCTTCTGGAAATATAACGTTAATACCAATATATGGTACACAGGCGCAGCTGCTCCAGCCCCCATTCCCGGGACTGTAAACGGAGGGGCCATGGCTTACGACGGCAGCGGCAATTTCTATGCGCTGCAGGGGAATGGCACTTCTGCTTTCTGGAAGTACACGCCATGAGCAGTTGGCGAAAGCGCTGATATATCCTGAATTCCTGCAGAGCAAAAAGACCCCGGTTCTAACCGGGGTCTTAGTTTTCAGGCCAGCCCGGACGACAGGCATGGCCGGAAACATTGTCTAATTCCCAACGCACATCCCGTTTATCGTGTCGTTTTCAAAATCCGACACGCCTGAAGGCGCATTAAGCACCACGCCCGTGGCCGTCAAAGACGCCTGTTTTAGTGTTATGCCCCGGGTTATGTCTTGAAACGTGCATGTCGGGGCGTTTGCAAACGGCTGATTGGTATTGAACGTGACTGCGCAGGAGGTCGTTACGCCACTTCCCACTGTAATCACCATTGCCATGTTTGTCCCGTTTGCGATTGCGCCTGTGCCGCAGCTTGAAACCGAAGGCTTAAAATTTGCCATAGGTGATGTATCAGCCATCTGGCGTACGGAGGCGTTCATAAATGTGACCGGGAAAACACTTGTATCCCCCCCAGCGCCTACAACGGAGATTGGCACCATCACATGATTCACTCTATCACCAATTGCAACATAAGGCCCACCAGTGAATTGACCACCATTATAATCGGTAACGGGTTCATTTCCGGGCGTTGCCGGGTAGCCACTACTTAAAGCCACGCCGAAATTATTGTTCAGTAGCAGGTTGCCACTGCCGTACTTTCCCCGCAAAGACATATTTGCCACACCACCGGCAGAAGGTGCTTCTACGGTATTGTTTGAAAATTCCAGGGAGCCGGAGCTTACAAGGAAATACCCGTCGGGGCCGGGGTTTGGGCCTCCGATGCGGCAACTGTTTACTTCAAGAGGCGAGGCGCTCGCCAGATTCAAAAATTCCTGCGCCAACTCCGTAACGCATCCGTCTATCTTGGCGTTAGTAGATATGCCGCCGAGTGAAGCATCTATAATATTCTGCTCGAAATTGGCATCTTTGACATCGAATGACCCTACAGCAATAAAATTTATACCGAAATCACGATTGACGACAGCCAGATTTTTAAATGTTTCGTCATAGGTTTGCGTGGAGTTGCCGTATACGCAGGCCCAGCCTCCGTAGCCGTTGGGTGTATCGCAAGTTAAATGGTCGAAACTCATAAGGTCAACGTTTTGTTTGCCTCCCAGGTTCAGGCATATGCCGGACTCGCCACATTCAACGTTTCTAAGAACCCAGGCAGTCGTATTTGCAGTCCTTCCAGTGGGGTTGCCGCCGGGGCCATAAACATTCCCCGTTGGCCCTGTGTACTTGTCAGGGTCAAAGATAATACCGGGCGTGTCGTTATAACTGCCGCTTGGAACGCCTATATTTTCTATTTTAATATTGCTTGCGAGATTGCCATTAAAAACGATTCCCCCCAAAGGGCCTAGCCAGTTTATCTGAGAGCCGCCACTATTGTTGTACGGAATGCCCTGGCCTTTAATCGTAAGTCCCAACATACCCACCAGGCTCATTGCCTGCCCGAAGTTGTAGGGATTGGAGCAACGCGGCACAAGCACCTGCCCTCCAGCCGCAGCGCCATTGACACCCAGCGGGTTCTCCGCAAGCGCTGCCGCCTCAAAAGCCGGTTCGTCATCGTGGTACATGGTGAATGTGCCGCTCTGTGAAGGCGCGTTTGCCAGTGTTACAGTCGTTCCGCTTATGGCCGTGATGGTGGTGTTTAAAATCCCGGCCTGTGCGCTTCCCGTAAGCGTATATTCACTATGACCGAACTGATTGCCCATATCCATAAAACTGAACGTTCTGGAAGCCGTCTGCCCTACCGGAAGATTTGGCAGCACTTTATAGATGCTGTTGTAATTGGGCGTGCAGCTTGTCCCCGTACAGCGATTGACTACATAACCTACAGCGTTTGCATCAGTTGCCCACTGAAGAAAAATATGATTGGCAAGCGATATAGTGGCTGGGCCGTTCGCGACGTATGTAACCGAAGAGGGTGCGGAAATTGCACCATCGAATCCCACGGCTCTAATAGTATAGCCGTAGGTTGTTGTGCATGAGGCGTTATGGTACGCACTTGTCGTAGTATCAGTTGTGCATACAGATGCTGCATCTACAGAGTTGCCAATAACATAAGCGGAAAGATTCGGGGGCGTTGCCTCCGGATTATAATGAAAACTGTCCACATTGGCAAATGTGATAGCAGGCGTGGCGGGCGCATCCATCGCCCCGGCCAGCGGAATAACCACCGATTGCCCTACCTGAAAATCCCCGATGGCGCCAACCGTAACGGTGCTGGAGTCTGCCGTGGCGGTCACGCTTTCCGTGGTAGTGGAACACGTTGCCCCGTAAGCCCGCACGTCCGCCCACGGCCCTTTGGTCTTGATGTCCGTAAAGGTGGCAGAGCCGTCAAAGGGATTGGCGTTGGGCACGTTGCCCAGGCCCACCTGGGAGGCGTTGTAATCCCCGGATTGCGGCATTACCGCCCCGGTGCGGCCGTTGAATGTCTGAACACCGCCGCCGTAATGAACGGTGTCAGCGATAACGCGCTTTGCGGATGCCGGGTAGAAAAGGCAAAAAAGCAGCAGAACCGGCAAAACACCTTTAAACCGGATATTCGAAATTTTTTGAAATTTCCCCACCAGGACGTACCTCCATTTGGTTTCTTTTTTTATATGTTCAATTGAAAAAATGCAACTACCCGTTTTTAATGAGAATCTCAACTTTTTATGTTCAATCTGTTCAATGCCCGCCCTTTTTGGATCAGCCATATTCTCCATTGCCTCTCCGCTTTTTACAGATTTTCATTTTAATCCTGCGGCCAGATATTTGCATTTGAAAAATCCATGGCCAGCTCCTTTCCGCTCCGGGGGTTTTCCACCCATTGCGGAAGTTTAGAACGGTACACCATGACATTGTCCATATGACATGCGTCATGATTTTTGTGTCATGTTTTAACCGGTGCTCTCATTTTTGGCATGGCTGCCCATATTGCTTGATTGTTAACGCTAGGTTACAGCCTGCTCCTTGACATTACATTGCTACAATTCTTAATCTATATCAATTATTTATTTAATCTATAACTAAATAAATAGTTTTTTGAAAAGCGCGAAAAAAGTGGGGCTTTATTAAGAGCGGGAACGTTCGGCGTGAAAGCAGGCCAGAAAAAAGATTCCAGGATGTCCTTCCCGGCATTTAAAAAATCCGTTCAAGAAGAAGCAGCTCTGGGAAAATTGCGCCTTGCCATTTGGCTGTGCGTAAATTAGAACGGCAAAAACTGTTCTGCTGTTAAAAAAATCTGCCCCGTGTGTGCCGGGAATATCACGGCGGCAGTGGCGGAAGGGCCATTGAATTGATCAGTTCTTTTTAAAGGGGACTGAAATGGCGGGGCAGCGTCCGCCTGAAATCAGAAGACAGGAAAAATGTGCGGTATAGTTTCCATATTCAACTATAAAAACGGCCTGGCCGTCAGCCGTGAAGAACTCCGCCGTATTCGTGATCATATGGCCCTTCGCGGGCCGGACGGCGCGGGCGAATGGTACGCGGCCAACAACCGGGCTGGCCTTGGGCACAGGCGGCTGGCCATTATTGGGCTCTCGGAAACAGGGGCGCAGCCGATGTGCAACGAGGACGGCACGGTCCACATAACCTTCAACGGCGAGATATACAATTACCAGCCGCTGCGGGCAAGCCTGCTGGAAATGGGGCACAGGTTCAAATCCGGGTCGGACACGGAGGTTTTAATACACGGCTACGAGCAGTGGGGCATAGATGGCCTTCTTCCGCGGCTGCGGGGCATGTTCGCCTTCGTGATTTATGACGGGCGTCAAACTGCACACCCCAGGCTTGTTGCCGCGCGCGACCCCTTCGGGATCAAGCCTCTGTATTACGCTGATGACGGCAAGACATTCAGGGCGGCATCGCAGGTAAAGGCCCTTCTAGCCGGGGGCTGCGTGGATACAACCCCGGCGCCCGCTGGGCACGTGGGGTTTTTCCTGTGGGGCTGCGTGCCGGAGCCGTATACCATGCATAAAGGAATACGTGCGCTGCCCGCTGGCAGTTACATGGCGGTGGATGGTTCCGGCACGGGGACCCCGCGGGTTTACTGCCATGTGCCGTCTTTGATTGCTGAGGCAGGGGAAAACCCTGTCAGCTTTACCGGGCAGGAAACCTTGGCCAGGCTGCGCGAGGCCGCGCTGGATTCCGTGAAGCATCATCTGGTGGCCGATGTGCCGGTGGGCGTGTTCCTTTCCGCCGGGCTGGACTCCGGCACGCTTGCCGGGCTGGCTTCGGAGGTTGTTCCGGGCAGGCTGCATACCGTGACGCTGGCATTCAGGGAGTATCTGAACACATTTGCAGACGAGTCCCCTATGGCCACGCTTGTGGCGGACCATTACCGGACGGCGCATGAAACGGTATGGGTGGAGAAGATGGATTTCGAGGCCGGGACGGATGCGCTCTTTCAGGCCATGGACCAGCCAACTACTGACGGGGTGAACAGTTATTTTGTTGCAAAGGCGGCGGCAAAGGCCGGCCTGAAGGTTGTGCTTTCCGGCGTGGGGGGGGATGAGCTTTTTGGCTCCTATCCCAGCTTCAGGCAGGTGCCTGGGTTGGCGCGGCGTTTCGGCCCGTTTGCATCCATACCGCTTATGGGCCGCGGTTTCAGGGTAGTATCCGCGCCATTTTTCAGGCGTTTCACCTCTCCAAAGTATGCCGGGCTTTTTGAATACGGCGGGAGTTACGCCGGGGCCTATCTGCTGAGGCGCAGCCTGTTTATGCCGTGGGAATTGCCCAGGCTGCTGGACGGCGAAATCGTAAGGCAGGGGTGGAACGAACTGCAAACGATGGCCCGGCTGGATGATACGGCAAGAGGCATAAAAAGCGATTACCTGAAGGTCTCTGCCCTGGAATTGCAATGGTACATGAGAAACCAGCTTCTGCGCGATACGGACTGGGCTGGCATGGCGCATTCCCTGGAGGTGAGAACGCCTCTGGTGGACCTGGAATTTTTACGCGCTCTTGCCCCGATGCTTGCATCGGCAAACAGGCCGGCCAAGCGGGATTTTGCGCTTACTCCCGTAAATCCCCTGCCGCAGCCGGTGCTGGACCGCAGGAAGACGGGGTTTACGGTGCCGGTAAGGCAATGGATAGCGGCCAGCGAGAACGGACGGGCTGGGGAGCGGGGATTAAGAGACTGGGCGAGGCACGTTTATGGCAAAATGGGCTGGGCGGACTATTTAAAATCTAATGCAAAAGGCTCCAAAAATTTATCTAGCGCGCACCCCCTGAACGATGGCAAAAATGAAGGCCGCCTGCTTGTTTATAGGATAGGCCAGCTGGGCGATACCCTGGTTTCTATGCCGGCGATGCAGGCGATAAGGCGTAAATTTCCAAACCACAGGTTTGTGCTTTTGACAGACCGTCATCCTGGCAGGGGATACGTTACCACATGGGACGTGCTGAAGCCTGCCGGGTGGTTTGATGATGTTATTTTTTACATACCCGGCGGGGACGCTTGGAGCAATGCGAAGAACGGATTTGCTCTTGTGAGAAAGCTCAGGCGGATATCGCCGGAATATGTTTTTAACTTATCGCCTGACAGGAACATGAGGCAAACGTATCGCGACAGCTTTTTTTTCAAGCATCTGGCCGCATCGCAGCATTATAAGAGCACTCCCGCGCCTAATGGCGCGTATGGTGGCAATGCCGAGCCCGAATGGAAAAGGCTTCTAAGGGTAATTGAGGACCATCCGCCGGCATCCGGTTTCCGGCTAACCATACCAGGGCAAGCCAGGGATGAATTCCAAAGGACGGCGGTGGCCAAAAAATTGCCGCAGGATATGGAATTCCTGGCGGTGGGGCCGGGCTCCAAGATGCCGGCCAAAAGGTGGGCGGCTGAGAAGTTTGGCGAGCTGGGAAGGCTGCTGCTGGCGGAGTTCCCGCGGCTCTTTTTACTGGTCTTGGGCGGCAAGGAAGATGAAGAACTGGGCAATGATCTGTGCCAGGCCTGGGGTGAAAGGTCGGCCAGCCTTGCCGGGGCGCTTTCCATTTACGGCTCCGCCGTGGCCCTGGGAAAATGTGTGGCTTACGTGGGCAACGATACGGGGACAATGCACCTTGCCGCAATGGCCGGCGCGCCGTGCGTTGCCCTGTTCAGCGCCAGGGATTATGCCGGAAAATGGGACCCCTACGGGGACGGCCACATTACATTGCGCCATTCCACCCCGTGCGCCGGGTGCATGCTGGAGGAATGTACGGCACATGGCAATAAATGCATGGACCTGATTACCACAGCCGAGGCGTTTGAAGCGGTAAAACGGATTTTGAATGCCGTCTAAGCCATTGCAAATAGTGTATGTTGGGCCGCTCTGGACGGGCGGCACATGCCTGCACCGGATGACGGCGCTCCAGAGTTTGGGACATGGTGTGTCGGGCGTAAATACCGAGCCGGACAGCGTTAGATTTGCAAAAAAACATTATTTGCGCAGGATGAAGGGGAAGCTTTTCCGCATGGGCCTGAACTGCGCCTGGGCGGAGGACCTTGCGGGCGCCAATAAAGAAATACTTGAGCATTTCAGGCAACGCAGTGACTGGGACGTGCTGTGGCTTGATAAGGGGTTGACCATAGAACCGTCAACGCTGGCGGCGGTAAGGCAACTGAGCCCGCGATGCGTTATTGCCGGATACTCCCCGGACGACATGTTTGCCCGGCATAACCAGTCCACGCAGTTTTTAAATCATCTCCATTTGTATGATATCTTCTTTACAACCAAATCTTACGGTGTAAGAGAGCTTGGCTTGTTGGGCTGCAAAAAGGTGGAGTTCATCGGGAATGCGTTCGATCCAGACGTGCATAAACCCATGCCAATTCAAAACGGAGGGCGCGCGAAATTCGGCGGCCCCGCAGGCTTTATCGGGCAATGGGAAGCGCAACGGGACATTTCAATAAGGCGGCTTGCGGAATCAGGAATCAATGTGCGCGTCTGGGGCCTTTCATGGGAAAAATCAAAAAGCCGGCATGTGAATTTAATCCTTGAAAAAAGGCCGTTATGGGGCGGCGATTATGCCCGGGCGATCTGCTCTTTCGATGTAAACCTGGTTTTTCTGCGGAAAACGAATCGCGATCTTCAAACTACGCGAAGTGTTGAAATACCTGCGTGCGGGGCTTTCATGCTTGCCGAAAGGACGGATGAGCATCTGGCCCTTTTCGAGGAAGGCAAGGAGGCTGAGTTTTTCAGCTCTGACGAAGAACTGGCGGATAAGGCAAATTATTATCTCTCACATCCGCAACAGAGGGAGAAGATTGCAGCCGCCGGACGCGAACGTTGCCTGAAAAGCGGCTACAGCAACCAGGACCGGATGAGGGAAGCGATCAGCAGGATAAAGGCTTTATAGATGAATGCCAGACCTTTATCGATAAATCTTTCCAACGCCAGGGCGCGGATACTGGGCGAGGGCGCCTGGGTTGCCTCTGGGCAGATGGCGTCCGCTCTTGCAGTGCTTGCGGGAACCCGCCTTCTTACGGAGTACCTTCCGGCGGAGGTTTATGGGACCATAAGCCTTCTATTGGGTCTGGCCTCTCTTGGGACCACAATCGCCTGCGGCCCGTTTTTTCAGACCGCGCTCAGGTTTTATCCGGAGGCCGTGAAAAAAGGGCAGGCGCCTTATCTGAGAAAGATCGTAAACGGCTTCCTGTTCAGGGCCGCCGGGGTCCTTATTTGCGTTTTTGCAGTTCTGTGGGTGATCTTCAGGCAGAGGATTTCCATTGTCCTGTTAATCTTGCTGGCCGGCCTGCTAATAGTGGATGTAACCAGGACCAGGGAACTGAATTTTTTGAATGCCGGCAGAAGGCAAAGGCCTTATTCCGTTTGGGTGGCATTTGACGCATGGGCCAGGCCGGTGGCCGCGCTTGCAATGATATTTGCATTCGGCGTTTCCGCGGGGTCCGTTCTGGCCGGATATGTAGCAGGCTCGCTTTTGGCGCTGATTGTCTTTGCCAAGATCATCCGCCGGGGCGCGGCGGACGGTGAGCTGAAACAGCAAGATGAGACTATGGCGGCTGAAATCCGCCGGTATGCCTTGCCGCTTATGCCCCTTGCAATAGTCGGCTGGATAACCTCTCTCAGCGATCGCTATATCATAGGCGGTCTGGCGGGACTGGGGCAGGCAGGGATTTATGCGGCCGCCTACGGCCTTGTAAGCAGGCCGTTCCTGATGGCGGGAGGGGTGATCGATCAGACACTGAGGCCTGTTTACTTCGAGGCGATTTCCAACGGCAACAAGAGGCGGGAAAAACGGACTTTATTCTATCACATTGCCGTTACCGTGCTGGTTTGCCTTTGCGGCGTTGTTCTGATAACGCTTCTTCGGGGTGAAATAAGCGGGCTTCTTCTGGCGCAGAAATACCGCAAGGGCGCTGAATTAATGCCGTGGATAGCCCTGGGGTATGCCTTTCTGGCCATAAGCAATGTATTTGCAAACGTATGCTTCGCCTATAAAAATACCCGCTACATTCTTTTTACACAAATAGCAAGCGCCGGGATATGTTTAATAGTTGAAATCCCAGCTATTTACCGTTACGGAATTTTAGGGGCGGCGGTTTCAGTGCCTGTATATTTTGGCGCTCAGTTGGCCATGTCGATATTTCTGGCGAGGCGGGCACGTAAAAAAGGAGCATATTACAATGAAAACTGAAAAACCCGGGATCATAGCAGTTCGAAATTTCCTGAATAAATTTTACATGCTGTTTTCCGGTTTGTCCGGCTTCGATCCGCGCCGGACGTTGCGTTCGCTGCGGGGTATCCCCAGATATGCGCGCGGCAGGAGAAAATTTCGCGGTGGATATGACGGCAAAATGACTTTTATGCCATGCTTGAGCGACTGGTATGAAGAAGGCGGCAACACCAGGGGGGAGTATTTCCTGCAGGATTTGCTGGTTGCAAGGTGGATTTTTGAAGCCGGCCCGCAAAGGCATGTTGACGTGGGGTCCAGGATTGACGGGTTTGTGGCCCATCTGGCCAGCTTTCGTGAGGTCGAGGTGTTCGACCTTCGCAATGTCAGCGCTAAAATGCCAGGCATAATTTTCAAACAGGCCGACTTTATGGGCCAACTTGCGGACATGGATGAATATTGCGATTCCCTTTCATGCCTGCATGCATTGGAGCATTTCGGGCTTGGGCGGTATGGCGACCCAATAAACCCGGATGGATATAAGCTGGGTTTGGCCAACATGGCGCGGATTTTAAAACGTGGCGGCAGGTTTTACCTTTCGGTGCCTATCGGACAGGAAAGGGTGGCATTTAATGCGCACCGTGTGTTTGACCCGCGCACGGTCATCAGGCGCTGCGAAGAGAATGGGTTGAAGCTGGAAAGCTTGTCCGTAATCGGTGCGAAAGGGGCGGTCCGCCATATGGTACCGGATGAACTCGCTCTTACAGATCTTGCGCGGTGCAGCTATAACCTTGGGTTATTCATATTCAAAAAAGGGCTGAACATGCCTCATGGAAATTAGAAGTTTGGAGGATGTGTCGGCGGATTTTGAAAAAATGGAATTTGTTTACGATCAGTTGCTGCCCCAGAGGGATTGGAAATTGAATTTGTATCTTTATTTGATGGGAATTCCCCGTTTTGGCCGCGGAATGTATCCAATGGTCTGCCACTATTTCAAGGGCACAAAAAAAGCAGCCCTAACGCCCGGGTTTAAATGCCTTTACGGAAATTTAATTTTGGGGCGCGAAGTCGCCCTGAATGATTCATTCTGTGTTGATTATGCGCCTATTATTCTGCACGATTATGCCAAACTGTCTTTTAAAAATATGCTGCTGACTTCCACGCATGATTTCAATAATTTTAAACGGGTTATTGCAAGGCCAATCGTTATTGAAAAAAATGTCTGGATAACAAGCGGCTGCGTTGTTCTTGGAGGCGTACGGATTGGAGAAAATACGGTAGTTGGCGCGGGCAGTGTAGTAACCCGGAGTTTGCCGCCGAATGTGCTGGCCGCGGGCAATCCGGCCAGGGTTATAAGGGAAATCCAGAGGAGTTGCCCGGCATGACAACAGCGG
>JAJYLE010000094.1 GCA_021788025.1 Nitrospirota bacterium
TTTCGAAAAGCCGGGCAGGGACAACTCAAAGGACTGTCTGGATGTTGTAAAAGAGGCCGCTGGAGACGGCAGGCACAAGCACCTTGTAATAGCCACTACGGGCGGCGATACGGCGCTTCTTTTCGGGGAGGCCCTCAGGAACTCCGGCATGAACATCATAGCCGTCACCCACTGCGCCGGGTTCCTGGAGCCAAATGAATTTGAAGTGCCGCCGTATGTCCTGGAGAAGATAAAATCCCTTGGGGTAAAGGTGTTTACCGGCCCCATGCTCACCCATTCCATCGAGACCGCCTTTATACAGAAATTTAACGGTTTCTCCCCCATGATGATTTTGGCGCAGGCCCTCAGGCGCTTTGGCGAGGGCACAAAAGTTGCCTGCGAGATAGTCATGATGGCCGTGGATGCCGGGCTGGTGCCCGAAGGCCGGGAGGTGCTTGCCGTGGCCGGCACCGGGCGCGGGGCAGATACCGTGCTACTGATCAAATCCGCTGCGTCCAAGAGGTTTTTTGATTTAAAAGTGCTGGAGGTGCTGGCAAAATCGAGGGGCTAGGGAAGTGCGGGCAATCCTATACTGTTCTTTTAAGGTAATATTTGTTCCCTATCGAAGCGCCCAGCCATGCCAGGCATGGCTGGGCAATAAAATATGCGATAAGGGCCTGGACGAAATAACCGGCAGTCAGTGATGGAAAGGTCTCGTACAGGCTCCTGTAATCTGCAAAGGATGCGATTAAATCATACAGGTTATACCCGATTGCGCCCATAACGAAAGAGGCTATCCAGAGCCGCCTTTTGCCGGTTGATGCCGACAGCAGGCAGGCAAAAGTAAAAACAAGAATAAATTCCGCAATGTGAGAGACTGCAAAAAGCGCCAGCGTATCAATTGCGGAAGAATGAAACAGCTTCCGCGTGTGTTTCAGGACAGGGGTAAAAAACCCGGCCATGACATAAGCGTTTACATAAACTCCCAAAACCCAGCATGCGTATCCGCCGATAAGCCACAGAAAACAGTTCACGTGATATTTCAAGTGTTTCATTTTGAGGGCCTGCTTTGAAAATTTCCTGTTTGCAACCTGCGGAATTATAACAGATTCTCTCATGACATGAACTTGATGACATATGTCATATGGACAATGTCATGGTCCAATATGGTAATAATTGGCGGAAGGCTTGCGCGCGCGGCCGTGCTCTTTGAAAAGAAAAAAACGGCGGGGGAGGACTCCGGATAAGCCGGAATGGCTGCGCCCGGCAATTGAACGGATTGAACAGTAAAAGCCCAAAAAACTTTTTGAATCAAGGGGTTGTCAATTCATGGTTGAACATTAAAAAAGGGGCGCAAAACGCCCCTTTTGAAATTCAAAAAAAGGAGAAAAGGCTAAAGGCTCAGCGCTTTTTTGATGCCCCTTGTGGCCTGGCGTATCCTGTGCTCGTTTTCCACCAGGGCAAACCTCACAAAGCCCTCTCCGCCTTCGCCAAAGCCTATGCCCGGAGATACGGCCACCCTGGCCTCCTTGATTAGGAATTTGCAGAACTCCAGCGAGCCCATCTTCCTGAACCGCTCCGGTATCGCGGCCCACACAAACATCGTTGCCTTCGGGGGTTCCACGTCCCACCCGGCCCGTTTCAGCCCTTTTATGAGCACGTCCCTTCTGGACTGGTAAACCTGACAGTATTCAGAAACGCACTCCTGCGGCCCCCTCAATGCCACGATGCCCGCAATCTGAATGGGCTGGAACATGCCGTAGTCCAGATAGCTTTTTATTTTTATCAGCGCGCCCACAAGCTCCTTGTTTCCGGAGCAGAAGCCTATCCGCCAGCCGGCCATGGAATAGCTTTTGGTCATCGAAAAGAACTCCACCGCCACGTCCTTTGCCCCCTTGGCCTGAAGGATGCTTGGGGCCTTGTAGCCGTCGAAAACCAGGTCGGCATATGCAAGGTCATGCGCTACTATAAGGTTGTTTTCCTTTGCGAAGTCCACCACGTTCTGGAAGAACTCCGTGCCTTCCACAACCTGTGTGGTGGGGTTATGCGGGAAATTGATGATAAGCATCTTTGGCCTGGGCAGTATTTTTTTATAGGTGCTTTCGATTTCTGCCATAAAGTCCACGTCCTTGCCCGTAAGCACGCCGCTAACTTCGCCGCCAGCTATTATCACGCTGTATGGATGTATGGGATAAGCAGGGGAGGGCGTCATTACAACATCGCCCGGCTGGATGGTTGCCAGCACGAAATGGGAAAGCCCTTCCTTGGAGCCGATGGTGGCCACGGTCTCGCTTTCGGGGTCCAGGTCCACATCGTAGCGCCTCTTATACCATTCCGTAACAGCAACGCGGAGCTGGGTTATCCCCTTGGATGCGGAATAGCCATGGTTTTTGGGATTTCTGGCGGCCTCGCACAGCTTGTTTATAACGTGGTCCGGTGAGGCCATGTCCGGATTGCCCATGCCAAGGTCTATGATGTCCTCGCCGTTCTTCCGTGCTTCCATCTTCAGCGCGTTTACGATGGCAAATACGTAAGGGGGAAGCCTTTTTATTCTGCCGAATTCATACATCCGTAATATTCCTCCGCGTTCATCGAGCTCCTGACAAGCGGCCCCGACGCTACCGATTTAAAGCCCATCTCCAGGGCCTTTTGCTTCAATTCCTCAAACCTGGCCGGTTCTATGTATTCTGCCACTGGCAGGTTATTTTTGCCGGGCCTCAGATACTGCCCCGCCGTAAGCATTACGCAGCCGTTTTCAAGGAGGTCCTTTAAAACGGCCACAACTTCCTCCTGTTTTTCTCCAAGCCCCAGCATGATGCCGGATTTAACGGCAGTTTTACCGGAGTTTACGCCTGAAATCTGCGAGGCCGCATTAAGCACGGCAAGCGACCTTTTGTAATCGGCCTGGGGCCTAACAACAGGATACAGGGAGGGCACGGTCTCCACATTATGATTGAATACGTCCGGTCCGGCGGAGATTACCTCACGCAGGGCTTCCGTGCTGCCGGAAAAATCCGGCGTGAGCACCTCTACCTTTACGCCCGGTATTGTATCTTTCAAGGCCTTTATCGTTTCAGCGAAGTGCCCGGCCCCTCCGTCGGGCAGGTCGTCCCTGGTAACGGAGGTAACCACCACGTATTTTAGCCCCATCTCTTTTGCGGCCAGGGCCACGCGGCGCGGCTCGTCCGCATCGGGCGGTAACGGAGTGCCCGGCGTAACCGAGCAGAACCCGCAATCCCTTGTGCACCTGTCCCCCAGTATCATGAATGTGGCCGTGGGGCGCGAGAAGCATTGGCCCATATTCGGGCACCTTGCCTCTTCGCATACGGTATGCAGCCCCTTTGAGCGCAGGGACTTCTTTATTTCCAGGGCGCTGCCGGAGGGATAGGCTGTCTTCACCCAGTCTGGAAGCCTCATAATCTTAAATGATAATTGAAAAGAAAAGACATTTTCAAATTCCATGTTCTTTCTGTTAAATTACCCGTCATGCAGATCAGGGCGGCATCGCTTCAGTCCGGAAGCAACGGCAACTCCATATACGTTGAGGCCGGCGGTGCCAGGCTGATCTTTGACGCGGGCATTTCCCCCGCCATGGCCGCAAAAAGGCTTGCCTCGCTTGGCCGTGATATAAAGGATATAGACGCGGTAATAATATCCCACGACCATGCAGACCATGTAAAATTTGCGGGATCCTACCAGAAAAAATACGGGCTGCCCGTTTACATCTCCATGCTTACTATGGCCTCGGCGTGCGAGGCAGTTAAATTTATGCCGGACAGGGTAGTCCATTTCTTTGCAGGGGCCTCGTTCGAGATAAAAGGCGCGGTTGTCCGCACGGTCCCCACGCCGCATGACAGTGCGGACGGCGCGGCGTTTGTGATCTCGTGTGGCAAAAAGAGCCTTGGGATATTTACGGACCTCGGGCACGTGTTCAGCCAGCTTGAAGAAACTCTGGGGGCGCTGGACGCGGTTTTCATCGAGAGCAATTACGATCCCCAGATGCTTGCAAAGGGCCCATATCCCCCGTTTTTAAAGAAGCGCATAAGCGGCCCGCATGGGCACATCTCCAACCAGGAGAGCGCGAAGCTTGTAAAGACAGCCGGAAAACTCAGGTGGGCCTGCCTGGCCCATTTATCAGAAACCAATAATACTCCCGCACTGGCCCTGCGAACACACCGCGAACTGGGCGTGAAAATTCCGCTGGCCGCCGCAAGCCGGTATCAGGCAAGCCATTTAATGGAAATTTGAAAGTATGCCCCCCTCTGAGGTGAGGGGGTGGTGAGAGGGTGTGGCGAACATATCTTTACTTGTTCAACTCATCCAGCGCCAGATTCAGCTTCAGCACATTCACCCTCGGCTCGCCGAATATCCCAAGCAGTCTGCCCTTTGTATCTGCCTGTATAAGCGAATTGACCTGAGAGATATCAATCCCTCTTGCTCTGGCCACCCTTGCGGCCTGATACTCTGCGGCGGCGGGGCTGATTTCGGGGTCCAGCCCGCTGGCCGAGGCGGTCACCAGGTCCACGGGGATTTTTTCGGTATTGCCGGGGTCTGCCGCGTGCAGGGCGGCTATGCGCGCCTGTACGTTTTCCATCAGGGCCGGGTTGTTTGTGCCCATGTTGGAGCCTGAAGACGATTGGCCATTGTACGGGTACGGGGTTGTGGCCGAAGGGCGTCCCCAGAAATATTTGGGGCTGCCAAACTGCTGACCTATGAACTCGGAGCCAACCGGCGTGCCGTTTTTTACGATGATGCTGCCGTTGGCCCTTGCCGGGAACACCGCCTGGGCTATCCCGGTTATCACAAGCGGGTATATTATCCCCGTTAATATAGTAAGCACTACCAGCGACATTACGGCATTGCGGAGCGTTTGCATTTTATTCCTCCTTATACCAGGTGCAGGGCCGTGATAAGCATGTCTATCAGCTTAATGCCGATAAACGGCACAATCAGCCCTCCTGCACCGTAGATAAGCGCGTTGTTGCGCAGCACTATCTGGGCGCCAAGCGGTTTGTACTTTACCCCGCGAAGCGCAAGCGGGATAAGGAATATTATTATCAGCGCGTTGAAGATAACGGCTGACAATACCGCGCTCTGCGGCGTTGCCAGGTGCATTATGTTCAATATCTTCAAAGCTGGATAAATCGAGATGAACGCGGCCGGCAGGATGGCGAAATACTTTGCCACGTCGTTTGAGATGCTGAACGTTGTAAGCGTGCCGCGCGTCATCAACAGTTGCTTGCCTATCTCCACTATCTCTATGAGCTTTGTGGGGTTAGAGTCCAGGTCCACAAGATTGCCCGCCTCCTTTGCCGCCTGAGTGCCGGTGTTCATGGCAACAGCCACGTCGGCCTGGGCAAGCGCAGGCGCGTCGTTTGTTCCATCGCCCGTCATTGCCACAAGCCTTCCGCCTGCCTGGTGCTCGCGGATAAGTTTCAGCTTGGTCTCCGGCGTGGCCTGCGCCAGGAAGTCGTCCACTCCGGCCTCGGCGGCAACGGCCGCGGCGGTTAGCGGGTTATCGCCGGTTATCATGATGGTTTTGATGCCCATCTGCCTCATCTCGGCGAAGCGCTCCTTGATGCCGCCCTTTACAATGTCGTTAAGCCGGATTACGCCAAGTACTCTTTTGTCTTCCGCCACCACAAGCGGCGTGGCCCCAAGCCTTGCAATATCGTCCACGGCGGTGCGCACATCGGAGGGGAAGGTGCCGCCTTTGGATATAACGTATTTTTCCACGGCATCGGCCGCGCCTTTTCTGATCTCCCTGCCGTTAAGGTCCACGCCGCTCATTCTTGTCTGGGCGCTGAAGGGCACAAAGTGCGCGCCAAGCGCGTGGATATCACGCTCCCGCAGGCCGTATTTTTCTTTTGCAAGCACAACGATACTGCGGCCTTCAGGGGTTTCATCCGCCAGTGAGGATAGCTGGGCGGCATCGGCAAGCGCCTGTCCATCCACCCCCGGCGCTGGCATGAACAAGGTGGCCTGCCTGTCGCCCAGGGTTATAGTCCCTGTCTTGTCCAGAAGAAGCACATCCACGTCGCCTGCCGCCTCCACCGCCCTGCCTGACATGGCGATAACATTTGCCTGTATCATCCTGTCCATCCCGGCAATGCCTATAGCGGAGAGCAGCCCGCCTATGGTTGTTGGGATAAGGCAGACAAGCAGCGCCACCAGCACGGTAATTGTAACGGGGCTGCCGTGGCCTGCGGCATGAACGCTGAATATCGAGAACGGAAGCAGAGTTGCCGTCACCAGCAGAAATACTATGGTAAGCCCGGCCAGAAGTATGTCCAGGGCTATCTCGTTTGGCGTTTTCTTGCGTTTTGCGCCCTCTACCATGCCGATCATCCTGTCCAGGAAGGTCTCGCCCGGATTGGCCGTTATCCTTACCACAAGCCAGTCTGAAAGCACCATCGTGCCGCCCGTAACGGCGCTTCTGTCGCCGCCGGATTCGCGGATAACCGGCGCGCTTTCGCCGGTAATGGCGCTCTCGTTTACGGAAGCAACGCCCTCTATCGCTTCACCGTCCATCGGTATCACGTCTCCAGCCTCTACCAGCACTACATCGCCCTTTTTCAGCATGCAGGAGGTGACCTTTGTAACTTCAGAGTCCCTCTGGGTGGTGGCCAGCCGTTTGGCCATAACGTCCTGCCTGGTTTTTCTCAGCGCATCTGCCTGGGCCTTGCCGCGCCCTTCGGCCATCGATTCGGCGAAGTTGGCAAATAGCACAGTCACCCACAGCCATATTGCTATCTGGAGAATAAAGCCGGGGGCCGCCTCGCCGTTGCCAGTAATAATGGCATGGAAGTAAAGCAGGGTGGTAAGCACGCTGCCCACCTCCACTACGAACATAACGGGGTTTTTTATCTGGTAGACCGGATTGAGTTTCCTTATGGAATCCCAGATTGCCCGGCGCACTATTTTCGGTTCAAAGAGTGATCTTTTTGTTTTATCTTTCTTGCTCATCGTTTCCTCTGTATCTGTTTAGTGCATCAGGTAATCGGCCACTGGCCCAAGGGCCAAGGCCGGCATGAACGTAAGCGCGCCCACAATTATGATCACGCCTATCAGGAATATCACGAACAAGGGCGTGTGCGTGGGTAGCGTGCCAAGCCCGGCGGGGACATGCTTCTTTTTTGCCAATGAGCCCGCTATCGCCAGCACGGGGATAATAACCCAGAACCGCCCAATAAACATAATTATGCCGCCTATTATGTTGTAGAACGGCGTGTTGCCGTTAAGGCCCGCAAATGCGCTTCCGTTATTATCCGCAAAGGAGGAAAACGCATATAGCACCTCTGAAAACCCGTGCGGCCCGGGGTTGCTTATCCCGGCAAGCCCGACCTTTGTGGATACAGCTATGGCCGTGCCTATCTTTATAAGCGCGTTTACTATAAGCACCACGAAGGCTGCCATCTTCATCTCGTACATCTCTATCTTTTTGCCAAGGTATTCGGGCGTCCTTCCAACCATCAGACCGGCCACAAACACTGTGATTATGGCGAAGATAATCATGCCGTAAAGGCCGGAGCCCACGCCTCCGAATATCACTTCACCCAACTGTATCAGCCACATCGGTATCAGCCCCCCAAGTGGAGTGAATGAATCGTGCATGGAGTTTACGGAGCCGTTGGAGGCCGCCGTGGTCCATGTTGCCCATATGGCGGAGCCTGTTATGCCGAAGCGCGTCTCCTTGCCTTCCATGTTCCCGCCGGATTGAAGCGCGCTTGCTGCCTGGCCAATGCCAGCCGAAGCGAAATGCGGGTTGCCGCCCTGTTCCAGATGTGCGCATAAGAATGTGAGCGGCACAAGAACAACTAGCATTGCGGTCAGCAGCGCCCATCCCTGCCGCCTGTCATTGACCATTTCACCGAATGTAAGGCACAAGGCCGCAGGTATAAGCAGAATCGCCAGTGTCTCAAGTAAATTGGACAGCGGCGTGGGGTTTTCAAACGGATGGGCGGAGTTGACGTTGAAGAAGCCGCCGCCGTTTGTGCCAAGCATCTTAATGGCTTCCTGGGACGCCACCGGGCCCATGGGAAGTATCTGCTCCTTCATCTGGGCCTTTTCGGTTACAGGATTGCCCTGAGTGTCTTTTACCGGGTTCCCCTGCGCGTCAAGCTTAGGGTTATCGTATGTAAATTCCTGTGTGAGCTTTACCGTTTTATACTTGCCCATGCTCTGCACTACGCCCATCGGCACCAGCGCAAGCGCAAAAATTACTGAGAGCGGCATTAATATATAAACTACGCCGCGTGAAAGGTCCGCCCAGAAATTGCCGATTGTGGTGGAGGAGTGGCGTTTGAAACCGCGGATAAGCGCAACAAGCACCGCCATCCCCGTTGCGGCGGAGGCGAAGTTCTGCACTGTAAGGGCCGCCATCTGGGTTAGATAGCTGAGTGTGTTTTCGCCGCCGTAGTTCTGCCAGTTGGTGTTGGTAACAAAGCTTACCGCCGTGTTGAAGGAAAGATCCGGGGTTGCCGCCGGAAACTTCTGAGGGTTGAAAAACAGCGCGCCCTGTATGCGCTGGATGAGATAAACGGCAAGCACGCCAACGATACTGAAGGCCACCACCGATAAGGCGTACTGCTTCCAGCCCATCTCCTCTTCGGGATTTATGCCGTAGAGTTTGTAGACCAATCTCTCAAGCGGGGCAAGCACGCGACCGGGGATTGTGGATTGGCCTTCATAAACCCTGGCCATATATATCCCAAGCGGTTTTGCCAGCAGCACAAGAACCGCAAAGTAGATGATTATTTGAAACACGCTGTTTGCCGTCATGAGAACATCTCCGGTTTCAGCAGGGCTACCATCAGATAGATAAGGAGGCCGATTGTCACAATGCCGCCTATCCAGTAAAAGATTTCCATATTACCTGTTAAATCCTTTCAAATAGTTTTATCAGGAGCCAGGATAAGCCGAACAAGGCGGCAGTCAATCCAATATATATCGCGTCGTGCATACGGGAAAATCTCCTTTCAGGTAAATCGTAGCAGTAAATGCTGTAAAACAGGCGCTAAAATGAGGGGCGGGGATATAAAAATTTCATTAAGAGATTATTAATAAAGGCGGGCCGGAATATCCTGTATAATTTTTACAAATACCTCCACCAAAACTGCGGAAGGGCAAGACATGAAAAAAGCGGTAACAGTTTTCATTGCCATTCTATGCTTTGCCTCCGCTTGCGGGGCACAGGAAACTGGAATGCTCGCCGGTATTGCCAGGGCGAAGGAAGTCCTTAAAAATCAGACAGCCGGATACCAGATTTGCGACGGCCGCGTATGCAGGGCCAATGTTCTTCTTGCAGTCCGTGGCCCGGATGGGAAAATCCAAACGGTCAGGATCGATTACGCGGGCCATGTACAGAGCAATTTAAAGATAGCATTCGACAATCTGGCTCTGGGGATGGGTACGGCCTTTAGCGTCAAGGAAAAAGGTTATCTTGTCCTGGCCATGAAAAGAGCTGTCCGGGACAGGTACGGCAGGATTGAAGAAGCGGTTTACGTCCCGTACTCGCAGCAGATGGACACCCCGGAAGTCAGGAAGCAGGGAATGGTTTATTTGCGGGCCGTTGTGGCCAGGGCAAGGGCAAACCTGAAAAGAATGGGAATAAAATCCAGGGCCTATCGCGGCAGGCTGGTTGCCGATACCGTCCCCACGGATGTACCCATAACTATTGCGCTTATCGAGCATATAGACCCCTGCGATTTCAATGCCTGCTGTAAGGCAAAAAGGCCGGTTACCCCTCTTGCCGATAAGGTGCTGGTTACCCTGGCATTAAACCGAGGCGATTCTTACCGGTTTTGCAATTCCAGCGCCGGCGCCCGCGGGCTTTTCCAGTTTACGCGGCCCACTTACGATTTGGTCCGCAGAAAATATCCGAAAGCGGGGCTGTTACCGGACTTTGTCTCGGGTGCAGGCAATCTTGTTAATGCTGCCATGGCCTCTTTTTTGATCTTCGATTCCAACCTTGGGCACCTGAACAGGGCCAGGCTGATCTGTTTCCGCAGGCAGCCCGAATTAAAAAGGCTGTTCATTGCGGCTTCATACAACGAGGGGCCGGGGAGGGCCGCCCACAACCGTTTTCTTGACCAGACGAAAAATTATCTTAAAAAATTCATAGCGGTCTGGGATAATTTTTTTCACAGCGCAAAAAGGGGAAAGGAGACCAGGCGGCGGGCTTCCGGAAGGCATTTTGCTTTACTGGATCATTAATTTTTAGAATGCCTGCTGCAAGCTAATACAGCTTACAAACTGATC
>JAJYLE010000095.1 GCA_021788025.1 Nitrospirota bacterium
ATAGAAATGGATGTTATGAATGGTGTTGAGCCTCATGGACAGTATCTCCCTGGACAGGAAGATGTGCCTTAAATATCCGCGGGAGAAATTCCTGCAGGTGTAGCAGGAACACTCCGGGTCCAGGGGCGACGGATCTTCCCGGAACTCCGCCCTCTTGATGCTCAGCCTGCCCTGCGATGTAAACAATGTGCCGTTTCTGGCGTTCCTGGTGGGCATTACGCAATCGAACATGTCAAACCCGGCGGCAACTGCATGCATGCAGTCTTTAAGGCCGCCCACCCCCATAAGGTAACGCGGTTTATCCGGCGGCAGCAACGGGCCGGTATGGTCTATTATGCGGTACATGTCCTCCTTGGGTTCCCCTACGCTTAGCCCCCCCGCGGCATAACCGTCAAATCCGATGGGCAGTAAATCCTCAATGCTTTTTTCCCTGAGCCCTTCAAATACTCCGCCCTGCACAATGCCAAACAGGGCCGAGCCAGACTGTTGCTGGTCCTTTTGCTTCTTGCACCTTCCGGCCCAGCGGGTGGTCCTCAAAACGGCCTGCAAAACTTCATTTTCCCCGGCTGGATACGGCGGGCATTCATCGAAGATCATGAATATGTCGGAGCCAAGCGCGCACTGAATATCTGTTGCAAGTTCCGGGGTCATGAAATGTGTGGAGCCGTCCAGGTGGCTGCGGAACCGTACACCTTCGTCCGATACCTCTCTCAAAGGCGCAAGGCTGTAAACCTGGAACCCGCCGGAGTCCGTCAGGATGGGCCTGTGCCAGTTCATAAAGCGGTGCAGCCCTCCCAGCGAGCGTATCAGTTCGTGCCCTGGCCGCAGATATAAATGATAGGTGTTGGAGAGTATAATCTCCGCCCCTGCATCAACCAGGTCCTCCGGGCAGAGCGCCTTCACAGTGGCATTGGTGCCCACCGGCATGAAAGCCGGCGTCTGTATGAGGCCCCTTCCGGTGGTTATGACACCCCTGCGGGCGCTATGGTCCGTGTTAATTACCCTGAATTCCATATGGATATTTAGACTAGATGCTGGATGCCAAAAAAATCCAGTTTTTCTGGCCTGCCGTATCCAGTCTTTTGTATAATAAATCCCATGCTTAAGAGGACGTTGATTTTTTTGCTCCTCGTTTTGGCAACTTCCTGCTCAGCTCCCATGCCGGCAAAGCCGCCGGTAATCTTCTGGCCGGCGCCGCCCGGCAAACCCAGGATCAAATTCATAAAAACAATATCCGGCAGCAATGATGTAAAAGGAGGGCCTGAGGGCGTTGCGGGCTATCTTTTCGGAGATGATATCGGAGTTGGGTTTACAAAACCGGTCTTCGCAGCAGCAAAAAACGATGTGCTGTATGTGACCGATCTGCTCACATTGCACATTTACGATTTCAAAAATAAAAAATACACCGAAGTGAACGGGCCGCTGCGCACCCCGTCCGGCGTTGCCGCAGGTCCCGATGGCACGGTCTTTGTTGGGGATTCAACCAGGAAAACAATCTTTAAATTTGACAGCAGCGGCAGGGAGCTTGGGACTTTTGGCTTCATAAACTCGCCGGGCGGATTTGCGGTGGATGACGCCCGGAAGCGCCTTGTGGCCGTGGATGCCGCCAGTGACCAGGTTTACGTGTACAGCCTGTCTGGCAAGCTTGAGTTCAAGTTCGGCGGCAAAGGGGCTGGGCCGGGCCAGTTCAATATCCCATATGGTGTTGCCGTGGACCCCAAAGGCAACATCATAGTTGTGGATTCCGGCAATTTCAGGGTGCAGGTGTTCGGCAAAGACGGCAAGTTCATACGCGCCTTTGGCCATGCCGGGATCAAGCCGGGTGATTTCATGCGCCCCAAAGGGATTGCCGTTGACTCCCAGGGACATCTTTACGTGGTGGATGCGGCATTCGGTAATTTCCAGATATTCGATGAAAAAGGCAACCTTTACCTGTTTGTGGGTACGAACGGCGCGGCGCCCGGCCAGTTTCAGTTGCCTTTCGGCATCGCAATAGACAGCTCCGACGACAGGATATACGTTGTGGACCAGATAAACAGGCGCATACAGGTGTTTCAGTATCTTAAAAACGGGGCCGCCCCCGCCCCGCGTTGAGCGGTTCCGTTTCGCTGCGCAGTCCTTGCCTGCCATGAATTTTTGTTTTTACCTCAAGTGGTGTTATAATGACCATGTTTCGATGGGCAAGACAATACGCACAGTCCTCACGGCGCTCTTTTTTGTATTTTCCCTAGCAGGCGTCTCGTCGGCTAACTGCCTGAAATGCCACGCAGACCACGCCAAAGGCAAAGTTGTGCATCCTGCAGTCCAGATGGGATGCGAGGCCTGCCATACCGGGGTGGACGCCTCCACAGTGCCGCACAAGTTCACGGGTGACCTGGGGCTTTCCGCCCAGCCGCCGGACCTGTGTTTCCAATGCCACGATGACTCCGCGATGCCGGACAGGTTCAAATTCCATCAATCTGTGGTCCATCCGCCGGTTGCCGAGGGCATGTGCACCTTCTGCCATGATCCGCACACAAGCAAAAACAAGTACCTGCTGAAACAAACGCCGCCCGATTTGTGTTTCAACTGCCATGATAAAAAAGAATTCCTGGCCAAAAGCGCAATCCATCCGCCGGTTATGGCCGGCCTTTGCATTTACTGCCATAACCCGCACTCAAGCAATAATGAAAAATTGCTCCGGAAGCCGCCGCCGGACCTGTGCTTTATGTGCCACAATGACAAGCATTTTGTAAAGGAAAAGACGGTCCATCCTCCGGTATTCGCGGGGCAGTGTCTGATGTGCCATTATCCGCACCAGTCGGACCATAGAAAGCTGCTCAGGGCCACACCTCCGGATTTGTGCTTCAGATGCCATGATGGAAAGGCGCTGATGGGCCACAGGCACAAGCACCCTCCGGCCGAGGCCGGGATGTGCCTTTTCTGCCATAAGCCGCACGAGTCGGACAACCCGAAGCTGCTGGTGCAGATGCCGCCGGACCTCTGCCTTAACTGCCACGACAAGTCGCTTATATTCGGGAAGGCGGTGGGGCACCCTCCGGTGAGGGCGGGGATGTGCCCTAAATGCCATTCTCCCCATTCATCCAGGTATTCCAAGCTCCTGTGGGTGCCGCCGCCGTATCTGTGCTTCAGATGCCATGACCGGCAGCAGTTCTGGGGCGGCAGGAAGGTGCATGGCCCGGTGAAGATAGGGATGTGCATGTACTGCCATTTTCCACACCAGTCTGATAATGACAAGCTGCTCCGGAAGCCGGTGCCGGACCTCTGTTTTACCTGCCACTCGCAGGAGGTGCAGTTTCTTCCCAGGGTCCAGCACCCGCCTGTTGCCGCGGGGCTTTGCCTGATGTGCCATAAGCCTCACACTTCTCAAAGCCCTCTGCTTCTGGTTTTCCCAAAGGTAAACCAGGTATGCAACCAGTGCCATCCACAGGAAGTTGCAGGCCCCCACGCCATAGCCGGGCTTAGCCAGAAGGGCCATCCCACTCATGGGTATCCGGACCCCAGGCGGCCGCACAGGGAGCTTTGCTGCACAAGCTGCCATAACCAGCACGGGTCCGACTCGGTGTACATATTCAGGTTCCCGGCCAAGAACCCGTACGATATATGCGTAAACTGCCATCCGGAAAAGATGCGATAACCGGGGCGGCGTGAAAACGTTTTTTAAAAGGAGTCTGTAATGAAGAGAAGCGTTTTGATTTTGGTCCTGGCCATGATAGCGGCCCTTGCGGTGCATGGGCCGGCCTGGGCCGACGGAGACAAGTGCGTAAAATGCCATAAGGACAAAGCGGAGGGCAAGGTTGTGCATCCTGCGGTGCAGATGGGCTGCACGGCATGCCATACGGGCGTGGACGCCTCGACCGTGCCGCATAAATTTACGGGCAAGCTGGGGCTTTCCGCCCAGCCGCCGGACCTTTGTTTTCAGTGCCATACCGACGACTCGGTGCCGGATGACTACAAGTTCCACAGGAAGGACGTGCATCCGCCCGTGGCCCAGGGCATGTGCACCTTCTGCCATAACCCGCACGTAAGCGACAACGATAAACTGCTCAATTACAAGATACCGGACCTGTGTTTCAACTGCCATGATCAAGGCATGTTCACCAAAAAGACGGTCCATCCCCCGGTTGCGGCCGGGATGTGCATGAAATGCCATTATCCGCATTCCAGCGACAACGAGAAATTGCTGAGGAAGGAGCCGCCGGAGCTGTGTTTTGGTTGCCACGACAAAAAGAGGTTTAAGGCTAAAAATGTCCATCCGCCGGTTGCCGCGGGGATGTGCACGTACTGCCATAACCCTCATTCCTCCAACAATATGCGCATGCTGAATTATCCGATACCGCAGCTCTGCTTTACCTGCCATGACGACTCTGCAATGCCAGACGATCTGAAATTCCATAAAAAGGTAGTCCATCCGCCGGTGGCGGCCGGGCAGTGCCTGAAATGCCATGTTCCGCACGCCAACAGGAATGACAAGCTGTTGAGGAAACCCGTGCCCTTCCTTTGCCGGGGATGCCATCCGCAAATATGGCAAGGGCCCCACGTGGTCGGAGGATTTTCATCCGCCGGCCATCCGCTGCAGGGGCCGCAGGACCCCAAGAGGAAAGGCAAGCCTTTTAACTGCCTGTCGTGCCATGTTCCCCATTCTTCGGATTGGGGAAAGCTGTGGAGATACAAGGCCCAGCATAGATTTGACCTGTGCACTAATTGCCACAGCGCAACAAAGAGTTTCTGAGCGGAGGCAATTTGAAATTTAAAATTGCCGGTTTCAGACTTGTTTCAGCCTTTGCTCTGGCGGCGGCCCTTTTTGCATCTCCGGCCGCCGCTGCATGGCAGAAGGAGGCGGACATGGCCGGAGGATGGAATGTGGACGGCAACAAGACCTGGCAGGCCATGGTGCTTGTTGCGGGCGAGCACAGGCTTAAACAAAACCTGTTCATCAGGGTGGAGCCAACCCTGGAATACATCCAGGCCAGCGGCCAGGCCCTGTTCGACGGCGGCGCCTCGCTTGTGGCAAGAATGAAGGCGCCCATGGGTTCCGCCACGCCGTTTTTTGACGTCGGGGCCGGGGGCAACGTGGTCAGCCGTTCCCAGTTCGTTGGCCGCCAGCTGGGCGGTAATTTCCTTTTCGACCTTGTGTTCGGCGCAGGCGTTGAACTCAAAAACGGACTGGCCGTTTCCTACCGTTTCAGGCATATGTCCAACGGCGGGCTCTTTAAAGAGAACGAAGGGTTGGATTCCAGTTACATAATGGTGGGATACAAGTTCTAAAAATCCGTGGCCGTGGTCCGTTTAACGTCAAACGAAAAACGAACCACGGTCCACGCTTCTTCTGTATAATAAAAATCCAGTTCTATTGACCAAATTCAAGGGGAGGTCTTTCCAGGTATGCTTAAAATCGAGCTTGCCTCCAGAATCCGTGATTTGCCGCCATATCTTTTTGCCGAAATAGATGTCCTGAAGCGGGAGGCAAGGGCGAAAGGGGCCGATATCATAGATTTGAGCATCGGCGACCCGGACCTGCCCACGCCTGCCCACATAATAGATGCCCTGAAGAAGGCTGCCGGGGACCCGGCCAATCACAGGTACCCTTCCTATGAAGGAATGCCTTCTTTCAGACAGGCCGTGGCAGGCTGGTATAAAACCCGTTTCGGTGTAAATCTGGACCCGGAAACGGAAGCGCTTTCGCTGATCGGCTCCAAGGAGGGCATCGGCCATATACCGCTGGCATTTGCAGAGAAGGGGGATGTTGTCCTGTATACTTCGCCAGGTTATCCGGTCTATCCGGTGAGCGCCCTTTTTGCGGGAGCGGAAGGCTATCCGCTGCCGCTTACAGAAAAAAACGGGTTCCGGCCGGACTTTGCGGCCATCCCGCAGGACGTGCTTAAGCGGGCCAAACTCCTTTTCCTGAATTATCCTAATAACCCAACGGCCGCTACGGCCGGCCTGGATTTCTTCAAGTCCGTGGCCGTATTTGCAGCCAGGCACAATATAATCGTCTGCCATGATGCCGCCTACTCGGAGATTTATTCCGGTGACAAAAGGCCCGGCAGTTTCCTGGAGGCCGAGGGGGGTATGGAAACAGGCATCGAATTCCATTCCCTTTCAAAAACCTACAATATGACCGGCTGGAGAATAGGGTTTGCCGTCGGCAACAGGCATGTGCTGGCGGGGCTTGGGAAGATCAAGACAAACCTGGACTCCGGGGTTTTTCAGGCGGTGCAGGAGGCTGGCGTTGCCGCCCTCCATACGGATGATTCCGTGCTTGCCCCCATCCGCAAGACCTACGAGGAAAGAAGGGACGCCCTTTACAACGGCCTCAAGGGTATCGGGTTTGAATTCAGCGCCAGGCCGGAGGCCACGTTTTACCTTTGGGCCAAGTGCCCCCGCGGCTTCGATTCCAGGGCTTTTACCAGGCATCTGCTGGAGAAAGCCGGCGTGCTTGGTACGCCTGGCGTTGGGTTTGGCGCCCCAGGCGAAGGCTATATCCGTTTTGCCCTTACAGTGCCGGTTGCACGCATAGAGGAAGCGGTGGCACGGATAAAAGGAGCGCTGTAAACTGGCTTTGGCCTTCATCTCCATAGGCTCCAACCTTGGCGACAGGGAGGGCAACTGCCGCCGCTCCCTGTCCATGATCGGCGCCATGGGGATAAAAGTGCGCGCCGTGTCCAGGGCTTATGAGACCAGGCCCTGGGGTATGACGGACCAGCCGGATTTCATAAACATGGCGGCGGAGCTTGAAACGGACATGCCGCCTGAAGTTCTGCATGCAAAGCTCCACGAAATAGAAGACATGATGGGCAGGGTGCGCAAGGAGAAGTGGGGGCCGCGTATCATAGACCTGGACCTGCTTCTGTATGACGATGTTGTTATAAACATGCCCGGCTTTACCATCCCCCACCCCTCAATACCCGAAAGGGAATTTGTGCTTGCGCCCCTGGCCGAGATTGCGCCGGATGTTCTGCATCCGGTGCTTAAGAAGACCGCGCGGGAACTGCTGGAAAACTTAAAGCGGGCAGGCTGAAAACCTTTCCCGCACAGCGTGCCGCCGTTTTTGTTTTAACCTCCTTTCTGTGTCCCATGATCAACAACTGTTGCTAAACGGCAACAAATAAAAACCGGCTTGCGCGCAAATCTTGCTGAAATTGCTGATTGCGCCTGGAACAGGGCTTCTGGCCTTGTTTTTGCTACAAAACAAGTCTGTTATAAGACGGGCTGACAGGTGAATAAAAAAACCTTGACAAAGAAAGTACCCGGATGATATAAAAATGCAATTTATTTTCGGGCATCATATTGGTTTTTTTACCGATGGAGAGAAAATATAGTTAAGGGAGGTGATGCTGGGGGAGTAAAGAGGTTGCCCGCACTGGTAAAAAAGTTGCCCGCTGGCAACAGTTCGCGGGGCGTATAAAACGACATCCGCCTTTGGCGGAATCGGAGGGGGCAGGAAAAGCCCGTTTGTACAGGAAAAAGGAGGTTAGGAATTTGAAGAAGTTTATAGGCTTAGCGATTGGCTTTATAGCATTGTTTGGCTTCGCGGCCTCGGCCTTCGCGATACACGCGGAGATACCGTCCGAGACGCAGGCCGTTGTAGCAAAAGGCACCGTCCAGATCACCATCAGCGGTGACCTGAGGGTAAGGGGCTGGTTGAAGAAGAATATCGCCAGCGCCAACGAAGATACGGTTGTCGGGACATTAAAAACAAACCAGATAACTGATGGCCAGAACGAGACCTACTATGACGAGAGGGTAAGGCTGGCGGTAGACGCGTCCGACGGAGGCGTTTCCGGCAGGATCCACCTTGAATCCAACGGCGGCAACCATGACGTTTATACCTGGGGCGCTCCCGGCCAGGAAGGCAGCAATCCGGCCACTGCGTCTGATTTCAACGCAAAACCTGCCAACATGAACATCCTTGAGGCGTGGATACAGTACACCGGCACCGGGCTGTTCGGCGTGGGATCGGGCATCAAGGTAGGCCATATGCCTTTGGCCCTTGGTCCGGACACCCTGTTCTTCGATCACACCAAGTTTGGCGATGATGCCATCGTGGGCTGGGTTGATCCGACCCCGCAGACCCATATCGTAGCCTTGACGATAAAGGCTGCCGAGTCTGATCCGGGAGGCAACTTCTTCGGCAATGGCACATCCAATGCAGGCGATCTGGATGTCTATGTCGGCTTGGTAAACCAGGTGCTGGCTGGCCAGAACCTTCAGGCGTATTATGTTTATGCCAACAGCCCTGAGTATTATGCCAACGCTGGCGCCGGTTTCCCGCACCTGTCTGTGCAGGATCTCGGCCTCAACGCTTCGGGCAGCTTCAGCGGCCTGACCTACAAGGCCGAGTACGACCAGAACCTTGGCAATTTCACCAAGGATGGTCCCCTTAACAAGGTGGAGACGAAAGGTTATGCCCTCCAGCTCAACCTGGGCTACAAGCTTGGGCCTGCCGGCATAAGGGTGATGGGCGCATACGGCAGCGGTCCGAAAGCTAACCAGACCGACCTGAACCAGTTTGTGAACTTCCTGTCTGCCAACCAGTACAACACCGTGGTTTACGGCTACCAGGTGGCCAACGCCATGGACGATACGAACGGCAATGGGGACTTCTTCAACCAGATCTCCAACACCGAGATGCTGAACCTTGGCGTGGACCTGAACCCCACTGCGGACCTGAAGGTTGCGCTTGACTACTACTACCTGAGGGCCAGCAAGACGGAGAACTTCACGAATGTAAATAACGGCGTACTTGGCGACGTAAGCCACGACATCGGTTCTGAGTTCGATGTTCAGGCTGACTATGCGGTTGCCAAGAACCTCGACTACTTTGTAAAGGCTGGCGCCCTTGTGGCCGGCAGCTTCTACTCTGACACCGGCTTTGGCCAGAAGAAGACTGCTGTTGTGGCCATGCACGGCCTGGAGTTGGCGTTCTAAGAAATCCCCAAAAGGGAATTTCAAAAGGGGTCCGGATTTCCGGGCCCCTTTTTTTTATGGCCTTAGCGCTGTCATTGCGAGGGGGCGCAGCCCCTGCGGCAATCCCGTCGTTTTTGCAATTTTGCCGCTTGCCCCTTGCTACTTGCCTGCCCAGATGTGGGCGCCGGCCTCAAGGCGTTCTTCAATCACGTCCCAGTTAATGTTCTTCATGAACGCATCGATGTAGCCGGCCTTGTCAAGGCCGTAATCAAGCATGAAGGCGTGCTCCCACATGTCCATCGTCAGAAGAAGCTGGCAACTGGTTGGATGGCTGATGTGGTGCTGCTCTATCCACATATTGAAACACCGGTTTGTGTTTGGATCGTGATACAGGGCGGCCCAGCCTACGCCCCGGATGCTACCCATTGCCTTGAAGGACTTTTGCCACTCCTCAAAGCTGCCGAACTCGTCGGAAAGCTTCTTATAAAGCCCCCCGGTTTTTTTTATGCTCCCCTCGCCGCCAAGCGCGTCGAAGTAGTATTCGTGCATCCTCATGCCGTTCCATTCAAAGCCCAGCCGCCTGTTAAGCTCCGCAAAGCCGGGGTCCTTGCCGTCCTTTGTGGCATTGGCTATCATCTGCTGGAGCTTGTTGGTGTTGTCCACATAGCCTTTGTACAGCGTAAAATGATTGTTGAGCAGCTCGTCGCTGAAGCCCTCCATCCCAATCAGTTCGGAATAGTCCTTTGTCTGGTAAGCGGTCTGTTTTACAGCCATATTGTCCTCCTCGATCATTTTCTGGGGGAAGTTTGTACGGGATTGCTGCTTAGTTAAAAGCTATCACAGGGGGCGCGAGTGTCAAGATTCGTGGGCCGCGATCCGTTTTCCGTTTTCCGTGAAACGGGTCACTAATTACGGGGTACGGGTCTTCTTCCTTGAAAAAGATTTCGGGCTAATTTATCATAATCTGCTATGGTTGTTGCTAAAGTTGTGGCAATTGGCTCGGACCACGCCGGGGTTGAACTGAAACGGGAGATCATGGCCTGCCTTCAGCAGATGGGGGTGCAGGCTGTTGATTTGGGGCCGGAAGGGACCGCTTCGGTGGATTATCCGGACTATGCGCGGAAGGTGGCGGAACTGGTAGCAAGCGGCCAGGCGGAGATGGGCATACTTATCT
>JAJYLE010000096.1 GCA_021788025.1 Nitrospirota bacterium
AGATTGAAACTAACCCCCGGTACCCAAACGCGTTTTACAATCGGGGGGTCGTCCGTGCAGATCTGGGCGACTACCAGCAGGCACTGGCCGATTACCGGAAAACAGTTGAGCTTGATCCCGGTTATGCCAATGCCTATTACAACGGCGGGAATATATTTGCTTCCCTCGGCAACTATCAGGGCTCAATCAGTTGTTACCGGAAGGCAGTGCAGGCCAATCCGGAATTAATTGGCGCTTACAACAACATGGGGAATTCCTATGCCGCCATCGGCGATTACGCACAGGCCATCGCCACTTTTACAAAGGTTATGGAGCTGGACCCCGGTTACGTTAACGCCTACCTCATGAGGGGAATCGCTTACCGCAAGCTTGGAGATACGCAGAGGGCCTATGCGGACCTGGAGGCCGCCGCACGATTAGGCGAGAAACATGCGCAGGCCTTCCTGATAAAACATGGGTTAAGCTGGTAACAGTGTGGCTGATAATGTTTGTTCTTTGACATTGCCGGACACAGTTTCCTATACTGGCTTATGCTGAAAAGCAGACGCATCCCGATTATTTATTTTTGCCTTGCAGCCATTACACTTGCCTGCTTCTGGAATGTCAGCCGCTGTGGTTTTATTAATTACGACGACCCAGTCTACATAACCGGAAACGCCCATATACAAAAGGGCATTACCCTCCGGTCGATACGCTGGGCGTTCACAACCGGGTATGAGTCCAACTGGCATCCGCTTACATGGATTTCGCATATGATTGATTTCCAGTTTTTCGGGCTGAACCCGGCCGGCGCTCACATTGTCAACCTGCTGTTTCATATCGCAAACGTCCTGCTTCTTTTTTATGTCCTTAATTTAATGACAACGGCCGTCTGGAAAAGCGCGTTTGTTGCCGCGCTTTTTGCGCTGCACCCGCTCCATGTGCAGTCCGTGGCATGGGCGGCTGAACGCAAGGACGTCCTCTCCACGTTTTTCTGGATGCTTACAATGATCGCCTACTGCCGGTATGTCCGGCGTCCGCAGGTAAAAAGATATCTGTTGATTATCCTGTTTTTCGCCTTGGGGCTGATGTCAAAACCCATGCTGGTAACACTTCCCCTAGTGCTCTTGCTTCTGGATTACTGGCCCCTCCGGCGGTTCGATGAAAACTCCGCCACAAAACGGAAAATTACCGGCCAGCTGGTCCTGGAAAAAGCGCCGCTGTTTATCTTGTCAGCTCTTTCGTGCATTGTCACATATATCGCCCAGCAAAGAGGCGGGGCGGTCCAGTCTTTAGCCATGAAGCCGCTGGGGCTCCGGATCGCCAATGCCACGGTGTCCTATATTGTCTACATCTGGAAGGCCCTCTGGCCGGACAACCTTGCCGTCTTTTATCCCTATCCAAAATCTCTGCCAGATTGGCAGGCCGCCGGGGCTGGCCTGCTACTGTGCGCCATTTCTATCGCCGTGGTCCTAATCGCGTTGAGGGGTTTAAAGAGGCATGGATATCTGGCGGTTGGATGGTTCTGGTACCTGGTCACGCTGGCGCCTGTCATCGGCATTGTGCAAGTAGGCAGGCAGGCCAGGGCAGACCGTTATACATATATTCCTTTGACGGGGCTTTTCATAATAGCAGCCTGGGGTTTGCCGGAGCTCCTGGAAAAATTAGGGTTCCGGGGAAAGGCCCTGATTGCCCTGGCGGTGCCGGCGCTTGCCTGCCTTGCGGTCATAACCTGGCAGCAGGTCTCGTACTGGCAAAGCAGCACAACGCTCTTCGGGCACGCCATAAAAGTTACAGATGAAAACGATCTTGCCTATTACAATCACGGGGTTGCCAGCGCAGCCAGCGGAAATTACAGCCAGGCCATCTTCGATTATAAAAATGCAACCAGGATCAATCCGCTTTATTTCAAGGCTTTCTGCAACCTGGGGGCCACATATGCAACCATGGGCGACTACGCGCAGGCCGTCCGTGATTACGACAGGGCGATAGAAATTCAGCCGGGAAAAGCTGTTACTTATAACGACAGGGGGGCAGCCTATTACAGTCTTGGCAACAACAACCAGGCAATCCTGGATTATAACAAGGCCGTTGCACTCGATCCGGGCATGTTTCAAGCCTATTACAACCGCGGCAAAACTTATATGTCATTTGGCAGGTACGTCCCCGCTTATGAAGATTTCAGCAGGGCCATTTACATCAACCCGGAATTTGCACCGGCCTACTTCCGCCGGGGAATTATCATGGACAAGCTGGGGCACCCTCAAAGGGCCGTCAGCGACATGACAGCGGCAGCCAGACTGGGCAACAGATACGCACAAGCATTTTTATTTGCCCGCGGAGAAAACTGGTGAGCTTTTTTTACTTGAGCGAGGCCGCAGTTATGCCGTACTTTTTCATTCTGTAAGCCAGCTTCCTTGGGGTGATCCCCAGTGCAGCCGCCGTCTTCTGCTGGATAAAACCGTTTTCCTTGAAGGCCTTTATGATCCTCTGCTTTTCCAGGCTCTGCACCTCCGCCCCAAGCGAACCCTCGTCATCCTGCCAGGCCGGATGCTCCGCCGCAGCCGCCCCGCCCTGGGGAGAAAATGAAAAGACGCCATGCGGCAGGTCTTCCCTGCTCACAATATCCCTTTCGGCCATGATTGCGATGCGCTCTATCGCGTTTGCCAGTTCGCGCACGTTGCCAGGCCACGGGTACTGCACAAGTTCACCCATGGCATCCTGGGCTATCGCCACTTTTTTCCTGTAAGCGCGGTTGAATTTCTCAAGGAAATAATTGGCCAGAAGCGGTATGTCCGCCTGGCGCTCCCTCAATGGCGGCAGCACAACGGACACCACGTTCAGACGCCAGTACAGGTCATTCCTGAACGCGCCTTTTTTCACTTCTTCCTGTAAATTCCTGTTGGTGGCCGTTATTATCCGCACGTCCGCCTTGATGGATTTGGAGGAGCCAAGGCGCTCAAAACTCTTTTCCTCAAGCACCCTAAGCAGCTTTGCCTGAAGCACCAGCGGCAATTCGCCTATCTCATCCAGAAATATTGTGCCGCCCATAGCGGCCTCAAACCTTCCCACCCGGCGCTCAGTGGCCCCGGTAAACGCACCTTTTTCAGAGCCGAAGAGTTCCACTTCAAGCAGGTTTTCAGGCAGGGCCGCGCAGTTCACCGCCACAAACGGCCCCCTGGCCCTCGCGCTCTGGTAATGAAGGGTCCTGGCCACAAGCTCCTTGCCTGTGCCCGATTCGCCCAGCAGCAGCACCGTGGTGTCCGTTTCAGCCACCTTCTGCACGGTCTTTAAAACGCCCTGAAGTTTTTCGGACCTTCCTATGATATTTGGCAGGCTGAAGCGTTCGCGCAGTTCCCGTTCCAGGGTCTGCCTGCGGTCGTCTGTCTTCCTGTATATCTCCCAAAGCGCGATGAACTGGGCCAGCAGCGACGCCACTATCTCCAGCACCCGCAGGTCGTCATCCACACCGCCCCTGCTGGCCGAATAGATGCGGTCCGCCGTTATAACGCCCAGCGCTTCGCCCTTGAAAATTATAGGCACGCAAAGGAAGGATATGCCTTCCTTGTCCGGCCTGGAGCCGGTTTTATTTAGGAACTTGGGCTCGTTCCCGATATTTGGTATGAACATCGCCAGGGCCTTTTCCATTACCCTGCCCACGATGCCCTCGCCTATCTTGTACTTGCCGCGAAGTATCTCTTCCCTGGTGAGGCCGTGCGCGGCCACTATGCGGATTTCTTTGGAAGAGGGGTCCAGCAGGAACACGCAACCGCGCTGCATCTCCAGAAGCCCCGCCAGGGCCTGCATGGCGGCGGTAAGATTGCCTTCCAGGTCGAAGGAGGCGGTAAGAAGCCTGCTTACCTCCAGTATGGCGGCAAGCTCCCGGTTCTTTCTTTCCAGGTCCAGTGATTTAACTTCCATTTAAAATTAGTGCCTTTCCTGGTCGGCAATGCATTGCCGTCAAATGTAGTCTAACGGCCAATCTACAATTATGTCAATCCATGTGCCATCCCTATTTCCGTTGACAATACAGCCTTTTGCGTCTATATTATCGTGAAAATCGCAACCGGAGGTAACTATGGACATATTACAGACGATTAAAAAACAGAGCGCAAAACAGATCGAAGAGTTGAAAGAACTAAGCGGCAAGCTTTCAGGGAAACTCAAGGACGTTATCGGCCTTATCCCGGAAGACACACGGCATAAAAGCATTGAGGAATTCTTAAACAGCATAAGAGAGGGCGTCCTTGGCAAAGCCCCGCGCAAATATGCAAAAAGGGCAAAAAAGACAGCCGCATCTAAAAGAAGGGGCAGGCCCAAAGGGACCAAAACCACAACCAGGGGCAGAAAGAAAACAACGGCCGCATCGGAAACCCCGGCAGCAGAATAATATTTCTTGCCAGTCACAACGCCACCCCGGCTACGGACCTGGAGGGAAGTCTCCAGCCGGGGGGCCGGCGGGCTGATTTGCCTTTTTTTTATATGTTCCACCCTAAACTTACAAGCCCCTGATTCAAAAAGATTTTTGCACGATTTTTCTGTTTCACTTGTTCCATCTGTTTCAACTTCCAAAGAGCAGCGGGCAGAGCCGCCCTCTTGGCCATCATAATCCGGCTGGGTATGACATTGTCAATATGACATATGTCATTAACTTCATGTCATGGCGGGGGAAACGAGGCCCCACAGGCCTCCCGTGAAATAGTGGTGTCCTGAAAATTCTGAATAATATAAACAGTAATAATTATGCGCCGCCGTCATGCTAATCACCGGGAAGACCAGTCATTCCCGAGTGACTTACCCGGGATATCTTAACTGATATACTATTTCCCTAAGATACAAGGCTGGGCTGAGCATAACGAAGCCCAGCATTCCTTCATTCATTTCCGATTCCCTCGAAAAAACTGACGCCTCCACCTGCGGCCCTGGGCCAGAGCCCTTTTTTTATGCAGCATTCAATGGTTTGATCCTGGCCAAATTTATTTTCCCCTCTTTCTCCACCAGCCATAAATCGACTTTGCTCTGCGCATTGATCCAGAACTGAGGAGAGTTTCTGAAAAGACGCGACAGGCGTAGCGCCATCTCAGGAGTTACTGCCCGTTTCTCGCGGAGCAGTTCGTTGACCGTTTGGCGCGACACCCCCAACTGCTGCGCCAGACTGGCAACCGTGAGCCCATAATCGGGCATAAAATCCTCCCTCAGCATTTCACCTGGGTGTGTTGGCTTTACCGTACGATGCGCTTTCTTGCTCATGGCAATGAAACCTCCGCTCAGTGATAATCGGTTATTTCAACGGCGTATGCGTCGCCATCGGCGAATTTGAAACATATGCGCCACTGATCGTTAATAGAGATCGAATATTCTCCTGCCCGCCTTATCAGTTACGGCGGCAGGCGCCGTGATTTCCCGGTTCCGTACAAGTCTTCGGTATCCTTGTCCAAAAATGACTTTATCACCTGTATATTTTTGTATCGTGTCTCGTGACACTTGTCAAACATTCTAAAAGAGATCCGTCAACTATCAATTGAAACATGCAATCCGCAATGCCCCGGCCAGCGCGGTGTTTAGGGCATAACTTGAGCCCGGAAAGGAAACTTCGATTTTCAAGGTTTGAAGTTTGCATCCCGCCAAGAGACATTACTGTGAGGGTATCAGGCACATTCAACAAGAAACACTTCGGCCTTAATGCAAATGGGCGAGACGGTAAAAACGAAAAAAACTCAGCAGAGCGCGGCGTAACCGGCCTTGCCCAGGAGTTCCTCGGCCTTCAGGTCCAGCATGTCCAGAAAGGCGCTTACGACAAGCGGGTCGAACTGGGTGCCGCTGCCCCTGTAAAGCTCGCCTTTGGCCTCTGATATTGTGCGCGCCTTCCGGTAAGACCTGTCCGTCATCATTGCATCAAAGGTGTCCACCACGCTAAGTATTCTCGCTTTAAGCGATATCTCCTCCCCGGCCACTCCGTAAGGATATCCAGTGCCGTCGTACCTTTCATGGTGCTGGAGGATTGTGGTGCGCACCCCTTCAAGCGTGCCCAGCGGGCCAAGTATCTCGTCGCCAATAAGCGGGTGGGCCTTTACCATGCTGAACTCGGCATTTGTAAGCCTGCCGGCCTTGTTAAGAATATTGGAGTCCACCCCGATCTTGCCGATATCGTGCAGGATGGCAGCATGCTCCAGGGTTTCAACCTCCTTGTTGTTCAGGCCGATGTGGCGGCCAAGCTGCACTGACAAGGTTTTTACCCTCTCGGAATGGCCGCGGGTATATTTGTCGTTTGCCTCAAGCGCGTTTACCAGGGCCTGGATAGTGCCAAAGTAGTTGGACTTCACCGAATCGTACAGCCAGGCGTTTTCGATTGCTATCATTGCCTGGTTTGCAAGGGTGCTTAGAATTTCCAGCTCATCCTCTGTAAAGTGGGAACCGTCCTTTTCCAGCAGGATGCCGCCAACTACCTGCCCTTTCATTTTCAGGGGCACGCCTATGGCAAACAGCCCGCCTTCGTCCAAGGCGTTCCTTGCAAACACGTTGGAGCCCCCGGCAAGCAGTTTCTTGTAGAGCGGGTGGGCCTCTATCATGTAATCTGAATGGCCCTCCACCCCCATCCCCTTATTGTATTGGAGGGCCAGATTTTTACCGCCGCTTTTTTTGAGGTATATGGAGCCTCTCTCCACCTTCAGCAGTTCGGCGGTACTCCTTATTATCAGTTTAATAAGCTCCTCCGTCTCCATAATGGAGGAAAGCACCCTGCCCACTTCGCTTATGCGCTTGAGCCTGTCAACCATCTTTTCCAGCTCTACGTTCTTGGTTTTAAGCTCGCGCGTAAGGCTGAGAATGGCCTTGTTTGCAGTCTCAACCTCTTTTATCTTGAACTCCAGCTGGCCGTTAAGCTCCTCCAGGGTGCGCTTGTGCTCCAGCTCCGACCGGGCCCGGCTTATCTCCCTCTCCTTGCGGATGTCCTTTTCGTAGAGCCGCTTGACCTCCTGAATGGAACGGTTGAAGGAGTCCGCCAGGATGGCGAATTCGTCCCCCGTCTTTACATCCGCCCTGGCCTCAAGGTTGCCGGCTTCAACACTGCGCGCCGTGGCCAGTATGGCGTTGAGTGGTTTCAGTATCTTCTTTGAAAACAGCAGGCTGAGCATTACCGAGACCAGAAGTATGGTAATCACGTTTGAAAATATCAGGATGTGCCTCATGGACCGGATTACGGCCCCGGAACGTGAGAAGTCGTACCGTATCTCCACTATCCCGTTTGTTTTTATGTTCGGGCTGTGGCAGCCGTAACATCGCGGCTTGTTGTATACCGGGGCAAAATGAAGAAGAACGTTGTGCCGCAGCACCGGGGCAAACCTGCCCCCGTCCTTGAGGTACAAGGATTCGGGCGACCTGTAGCCAATCTCGGACTGCTCCTTGGAATTGAGTATGTAGCCGTCCGGCGATACTATCCTGAGGCTTAGTATCTCAGGGGAGCGCCCGATGTTTTCAAGTATCTTGTGGACCTCATCGCTTCTGCCCTCGCTCATGTCCATCTCCACGCTTCTGATTATCATGTTGCTCATGGTGGACATGGTTTCCACGTCGTTTTTCACCATCTTTTCGGATTGGATGCGAAGGACGGCAGCCGTTGACAGACCTACGGATATGAGAATAACCACGCCGATAATGCTTATAATCTTTGCTTTTAAAGACATATTATTAATAAAATAGTTGCAATTTCCATACCGCCCTTGAAATAGCCTGGAATTGCGCCATTTACAACAAAAATGGCAAAGTAGGGTATGGGATTTCACGCAATCTTGAAGATTTCTTGAAGATTTGCCCGCAAAGCTTTCCTGTTTTTTTAAAATATTAAACTAAGGTAAAATTCAGGATGTCAAAACCAATAATAGCCATAATAGGAAGGCCAAACGTAGGCAAATCCACACTGTTTAACCGCATGGCCGGGCATCGGAAGGCCATTGTGGAAGAAGTGGAAGGCGTTACCAGGGACCGCAACTACTCCGAAATCGAGTGGGGCGGGCGCAGATTATTGATCGCGGACACCGGCGGGCTGCTGCCGGGGCAGAAGGACATAATATTCGAGGAGATCGGGCGGCAGACGATGCTGGCCGTTGAGGAGGCCGATCTGATAGTGCATTTACTGGACGCCCAGGCCGGCCTGACAGCCAGGGACGAGGCCATAGCCGGGATGCTAAGAGAATCCGGCAAGAAAGTGCTGTGGGTGGCAAACAAGATAGACGGGCCCTCAAAGGAGCCACTGATATATGATTTTTACAGGCTGGGCGGCGAGGTGCTGCCGGTATCGGCGTCCAACGGATACATGTACGAGGAACTGATGGACAGGCTTATCTCCATGCTGCCTCCGGCCAGCCCCACAGAGAATGAGATTTTGGAATCCCTGCCCAGGATAGCCGTTATCGGCCGCCCCAATACCGGAAAATCAACACTTATAAACTCGCTTTTAACCAGGGAAAGACTGGTTGTAAGCCCAGTGGCCGGCACCACCAGGGACTCCATAGACACGGTATGCACATATTACAAAAAGAAGTACATGTTTGTGGACACCGCAGGGATAACCCGGAAGGCTGGGGGGGCGCTGGAACATTACTCGACGGCAAGGGCCATGAAGGCCCTGGAACGCGCGGACATGGCCCTGATAGTGATAGACGCTTCGGCAGGCATCGTTGCCGCGGACCAGAAGATAGCTGGAATGGTGTACGACTATAAGAAAGGGGCCGTATTCCTGTTAAACAAATGGGATCTTGTGGAAGACCCTGACGCGGCTTTCAAAAGACTGGGTGAAGAGCTGAGACGAAAGCTCTGGTTTTTCGGGCACGCCCCGGTGCTCACCACTTCCGGCACAGCCAGAAAACGCATAACGAAGGTGTTTCCTCTTATAGATTCCGTACTTGAGGAACGCGCCAGGACTGTGCCCCCCGCAAAGCTGGGGGAACTGCTGCGGGATGCGCTTGCCGAAAAACAGCCCCCCGTATACCATGGCAAACGGGTCATCGCCAGCTCGCTGGTACAGATAGGCGTAAGGCCGCCTGTTTTCGCGCTTGTTTTGAACGAGCCGGCAGGCATAAATGAGCAGTACCTGAAGTATTTTGAAAAGAAGCTCCGGGAACGGTTCCCATTCTCCGGCACGCCGGTAATAGTGGTGAAAAAGAAGTCCGGCATGAAAACGGTCCGCCGGTGATAAGGATTTTAAAAGTTTTGCCTGGCAGCCTCCGGGATTTTCTGCGCGACGGCGGATTCATGCTGGCGGCCTCCCTGGCTTACTTTGGCATTATGGCAATGGTGCCGCTTAGCATACTTATAATCCAGCTTACCGGATGGCTGCTTGGCACGTATGCCGGGTTTTACAGGTTTTTTGCATCCAAGCTCATATTGATGTTCCCCGCCGGGGCCGGCAAAACGGCTTCACTCATACAGGCGCTGCTTGCTTCAAACAGGGCCGGGCACCTGAGCCTGTTTTTTTATATATTCCTTTCCTACGGGCTGTTCCTGGATATAGAGGCGTCCATGAATGTTATATTCAAAACCGGCAGGAAAAGGCATTTTTTTCTCTCGGTCCTCTTTTCGTTTTTCATGATAACCCTGACCGGAGTGCTGACACTTTTCGCTTTCGCTTTTTCCACAATGGAACCGGTGCTGCATTCATTCGGACACACCCTTGGGCTTGGCAGAGGATACACCGTTTTGCTCCGGTACATAGTGCCGTTTTCATTGATTCTCACCGTTTCAACCAGCATTTACGTAATCCTGCCGGCAAGGAAAGTACGCTTTGTGAATGCGTTAAAGGGAGGCATATTTACCGCCTTGATGATGGAACTGGCAAAGATAGCCTTCTCGGTTTATCTTGAGAGGATCATCCCAAGGATCGGCATTATTTACGGCCCTCTCTCGGCATTTGTGGTCCTTCTTTTATGGATATTCTATTCGTCCTGCATATTCCTGCTTGGCGGAGAAGTGGTGCACGGGCTGGAGTCAAAAAGAAGCTTAAGGTAAACGCGTTTACCGGAAAGGGTAATCGGA
>JAJYLE010000097.1 GCA_021788025.1 Nitrospirota bacterium
GCGCGGCAACCGCCCCGCCTTACCTGGTACGGGGACTTCCGGGAATAAATTATGAGCAAACCGGATAAGCATATTAAAAATTTTTAAAGCCGGAACAAAATGCCTTCAAGGCAGGCCGGGGCTTTAGTCTGGCGCCGGAACGTGTGTTATAATTTTTTGCTTTGATACATCACCCCCAAGATAGCGCGCACGCACCCACCCCATCATCCCGGAAGGCGGCCATTTCAGCTTTCGTTTCCTATATTATCTTGGCAATTGTAGTTACATGGCCGCTTGCGCTTCATTTTAGATCTGAAATAGTGGGCGTTGGCGGAGACGACCAGTTATTCATGTGGAATTACTGGTGGGTAAAACACGCCATCATGGATTTAAAGACAAACCCGTTCTACACCGATTATCTTTTTTACCCGCACAGAACAGGGCTTTTCATGCACGCGCTGATGCTTTTAAACGGGCTTTTGTCCATTCCCCTCCAGTATGTAATGCCGCTTCCCGCGGTTTTCAATATCTTCATACTGCTTTCTTATGTATTATCCGCGTTCGGCGTTTACCTGCTGGCCCAAAGGTTAACCGGAGACGGCAGGGCCGCTTTCATCGCCGGCTTCATATTCGCCTCTTACGTAAGCGCATACATGCTTTACGCAAACATTGCCGCGGCCCAGTGGGTGCCTTTTTACCTTTATTTTCTTCTGAAGGCTTTTGACGCCAAAGATGGGGAGCCGTGGCTTAAAAACTCCCTGCTGGCCGGAATCTTTCTTGCAGCCTGCTTCTTCTCCGATTATTACCATTTTATAGGGGCTTTCTTTTTCACACTTATTGTGTTGTCGGCCTATCTGGTCTCAAAGAAACTGAGGCCCGCCCTGATTATAAAACGCCTTCTGCCGGCCGTATTTGTTGCACTGCCGTTTGTGTTGCCTGTAGCGCTGGCGCTGCTTAAAGCAAAAAGCCTTTATGCCTGGCCGGACAAGCAACTGTTTGAGAAGGCCCTTGCCACAAACAGCAACGTTGCCGACCTGGCGGGGTTTTTCTCCCCGGCCCGGGCAAATCCGCTGATTGGGAAACTGTCGTTTGCCCGATTGTTGACCGGCATGACCCCGGTGGACAAGTTCTGTTACCTGGGGATAACGGCGGTCTTCTTCTCGATTTACGCGTTAAAAGGCAAACTGGAGATGAAGCGTGGGATGTGGCTTGCGGCGGCGGTTTTCTTTCTGGTAATGGCAGCCGGGCCTTACCCCCATCTGCTTGGCAGGCAACTGCCAGTGCCGATGCCTTTCAAGCTTTTTGCGTTCAGTGGCTTTTTCGCCCAGCTCAGATCCCCGGTACGCTTTGTGATCTATGCCATGCTGGCCATTTCGGTGCTTGCCGCCACAGGGATGGCGCGGGCCTTTGGCAAAAAACCCATCCTGTTTCCTCTTGTGCTTGTGCTTGCTTTGGTGGAATACACCGCATTCCAGCCCGTGATCGATTGCAGCGTGCCAGCCGTATACAGGCAGATTGCCGCGGACAAAGGCGCCCAGGCTGTGCTGGAGATACCGGTTTCAGTCCGTGACGGCCTGGAATGGACCGGGGAGCCTTACCCCTATTCCTATTCTTTTTATTACCAGACCGTTCACGGCAAGCGGCTCTTTGGAGGATATCTGTCCCGTGTGCCGCAAAAAACGCTGTGGTCTTATTACAACCTGCCGATAATGAGCACCATACTGGAAATAGCAGACCATAACACAAGCAGGGAATTTCTCCAGGCCGCGTTTAAAACAGACCGTGAAGCCGCACCCTATTTCCTGGACCTCTTCGGGCTGGACTATATTGTGGTGCACCGGATACCTCCTGGCAAGACCGGGCCGGACATGTCCGCGATCTTTACTGAACAATATTTAACAAACGTGCTGCCGCTGGCCAAAATCTACGAAGATCCCGGCCTTGCCGTGTACAGGACCATACACGCCCCGTTGCGGCAAACAGTGATCCAGGCAGGCACGGAGCCGTCCACCATGTATCTGTATGACGGCTGGATAAACGGCCAATCAGACGGGCAGCAAGGGTTTGCGTGGGCAACCGGAAAGAAGTCCATTCTGCTTGCCAATATGCAGCAGCCAGGCCCAAATTACGGGCTTGGGCTTGAACTGAAAGCATTTGACGGCACCACGGACAAGAGGGTGGATATCGGAATAAACGGACGCTATATTGCCACGCTTTCATTAAATGATAACTGGAATTTTTATCACGTTAACATTCCTGCCGGCCTGATAAAAAAAGGGCTGAACAGGATTTACTTCAAGCCCAGGCAGTCCGCTGTGGCGGCATCGGTGGCCATGGGAATTTTGCGGCCGCAGTTTCCGATGCCGTATCTTGCGCCGCATTATCCTTTGTACTGGGAACAAAACAACGCCAAATTTCATCACCCGCGTGTCTCGTTTGCCCTGTCGTGGTTCTCGGTAGGGCAAACGGGCAACAATTGAGGGCCGGCGAATCACCTTCCCCCGTGTGTTAAAATAAAGGCCACTATGATCCGCAGCCGGGCCTTTGTCTTTCTTTTCCTGTTTGTCCTTCTGGTCTATTCGCTTACATTTTCCACGGCGGCAACTTCTTTTACCGTTGGCGAAGGATTTATGAAATCCCTGGTGCTTAGAACTTTTTTAAAATCCGGCCAGTTGGGTGTGGACTGGGGCATAATGGGCGTAAAAGGGAATTTCGGAAAATACTATACCCAGCATGAGTTCGGGCAGAACTTTTTCATCCTGCCTTTTTTCATTCTTTTCAAGACACTGCGGGCAAGCGGCTATCCCCTATATTTTTCAAATGCATTTTTTTCAGCTTTGACTTCCGCGCTGCTGTTTAAGATGCTGCTTTCCATAGGCTATGGGCGGACTGCCTCCTGCCTTACATCCCTCTTCTATTCGCTTGGCACATTTGCCTGGTTTTATGCCGCCAAAGTCCCGTTCGAGCAGCCGGTGGCGGCCTTCCTTCTGCTTGGAGAGTTCTACTTTGCCATCGAATATTTAAAAGAGCCCGGCAAGAGGTTTTATCTTCTTATCTCGGCTGCCTTCTTCGGATTCGGGGTGATAACAAAGACCGAGCTTGTCCTTAGCATTGTGCCACTGGCGATACTCCTGTGGACAGGTTTTGGTATGCAGGCGCGCGCCAGAAAAATGTTGACAGCCGCAGCGGTTTTCGTTGCAATCTCAATCCCGTTTGCCGTATTTTCGCTCTTTTACAATTACGTCAGGTTTGGCGGTATCTTTCAGACCGGATATTCGGCATTCATGGAGCGGACTCTTTTCAAGCCGGGATATCTGCCGATGGGGCTTGCAGGGTTCCTGTTCAGCCCCGGCAAGGGGATTTTCTTTTATTGCCCGGTGCTTATACTTCCCTTGCTTGCAATCAGGCAGTTTTACAGAAAAGCCCCGCGCCACGTGTTCCGTGGAGCAACTGCCGCTGTTTTGGTCTATCTAATCTTCTACAGCTTTTGGGTGGACTGGCACGGAGATTTCTGCTGGGGGCCTAGGTATCTTCTCATCATTACTCCTTTTCTTATCATGCCCCTGGCATCGCTGTTTGAAAACTGGGGCAGGCTCTCCCGCGCGGTAAAAGGGCTTGCACTGGCCGTTCTGGCTGCAAGCGTTTTAGTGCAGGCAGCGCCCGCTATATCCAATTTCTACCTCGGCCTCGCAATGAAATACGGGGGCAATAATCTGGCACTTGCCGCGGACCGCCTGGGAGGCGAAGGCTCGTACGGTTTCTGGAAAAGTTTCTTCAGCCTCAAAGAGAGCCCGTTATTAAACCAGTTTGGCATACTCTCGGATACCGCAAGGATAGCCCTGGACAAAAGAAACGCGTTCCCGGTTATGCTGAAGCTAAGCTCCCAGTGGCCTCCAGATGTCTTTATATACATAATGAAGTGGTTCAGGTATTATCGTTTTGATCTTTGGTGGACACAGGCCGGGACAACCACAGCCTATTTCTGGGCGGCCGTGATTTTTACCCTGGCCCTATTCTGCCTGTACGGCCTGCTAACAGAGATAAAGAAGCCCGCCCAGCCTTAAGCCTCTTCAGGCGGTTCAGTCCTCAACCGGTAGCCCACAGCGGGCTCGTTTATAAGAAAGCGCGGCCTGGCAGGGTCGGCCTCCAGTTTGTGCCGCAGCTGAGTCATGTAAACACGCAGGTATTGGGTCTGATGGGCGTAAGCAAGCCCCCATACCTCCTTTAACAGCTGGCTATGGGTAACCACTCTGCCGGCGTTTTGGATCAGGACGGAAAGCAGTTTGTACTCTATGGGCGTAAGGTGCACCTCCGCTTCGTTTACAAATACCTGCCGCCTGGTCAAGTCCACCTTCAGCCAGTCTATCTCGAATACCGATTCATTACGCCCCATTTCCCGGGCCGCCCTGTGGCGCATGGCAACGCGTATGCGCGCAAGCAGTTCGCCCGCCCCGAATGGCTTTGTAAGGTAATCGTCCGCCCCGGCATCCAGGGCCTTTACCTTGTCACTCTCCTGCCCCCTTGCCGAGATCACTATAATAGGAATGTCGGTCCATTCCCTGAGCCTATGCGTCACATCCAGGCCGTCGGTGTCAGGCAGCCCCAGGTCCAGAAGGATAACATCAGGGTTCCTCACCGCCGCCTGCGTGATCCCGTCTCCACCGGTTCCGGCCTCCTCAACCTTATAACCGTGCCCCTGCAATATGACCCTCAGGAAACGCCTCATCTGGGGTTCGTCCTCAATCATAAGGATCGTGCCACTGCCTTCCATAACTCAGGGCATCTCCCCGTCCAAGGAATTTTCCGGCTCCGGCATCAGAGGTTTTTCGCCCCCGATAGGCAGTGTAAACCTGAATGCCGCGCCTCCGCCGGGACGGTTTTCCGCATGGATATTTCCCCCGTGGGCCTCAATGATGGCGCGGCAGATGGCCAGCCCAAGCCCGATACCGCCCGAGGGGCCGTGCACGAATTTCTGGAATATGTTCTCCTCATGTCCAGGCAAAATACCGGGGCCACGGTCGGCAAGCTCCACAATCAGATACCCGTCATTGACCGACGCCGAAAGATCGACAGGCGTATCGGCGGGGGTATATTTCAAGGTGTTGTCCAGCAGGTTCATTAGAACCTGCTCAATCAAAAGCGGGTCAAATGGCACAAGCGGCAGGTCCGCCGGGATATTCACGTGGAGTTCCCTGTCCTTAAGCCTGCCGGAAAGCCGGTTCAGGGCCACACCGGCAATCTCCTCCAAAGACTGCCATTCCTTTTTTACGGTTATCTCTTTGGACTCCAGCCGGGTCATATCCAGCACGTTTTTAATTATCTGGTTCAAGTGCTCAGCCTCTTCCTGTATCGTGCCGGCAAGCTCCTGCCTGCTGTTCTGGTCCAGGGCGATATCTTTTTGCAGAAGCGCGGTTGCGGCCCCGGTAATTGCCGCAAGCGGGGTGCGCAAATCGTGAGAGACTGAACTGAGAAGAGTGCTTCTGAGAGCCTCCGTTTCGGCCCTCAGGAGGGCCTGCTGCGCTTCCGCCCCAAGCATGGCCCTGTCTAACGCCAGGGCTATCTGGTTGGCAAAGCTCTCAAGCGCGTGCACCTGCTCATGGTCAAACTCCACTGAAGAGCCGGGCATCATGCCCAGTACGCCCACAGTCCTGTTTGATGCTGTAAGCGGAATATAAACAGCCTCCGCTCCCGATAATGTGTCCGTGCCAAGCCCGGCCTCCTGCCGGTGGTCAAAAGCCCACTGGGCCACACCGGCTTCATTTGCGTCCAGGGCAAAGGTCTCAAGCCCGGTTGCCGGGGCGACAAGGCTGCCATGCTCATCGGGCACAAGCACAACAATGCGGCTTGAGAAAAGATCGCTCAGCCTTTTTACGGCCACAGTGCTTAAATTGGCAATTCCCCTTTCATGCACCAGTTCACGGCTTAGGCTGTAAAGCGCCGCCGTCCTCCTTTCCCTGGCCCGCGCGGCCAAAACCTGTTCGCGTATTTTCCGGGTAAGCCTGCTTATTACCAGCGCCACAACAAACATAACGCTGAATGTGAAAAAGTATTTCACATCACTAACAGCAAAAGTGTAATGCGGCGGCACAAAAAAGAAATCGAACGCCGCTATGCTTAATAACGTGGCCAGCAGGGAAGGCAGTTTCCCGGCCCGGCTGGAGACAAAGACAATGCCAAGAAGATAAACCATGGCCGTATCTATTACGGTGAAATATGGCGACAGAAGGAACGCAACGCCGGTGGAAGCGGCAACCCCGATAACCCCTGAAATCCACTCCTCCTTGCTGGTCTGCTTACGGGCGGATGCGGAGACCTTCACTACATGCCCCGCAACCGGCTGGCCTATATCACCCGTAATCACGTATACATCTATCTCGCCGCTGCCGCGGACAAGCTCGTCCAGCATGGAGCCGAACACCTTATCTTTCCAGCGCGGATGCGTGGGCTTGCCTATAAGTATTTTTGTTACATTTCGCTCCCGCGCATACGTCAGTATCTCTTCGCTGGCCTTGTGCCCCGAAAGGGTAACGGTCTCCGCCCCCAGGCTTTCGGCCAGCCGCATATGCTCGGCAAGCTGTTTGATGTCGCTTTCCGACGGTTTTATCTTATGAGGGGCCTCCACATATACGGCTATCAGTTCCGCCCTCAGCCCGGCGGCCATGCGCTTGGCCGCGCGGATAAGGCGGATGGACCGCGGGTTCGGCCCCACGCACACCAGTATCCGCTCTCCAGCCGGCCACACCTCCTTCACGCCCTTGCCGGCGCGGTAAGTGCGCATCTGTTCGTCCACGCTTTCGGCGGTGCGGCGCAGCGCCAGTTCCCTTAGCGCCAGCAGGTTGCCCTTCCGGAAAAAGTTCTGCCTTGCCTGTGCCGCCAGTTCCGGGACGTACACCTTCCCTTCGCTAAGCCGTTTAAGCAGGTCTTCAGGCGGAAGGTCGATAAGCTCCATATCATCGGCCCGGTCCAGCAGAAAATCGGGGACGGTCTCCCGCACGCTGATCCCGGTGATCTGCGTGACCACATCGTTTAAGCTTTCAAGGTGCTGTACGTTCAGAGTGGTATAAACATTTATGCCCGCGCCAAGCAGTTCGTACACGTCCTGCCAGCGCTTCTTATGGCGGCAGCCGGGGGCGTTTGTGTGGGCCAGTTCGTCAATCAGGATTATGCCGGGCTTGCGGACAAGGGCCGCGTCTATATCAAATTCCTGAAGCCTGGTCCCGCGATACTCCATTGAGCGCCGGGGCATTACCTCCAGCCCCTCCAGCAGGGCCTCGGTCTCCTTGCGCTTATGTGTTTCGGCAATTCCGACAACCACATCTATGCCTTCGGCTTTCTTCTGGCGGGCGGCCTCAAGCATGGCATAGGTCTTGCCCACGCCGGGGGCGGAGCCAAAGAATATCTTCAACTGCCCCTCGCGCCTGCGCTCCTCTTCCATGCGCACCCGGCTTAGCAACTGGTCGGGATCAGGCCTGTGTTCGTCTTTCACCTTGTCTCCCTATTTTTTGCCAAACTGGATCACCAGACCGCCAGCTACAACCAAGCCCAGCCCCGCCCAGGTGGGAACGGGTATGTTCTCCCTGAAGACAAACCGGCCAAAAAGCACGCTTACAACAGCAAACACCCCGACGTAAACGCCAAGGAGCCGCGAAAAATCCCATTTCACCATATTGACAGTCAGCCCATAAAAGCCAAGCACCACCATACCAAGCACGACAAGGATAAGACCGCGCGTCCTCAAACCCTGGCGGACTACCGCGTCCCCGCCAACTTCGAATATTGCCGCAAGCACAAATATTAACCACGCTCCAAAAGGCATGCCTGAACTCCTTTCTATTCTCCAAGCTTACATCGTAATAATAAATAGTGTAAAACAGGTATTAAAATACCGGCCTGGGGTATAAGGATTTAATCAAGATTGACATTCCCGGCGGCGTGCAATTATATTGTCATGACAGCCTAAATCCGCCAAAGGCGGATGCGGGGGACCCGGAAGCCGGGGCGAATTCCTCTTTAGGAAAGGGTACTTCCAGCCCAAGCCCGTCAGCTAACCTCGCAGGCATATTGGAGAAGAATTTTTTTTGAAAACTCTTATATCGTTTTGCGCGCCATTCCAAATGCCGGTTTAATCAATCCTGAGTTTTTGCAGAGAAAAACAATGCAGGAAAAACAAAATGCCATAAATGGCATTACCAAATCCATGGGGCTTGTCTTTGGCGATATTGGGACCAGCCCTATTTATACGCTTACAGTCGTTTTTCTGATCCTCAAGTCCTCGCCAGAAAATGTTATCGGCGTTTTATCGATCATGATATGGACCCTTGTCATTCTTGTCACAATCCAGTATGCATGGGTGGCGATGAACCTCAGCCACAGGGGCGAAGGCGGCACGATAGTTCTCAAAGAGATATTGGCATCCGGCCTGAAATCAAAAAAACTTATTTTCTTTGTCTCCATATTGTCATTTGTAGGGATTTCGTTGCTCATGGGGGATGGCGTTATCACCCCCGCAATAAGTATCCTGAGCGCAGTTGAAGGCAGCGTGCTGATACCCGGCTTAGAGCACATCTCCAGAGGAAGGATAGTGCTGATATCGGTTATCATCGCTATCCTTCTTTTTTCCGTGCAGAGCAAAGGCACAGAGAAAGTGGCCGGGGCCTTCGGCCCGATAATGCTGATATGGTTTGCCGCACTGTCGCTGTCTGGCCTGGCCGGCATCATGCAGGCGCCTGTTGTCCTTACGGCCCTTAATCCGTACTACGGACTGAAATTTCTGGCATTGCACAGCCTGAAAGGATTTCTGGCCCTTGGCGATATCATACTGGTTGCTACGGGCGGAGAGGCTCTTTACGCGGACATGGGGCACCTGGGCGCAAAGCCCATAAGGCAGGCGTGGGGAGGGGTTTTTATTGCCCTTGTGCTTAATTATCTGGGCCAGGGCGCCTTCCTGATGACACACCCCGGGGCAAAAAACATTCTTTTCGAAATGGTTTTCCATTATGCGCGGGCGCTATATGTGCCATTTCTGCTGCTAAGCATTGCCGCCACCGTTATAGCCTCCCAGGCGATGATAAGCGGCATGTTCTCAATAGTCTACCAGGGCATTACCACCAGGGTGATGCCCATGTTCAAGGTAGACTACACCTCCAACGAGTTGCAGTCCCAGATCTATATACCGGCAGTAAACTGGTTTCTTCTCATTGCCGTAGTCATGATGATGCTTAAGTTCCAGGCGTCAAGCAACCTTGCCGCCGCATACGGGCTGGCGGTTACGGGGACAATGACGATCACCGGTGTTATGATAATCTGGATTTTTTCTTTAAGAAAACAACCGCTCTATGCTTTGGGCGGCGTAGCGGTCACCTGCGTGGACATTACGTACCTTAGCGCCAACATGACCAAGATCCCGCATGGCGCTTACTGGTCCCTTATCATCGCATCGATTCCCCTTGCAACTATCTTCTTATGGACTGAGGGCCAGAAAAAACTCTACAGGCAAATGGAATTTATGCAGCTTAAGGATTTCCTGGTAAAGTTCCGGGAACTTTATTCCAAACCCCTCAAACTGGAAGGCACTGCCCTTTTCCTTTTGAAAGATGTAAAAGAGATACCTTTCTACATAATTCAAACCATGTTTACCCACGGGGTAATTTATGAAGACAATATCTTCTTATCGGTAATAAAAAGGAACGACCCCTATGGCATAGCCGGTTACTTTAAAGAGGATCTTTCAGCCGGCCTCAGGGTTTTTGAGATACAGGCGGGGTACATGGAAGTGATCGAAATCGAAGATATTCTGAGGGGAGCGGGAATCGAGGCAAGGGTGGTCTTTTATGGACTTGAAGACATTGACACCAAAAATCCCATATGGAAAACGTTTTCAGCCGTCAAGAAACTAACGCCCACTTTTATAAAATTCTATAATTTCCCATCAAAAATGCTGCATGGCGTGCTGACAAAGATCAGTTTGTAAGCTGTATTAGCTTGCAGCA
>JAJYLE010000098.1 GCA_021788025.1 Nitrospirota bacterium
CAGCGCCCCCATCAGCAGTATCATATCCTGCGTCCCTTTAAGCGACCGCGCCATCTTAAGCACCAGTCCCCTGTCGCCGGTTTTCATTGCGCCTATTATCTCGAAGGCCCCGTACCCGGACATGTCCTCCATCAGTTTTTTCATATCGTCAATGCCTACCTTTTGGATGCCAAGCAGCGAAAGCTTTTTTATCTCCGAAGCCGCAAGGCCGGGCTCGGAAGCATAGTTTCCGGCTATAAGCGACACCGCCTCCGGCGAAAGCTCGAACCCTTCGCGGCGCGCCCTGGATCTTATCCAGTCCGGCATGTCCCTGGGGCCAAGCGAAAGCGGAAGCGGCCTCACGCCTTCAAAGGCGGAAGGTTTTTTTGCCAGCTCGAACATGAACAAAAGGTTTTTATTGTCTGAGGACGTACCGGCCCCGTCAAGATATGCCGCCAGTTTTTTTACCTCGGCGGCCTTGGCCTCCTGAAGGTTTTCAAGGATTACAAACTTCCTGCCGCCCATGAACGGGATGGCCCTGTGGGCGTCGATTACCGCCGCGGCCGAAAATCCGCCCTCCCCGGCATCGAAACCCTCAAACGCAAAGTCCATTGATTCGCGCGGCAGAAGGTCCTTTACCATAAGCCTGGCCTCGTACAGCAGGTAATCGTCGTTGGAATAAGCAAGGTACGCCGCCGCGGGGAAACCTTTTTTAAGCTCGGCCAGGAAGGTCTTCATCAGCGGTATACAAGGGAGGACACGATGTTTGAAGACAGGTCGTGCAAGGCGCTTTCCTCGGCCGCCTGCCTGTCTGCAAATACTGTATTAAGCGGGTCTGTTGCCTGGAAGGTGACAATAAACGGAGTGTCTCCGCGCAGCAGCAGTTCCTTGCCGGAGGCGTCCCTGTAATAGAACTTGCCGGCAATGCTGATCTGGTATGCGCTGAAAATATCGTTAACAATGCTCACCCCTGTTATCTGGTAACTTGTTATCGTCCCGTGGATCACGTCTTTGGACGCCGGGTTTATAACAAAACCTTCCTGCATCAGCTGGTCCTTCAGCGCCCTTATAAGCGCGTCGTCAAGCCCCGGCTCATAAGTTATATTTTTAATCGTCCCGATCCTTATGTCCGGCACGTTGATGGCCTTGCGCCCCATAAGGCTGTACCCGCACCCGGAAAGCGAAAGCAGCGCCAGAAGCGGCAGTAGAAGAGTATATGTTTTAAGGCGTCCCGTGCTTGGCATGTGCAGTTATTTTAATCAATTGCTTCAGTTAAAGCCATCCGCGCACATGCCGCTTTGGGTTAAAATATGGTTACAAACCTGAACCCGCGCCGGGAGGCCAGGCCCGCATAAAAATCTAACCAGCCCCTATTGACATAAATTCCGGTTCTGGTAGTTTTTTTTATAGGAAAGAGATGGCTTGCAGCAAGGAGGTAATCTTATGGCTGTAATGACAATGTCAAAGATCTCGGAATGCCAGGTAAGTGATTGCTCCTACAACAATGATAATAATTGTCACGCCCTCGCCATCACCGTGGGTGATGAAAAGTGCCCCGGGTGCGACACCTTCACACAATCAGGGAAAAAAGGCGGCAACCCCGGCGCGCTGGGCGGCGTGGGGGCATGCAAGGTCGAAAATTGCAAGTACAACAATTCCCTCGAATGCTCTGCGGGCAGCATACAGGTAGGCTTGGGAACGCATGGCTGCCATGCGGAATGCCGCACGTTTTCAGCAAGGCAATAGCGATACCCAAACACAAAATTAAGGGCTAATGAGCATTGATCATCTCTTTCCCTTTTGTAACCAGGCGCTTGCAAATGCCTTTTGTTCCTTAAAATTACTCATGCTGCTCTGCTCTCTTTCAACCCCGTCTCTGCCTGCTCCACAGCCAGAAGCCGGCCGTAACCACTACAAGTATCGCGGACGCGCCGAAAGCAAGATCATACTGCTCCGCGTTAAGCCAGTTCACTATCATTCCTCCAAGCACGCCGTAGGCTATCGAAAACCCGTTTGCAATCAGGGCGATGTTGAAGATGCTGCGGCCGTGTATCTTCACGCCGTCGAATTCCCTGTCCTCCGAAAAACCCTTCCAGTTGCCGGCCACCTTGATAAAAAACCACAACCCGATGAATTCCATCTTGCCCATGAGCAGGGCGGAAGTGTAAAGCCCCCTTTCAAGCATTCCCACCATCGCGTGGTGCTCCGGTACGGGGCGTACCAGATCGCCTTCCGGGCGGCGCTGCCACCCAAGATTGTTCCACAGGGAATCAACAAGCGGGTAGATAAGGAAATGGCCTATTACAACCGAAAAGAGATAACCTATGCCGTATTGCCACCACATTCCAGCCTCCTTCCGGGGTTATTTCCCCTGAAAAAAGTGATTTGGCCTTATGAGCTTAGCCGCATGATTTTAAGCGGCGGCCTTTTTCCCAGTCAAGGGATTTTTGCTTGCAGGAAAATCATGACACCGTTTCCATTGACAATGTCCTGGCGGGGCGGTTTATGCTGTCCTTGCGGCCAAAACGCATTGCCGCGGTAAACATGGCTGAAACAAAGCCGGGAGATTGAACAGATTGAACAAAAAATTTCAGAATTCCATTTAAAATTATGGAGTTGTGAATTTTAATTTGAACGTATAAAAAAAGGACCCGGTGGAGATAAAAACGCCCTTTAGGGTAGGATAGAAATCCGGTCATGGAAAATTCAAACCGCGAGAAAAACGGAAACCAGCCTTCCGGTCCCGGCATCATGACTTCGCCCAGGTTCAAGGGCGCGCTGGCATTTGCGGCAACCGCCGCTTTCTGCTGGCTCATTTACGGAGTGGCCCGAAGGATAATGGGCCACGGCGGAGAGGTGGACCTGAACCGGCGCTACCGCGATTTCCTGGAATTTTACTCCGGCGCAAAGGCCATGCTCACAGGCGGCAATATTTATAAAGCGGGTTATCTGGGTTACATCTACCCTCCCCTGCTGGCATTTTTGATGGCGCCTCTGGCCATGCTGCCGATATCGGAGGCGGCCTGGATATGGCTTGCCATTAAAACCCTTTTGCTTGCCGCATGCGGCTGGTTCGGCGCCATTGAAGTGCAGCGCAGGCTCAACAGGCCTTCCGGCTGGCCTACCATAATGCTTATTTTTGTAACGGGCATGCTGCTTGACTTCGACAAGATCCGCACGGAGATGAACATGCAGCAGACAAATCTGCTGGTGCTGCTCTGTTTTGTGCTTGCCTTAAGATGGCTGGACAAGCGCCCGCTTTTAAGCGGCGCAGCAATCGGGCTTGGGGCAAACATTAAATACGTAACGCTGATAGCCGTGCCGTATCTGCTATTGCGGAGGCGCTTCAGGGCGGCCGCGGCCTCTATCGGATGGACGGTAATTTGGGCTCTGGTACCGGCGATTTCAGTGGGATGGAGCCAAAACCTCCGGCTTTTAAAGGGCGCTTTGGGCGGGCTGGCAAATCTCAAGGCGGCCAATTCCGCGGCTGGCGGGGCCGCGCGCATACAAGGGCCGGCATTCGGCCAGTCTTTATCATCGTTTGCGGTAAGGTATTTCGGCGCCGGCAGGCAGGACCTTGAAAGCCTGGCGGTGCTTGCCGCCCTGGCCCTGATTTTCTTTATGGCCAACTGGTTTATTTACCACCGCGCAGGCGTGCCTTTTTTTGCCGGACGGGGTGGAGAGACGGAAAAGCGGGGCATCATGCGCGGGGTGACCGCACTGGAATGGGCGGGCCTGGTGGTTGTAGCGCTGGCGTTTGGCCCTCAAACCAACAGCCCCCATCTTTCTATGCTGTTTCTGATCTGCATGACCGCCGTGGCCGTGCTCATGGTCCCTTCCAGAAGCGTGCCCGGAAAGCCGCTTGTTATCGGGCTGGTTTTAATGGTTGGGGCGCTGGTGCTTCCGCCTGGAGGCATAGGGCTGGAAAAAGCTGTGAATTTCTGGAGGGACTGCTTCGGGATCATATGGTGCGTACTGGCAATGTATTTGACCCTGCTTTGGGTGGGCTTAAAAAGACTTAAAGAATATGCCGGACCACCTGAACAGCCCGGCGGTAATTAACAGCGTAAACTTGATTAATCACCAAAGACATTTATTTCCCATCCTGCCCGTAAAGTTTTATAATGGGATTCGGCGGAGCGGCCTTAAATCACGGGCTCGTTTTCTTTTGCCCATTGACCAGCCGCGCCCGGACTGAAACGCCGTTTTTGCCGGCTCGCCTAAATTTTTGAAGGAGGCCCTGTTAGGAATGAGTAAAAAGTTTCGGTTTCCTCACCCTTTTTTCTCTGAAAAGCCAGGCTGGAAGTGGTTCATTCTTATCACAGTGCTGATCGGCGCGACGATGTCCGCCCTGGACGTGAGTATCGTGAACATCGCCATGCCAACTTTAAAAACAGAGTTCAATGTCTCCCTTGCGCTGGTGGAATGGGTGGCAATGGCCTACATGCTAACTCTTACAATATTCCTGCCGCTCTTTGGAAGGCTGGCGGACATGTACGGCCGCTCAAAACTTTACAACACCGGGTTCGTCATATTCTCGATAGGGTCCTTCTTCTGCGGCATGGCGCCGTCGGCCAACTTCCTGATCGGCGCGCGCGTGCTTCAGGCTGTTGGGGCCGGACTTTTGCAGGCAAATGCGGTTGCGCTTATAACCGCGGCCTTTCCGGCTTTTGAAAGGGGCCGGGCCATCGGCATCCAGGGTGCCACGCAGGCCGTTGCCATGGCTGTTGGCCCGTTTGTTGGCGGTATCCTCATAGCGGCCGTGGGGTGGCGCGCAATATTCTATGTGAACCTGCCAATCGGCGCAATTGGCACAGTGGCCGCCCTCCTTATCCTGCCGGCGGACAAGAAAAAGGAGCAAAAGGAAACCGTGGACTATGTTGGCACCGCGTTCTTTTCCACCGGGCTGCTTTTTCTGGTGATGGCTTTCAATAACATTGTAAAACTGGGGTTGCAGTCGCATACGGTTATCATGTATTTCGTGCTTGCGGCCGTGCTTCTGACCCTGTTTGTGATAACCGAGATCAAGGTGAAATATCCGCTGGTGGATTTGAAGATGTTCAAAAATTTCACCTTCTCCGCGGGCAACCTTACCGGCATGCTCTCCTACTACATGCTGTTTGCTGTCATGTTCCTGATGCCCTTCTACTTCGAAAGGGTGCTGCATTATTCCGTTGCCCTGTCCGGTTCGCTGCTTACGCCCATCCCGCTTGCCATGGCTTTTGTGGCCCCGGTTGCGGGCGGTATTTCCGACAAGCACGGCCCCAGATTGATGACCACTACCGGCATGCTGCTTGCCGCCCTTGCCTGTTTCCTGCTGACCCTGCTTGGCACGGCATCCCATCTGCCCTTCCTGGTGGGCATTCTCATATTGCTTGGGGTGGGCATGGGGCTCTTCACGCCGCCCAATAACAGCGCCATTATGGGCGCAGCGCCCAAGGACAAATTAAGCGTGGCAGGCGCCCTGTTGAATATGATGCGTTCACTGGGGCTGATATTCGGCGTTGATATCTCCGGACTCCTGTTTGCAAGCCTGGAGCGTAAATATGCAGCCGAAAAGGGGTTTGCCAACGTGGAGCATATCTTCGGCAGCGCCATGCCGGACCAGGTGAAAGTAGGCGCCTTCATGAAAGGTTTTTTGGCCGTGCTTGTAACGCTGATTGCCATCAACCTGCTCTCCGCGTTCATATCGGTAATGAGGAACGAGAAGATAGACAAGGCCGCTGCCGAAGCTGCAAAGGAGTTTGAAGGGGTTTAGGGACAAAGGCGGCGGGCCGTATATCCGGCATGGCCCTCCGCCTTTTTTAGAACCCGTCTCAATATTTGATTTTGCCGTTCTTTGAAAATCTCATCAGGGCCGACCGGCCCTAGCGGCATCCCCCGAAGGGGCTTCACCCTCCGCCGAAGTTAGTTACAGGCGGCATGGGAGGCGCTTCCCGCACTATCGTAAGGTCTTGCCCGCCGCATTCGGGGCATATTATCTTTTTGATTCCGGCGCGCGATTCCAGCACCATGTTGAACTCAATCGAACAATCGCCGCACCTGCATTCGTACAGGCCCATCAGCGCTGGCCCCCTCTGGCTAGCCTTGGCTCCAGGCCGGCCAGTTTTTTGAGGATGTTGGCCATCATGCAGAAGCCGGTAGTCGCAAATATCACCAGGTTCACGCCCGCGAAGGCGCAAAGCAGTATCCAGTACGGGCTTACAAGCCAGGCAAGCGCGGCCCCGATAAGCACAACTATACCGGCGGCAAGAAAGACCATTCTCTCCAGGTACCAGGAATCCGTTTTCATAAAGTACATCTTACTCTTCCTCCTTTTCCACATCCTGCCCGTTTTCTTTGGACATCGGGCACGGCTTGTTTTTAAAGAACTCGTAATATAACAGCGGCACGGCCACAAGCGTAAGGGCCGTGGCGGAAATCGCCCCGAACATAAGCGATATCGCCAGCCCCTGGAATATCGGGTCGAACAGAATCACGGTGGAACCAACCACAACCGCCGCTGCCGTAAGCGCTATCGGGCGGAACCGCACGGCCCCTGCCCGGACAAGCGCCAGTTTCAGGTCGTCGCATTTTCTCCATTCGTGGCGGACAAAGTCCACAAGCAGGATGGAGTTTCTTACGATGATGCCGGCCAGGGCTATAAAGCCTATCATGCTGGTTGCGGTGAAGAACGCGCCAAACAGCATATGTCCCGGAAATATGCCAATAAGGGTAAGCGGTATCGGGGCCATGATGATAAGCGGTGTTGTAAAGTCACCAAACCAAGCCACAACAAGCACGTATATGAGCACAAGGACCGCGGCAAACGCTATCCCCATGTCCCTGAACACCTCGTAGGTTATCTGCCACTCGCCGTCCCACTTTACAGAGTAATGCGCATCCGAGGACGGCTGGCTGGTATAGTGCTCCTTCAATCCGCCTGGCAGAAGCTTCGATATGGCGTTCCTCATATTCAGAATGGCGTACACGGGGCTTTCCGCGCCGCCCGCCACGTCCCCCACCACGTATACAACCCTTTGCAGGTTCTTGTGATAAATAGGCTGGCCGATAGTGGTATTTTCAACGCTGGTGATAGCGCCAAGCGGAACAAGGTGTCCGTCACTGGAGGGCGCGGTAAGCCCCAGGATATCATTGGTATTGGAGTGCATCGCCTCTGGCGTTCGGATAACAATATGCACCGGGTCCATCTCGTTTTTAAAGTGCACCAGGCCCGCTGGCAGTCCATCCAGCCCGGCAGCAAGCGTTTCGGCCGCCGCCGCTGTTGATACCCCGTTCAGCGCAGCCTTGGTCTTGTCCACGGTTATATCAAGTTTCTTTTGCGGCGCTTCGTGATACCAGTCCACATCCACAACGCCGGGGGTGTTTTCAAAGACCCCCATCACTTTGTGCGCCAGCGCCACCTGCCCGCTTAAGTGCGGCCCGTACACCTCGGCAACCAGCGTTTGAAGCACCGGGGGGCCCGGCGGTATCTCCGCAACCGCCACCCGTCCACCGTGCCTTTTTGCTATTGCCGTTATGGCCGGCCTTATGCGTTTGGCAATGTCGTGGCTTTGGGCGGAGCGCAGTCCCTTGTCAACAAAGTTCACCTGAATGTCCGCCATGTTAGGGCCGCGCCTCAGATAGTAATGCCTTACAAGCCCGTTGAAATTGAAAGGACCGGACGTTCCGTCATAAAGCTGGAAATCGGTTACCTCCGGAACGGTCCGCAGATACTCGCCCATCTCCCCGGTTGTGCGCATGGTTTCTTCAAGGGATGTGCCCGCCGGCATGTTCAGCACAATCTGAAGCTCGTTCTTGTTGTCGAAAGGCAGCATCTTCATCAGCACAAGCTTGAACGGGACCATAAGCAGGGCCAGCAGCAGCAGGCCGGCTATGCCCGCCAGCACGGCGATCCTGCGTTTCCTGCTCTCCAGCAAGGGATAGACCAGCCGCTTGTAAAACCTGTACATCGCGTTTTCCTCGTGGGCCTCTTTCTGCTTGTCTTCGCTGGCGTGCTTTGGCTTGCGGAGCACCTTATAGCTCATCCAGGGGCTTACTATGAACGCGATAAGCAGCGAGAATATCATCGCAGCGGACGCCCCTACCGGTATGGGGCGCATGTAAGGGCCCATCAGCCCTCTTACAAACGCCATCGGCAGCAGCGCCGCTATAACGGTGAACGTTGCAAGTATGGTAGGGTTGCCAACCTCGTCCACGGCGGCCGCCGCCCTGGCAAGCCCCGGCCCCTCCATCTTGAAATGCCTGTGGATGTTCTCCACTACAACTATGGCGTCGTCCACAAGTATGCCTATAGAGAAGATAAGGGCAAACAGGGTAACGCGGTTGAGCGTGTACCCGTACAGGTACGTGATCAATAACGTAAGGGCCAGCGTTACCGGGACCGCCACGGCCACAACTATCGATTCCCTTCCGCCAAGGGCAAGCGCAACAAGGATGATAACGGATATTGTGGCTATCAGCATATGCTCCAGCAGCTCGTCGGATTTCTGCTCGGCTGTCTGGCCGTAATCCCTTGCCAGATTCACATGCACGCCGTCCGGTATAATCCTGCCCTCCAACGACCCTATTTTGCTTAAGAGCCTCTTGGATATGAAAGCGGCATTAGTGCCCTTTTTCTTGGCCACGCTTATGGTGACCGCGTCGAACAGCCCCGCGCTTTTTATGCCCTTGCCTGCGTCATCGCCGGCAATCTGCTGCTTTTTATCAAACGCCGGGCCGGTGCCCATGAATACATGGTCCTGTTGCTCCGGTTCGCCGTCCTTGATATCGGCAACGTCCTTCAGGTATACGGGCCTGCCCTGATACACTCCCACCACAACATTGCCCACATCCTGGGCGTTGTCCAGGAAGCCCCCGGCCTGCACCGCCACGCTCATGCCGTTCTGCCGGAACTGGCCGGCTGGCACAACCACATTCGATTTCTTCAGTGCGCTGTAAATGGCAAGCACAGGCATGTTATATGCCCTAAGCCGGTCCGGCGAAACCTGCACGGTTACCTGCCTCTTTGGCCCCCCGGTAACGGTTACCTCGGATACGTCCGGGTCATTCCTTATCTGCTGTGCAACTTCCGTGGCTATTCTGCCAAGCTCGTAAGAATTGTACCGCCTGGACCACAGGTTGAAGACCATGACCGGCACGTCGTATATGGACATGGGCTTTACCAGCGGCTTGGAAACACCCGGAGGTATGATGTTGTAATTGGACATCAGCTTGTCGTAAAGGTCCACAACGCTCTTTTCGACGTTCTGCCCAACATAGAACCGCGCTATCACAAGGCTTTGGCCGGGGCTGGATGTCGAATACACGTACTCAACCGTGGGGATCTGCCTTATCAGGTTCTCCATCGGCCTTGTCACACGCTCTTCCACCTCTTTGGCCGAGGCGCCCGGATACCTTACAAACACATCTATCATCGGGACCTTTATCTGGGGGTCCTCCTCACGCGGGGTTGCTATAACAGCGAATATCCCGGCCAGAAGCGCGGCCATAACTATAAGGGGCGTAAGCTTGGACTGTATGAACGCCTTTGCTATCCTGCCCGCAATGCCAAGCTTTGCCTTCACTCCGCGCTCCCGCTATTGGCCAGCGCCATGCCGTCGGATATCCTGTCAAACCCGGACACCGCAACCTTCTCGCCTGCGGATACGCCAGACACTATCTCTGTCCTGTCTTTTTCCACGGCGCCGGTCCTTACGGCCCTGAATTCGATTACTCCGTCTTTGCCGATAACATAAACGAATTGCAGCTGCCCCCTGGTACGTACCGCATCAGAGGGAACGGTAACGGCAGTTATCGTACCGTCAGGCACAAAGCACCGCACGTAAAGGCCGCTTCGCAAGCTGGCGTACTCGGACGGGGGCAGATCAGCCCTCACCATGAACGTCCTCGTGGCCGGATCGATTGCCGGCACAACCTGGGTTATCC
>JAJYLE010000099.1 GCA_021788025.1 Nitrospirota bacterium
AAATTAACCATAATTCATCAGTAATGTCAATACAAAAGTAAACTTGTCCCATTTTGGGCAAGAAAGAAAAGGCTAGATGTTGGTTTGATCTTTGCCGCCATGGGGGCGTTAATCCTGATGCAAATACGCGCCGCGCTCCGGATTTATTAAGTTTCCTCGGTGGCAGGGGTGAACGCGGTCTCTGCATATTTAAAAATTCCAATCTTGTTTTTGGACTGCTCTGAAAGGCCCATTTTGGGAAATTATTAAAGTTACAAGAATTAGATCCCTTTGTATTCGTAAACAGCTATACCCTCAAAATCCTGCTTAAAAAATTCCGTGTGCGCTCTTTTTTGGGATATGTAAAAATCTCTTCAGGCGGGCCGGATTCAATTATTGCCCCTTCGTCAAAGACAATTACTTTATGCGCAACCTCGCGTGCAAAGCCCATCTCATGCGTAGCGATAAGCGTGGTCATCCCTTCGTCCACAAGCCCGCGTATTACGGATAGCACCTCGCCAACGGTTTCGGGGTCCAGGGCGGATGTAGGCTCATCAAACAGCATGGCGTCGGGCTTCATGGCAAGCGCGCGCGCAATGGCAACGCGCTGCTGCTGGCCGCCGGATAGCTGGCCGGGATGGCTGCCCTCCTTACCATTAAGGTTGATCCTTTCAAGGAGGCTCCGGGCATGCCGGACTGCATCTTCCTTCTTAACCCCAAGCACTTCCACAGGCGCAAGAATTATATTTTCCAGTACTGTAAGATGCGGGAAGAGATTGAAATGCTGGAAGACCATCCCGGTTCTCCTGCGCACCTTCCGGATGTCCTCCATCTCCTGGCGCGAGAGGCGGTTGCTCCTCACCGGGTGAAGAACGGTGCCCTCCACTATAATTTCGCCGCCATGAAAAGGCTCCAGCCCGTTTATGCACCTTAAAAAAGTGCTCTTCCCGCTGCCGGATGGGCCAATAAGAACAATGGCCTGCCCCTTTTCCACTTCCAGGCTTACGCCTTTAAACAGCCGGACACCCCCGAAATTTTTTTGCAGATCGCGCACGCTTATCATTTTGCGCCTTTCAGTTTGCGCTCCAGCCTGCGGGCAAGAAGCGACAGCGGATAGCTCATCACAAAGTACATGAATGCCGTAATAAGCCCGAACTGGAAGAACCTGAGCGTGCTTGCCGCAAGGATGCTGTATGTTTTTGTAAGCTCCACCATGGCGATTATGGAGACAAGGGAGGAGTCTTTAAATAGCGCGATAAAGTCGTTCGTTATGCCCGGAAGAGCAATGCGCACAGCCTGCGGAAGTATAACCTTCCTCAGCGCAAGCCCGCGCGTCATGCCAAGCGATAGAGCGGCTTCCATCTGTCCTTGCGGCACTGCGGAGATTCCCGCCCGGTACAGTTCGGACTCGTACGCGGCATAGTTCATTCCAAGCCCAAGGAACGCTGCCATCACCGGGGCCAGCGATATGCCTATGTTTGGAAGGCCGTAATAGAGGATGTAAAGCTGTATCAGAAGAGGCGTGCCGCGGTAAACCTCCACATAAGCGGTTGCAAGAGAGCTTAAAGGCGGGGCCGCGTAAAGCCTCAGCAGCGTAAGAACAAGCCCAAGCCCGATGGCCAGCATCATTGAGGACGCAGAAATGGCAACGGTAATGGCCGCACCCTTTAATAGCATCGGCAGGAAGCCGGCAATCGGCGCGCTCCTGCTCTCGTTCAGGCCAACATAGCCGGCCTGCGCGGCGCTATCATACAGCTTTTTCTGGTTATCGTTCCAGATGCCCCATTTCTGGTATATGCGCTTAAGCTCCCCGGTGCGTATAAGGTTTGCAATTATAGAGTCTATCTTCTGCCTGAACTCCACATCCCCCTTCCGCATGGCTATGGCGTACAGCCCCTCGCCAACGGGCGGTCCGGCGTATTTAAGAGCTGGATTGGGCTTTGCATAGTAAGCGGCTATGGGCAAATCCAGAAGCACGGCATCCAGACGGCCTAGGGCAAGGTCCTGATAAGGCTCCACCTGGCCGGAATATATCTTCACGTTCACCCCGCCCATCCTGTAAAGCATGTCCGCCGCCACCGTTCCGGATAGCGTACCCACCCGCTTGCCCTTAAGGTCCGCCATGCCCCTTATGTCCGTATTGTCCTTGCGTACCACAAGCTGCTCGGAGTAGACGTAATACGGAATGGAGAAGAGCACTTTACGGCTGCGCTGCGGGGTTATCTCGATGCCGTTCATGGCCATGTCGAAGTCGCCGCGCTCCAGGGCGGGTATCAGGCTATCCCAGGCGTTCTGGGACTGCACCGCCTTCACACCAAGCTGTTTGGCTATGTCTCCGGCTATATCCTGCTCAAACCCTATCAGTTTGGAAGGGTTATTTGGGTCCGGGAAAACATAAGGAGCGCCGCCCTCCGCGTCTGAACCCCACAGCAGATAACCGCGCTTTTGTATCTTTTGCAGGGTGCTCCGGGAAGAATGGGCATGATGCGCCAGGTAGCCTATCGATACAAGCACGGCCAACAGTGAAATGGTCTTTAAAACCCCGCGCATCGAATACCTTAAATGAAAGGGGTGATTTGGGTCAATCGGCGCTGTTATACTGAGTGGATGGCGGCGTTGAACACATGCCCGGACCACGGAGCGGTTATCCGGGGGCTTGAGGATTTTTACCGCAGATATAACCGGCGGGAGTTCGTTCATCCGGACCCCCTGGAGTTCCTTTACCGCTACAAAAACGCCGGAGACCGCGAGGTGGTGGGGCTCATCGCAGCGTCTTTCGCTTACGGCAATGTTAAGGCGATACTTTCTTGCGTCCAGAAAATATTAGGACCAATGGGAGCGTCCCCGCGCGAATTCATAATATCGGTAAATGACAGGGCCATGGGGAAGCTATATCCGGGTTTCAAATACAGATTTACAGGCGAAAGTGATCTTTTGGCTTTTATCGCTGGAATAAGGCGCGCGCTTAAGGAATACGGCACCCTTCAGGAGTGCATGCTTGCCGGGTGCAGGCCGGAAGACGAAACCGTTGCCCCTGCCATCAGGCACTTTATAGAACGGGTTTTTGGCGCAAATCGTCCTAAAACGCTTATTCCGGACCCAGACGCCAAAAGCGCCTTCAAGCGGCTGAACCTCTATTTCAGATGGATGGCGCGCAAGGACAACGTGGACCCCGGCGGCTGGAGCAGCGTTTCGCCTTCCAAACTCATCATCCCGCTGGACACGCACATGCACAAGATGTCCATGGAGCTTGGTCTTACAAAAAGAAAGCAGGCCGGCATGAAAACCGCACTGGAGATAACCGGGGTTTTTGCGGCCTTCTGTCCGGAAGACCCGGTGCGCTACGATTTCGCCATCACCCGCCCAGGCATACAGAAGAACCAGGAACTGTTCCGGCAGCTGCGCAAGTGTGTGGCAGGCTAGCTTAAATCCTCAACCTGCCCTCCGTTTACCACACACTCCGGATTGGCCATAAAAAGCAAATCAGCATAGTCCGCGCCGAACTTCATTTTCACATAACTGTAAGCCCCGGAAAGAAGCGGGGGCCGTTTATGCCTTTCCGGGCCGTGAGCATCGGAGGCAACCACGTGGACAAGCCCTTTTTTAAGCATGGCACCGGAGGTCTTTTGCGCCCCCTTTCCAAAGTGGCCGGTTATGCTTTGCGCGGTAACCTGAAATATGGCCCCGGCTGCGCGCAGCCAGCCCAAAATGCCCTCAAAATCGCGCGCTATCGCAGGGTGCCTCTCCGGATGGGTGATAACAGGCGTGTAACCCGCCTCTGTCATCTCCTTTAACACCCGTTGCAGCCCCTCAATTGGCGGGAGCACAAAATCCGGCATCTCCAGCAGCACATAATTTCCGCCATTTATAGGCTGTATCTGGCCGGCCCTGATACGCTCCACAATATTCCTGCAAATCCTCACGTCCGCGCCTGGGCAAAGTCTTATTCCTGCGGCATGGTTTTCCAGCCCGGCAAGGGCCTCTTTTATCCGGCTGCCTGTGTTCTCGCAGATGCCTTCCTTGAAATGCGGCGTTGCCGCTATGCACCCCAGCCCATCCGCCTTGGCCAGCTGGAGCATCTGGATGGACTGCTCAATCCTTTCCGGCCCGTCGTCCAGCCCCGGCAGGATATGGCAGTGAATATCCGTAAATGCCCTCAAGCCTCTGCCCCCGCATTTTTTGCCAGTTGCCGGAATTCTTCGTAAGAGATAACTTTCACCCCAAGCGAACGGGCCTTTTCGAGCTTGGAGCCCGGCCCCTCCCCTGCAATGAGATAATCCGTGTTCTTAGAGACTGCGGATGCTGCGCGCCCGCCCATTGCCTCTATCCTGTCCTCCAAATCCTTCCTTGGCACAGGCAGCGAACCTGTTATGACAAATGTCAGCCCGTTTAGCGGAAGCCCCTCCGCCTTTTCAGTCTTTTTGTAATCAGGGTTTTCCATCTTCAAGCCAAGCTTTTCAAGGGACTCTATCGTCTGGATGTTTTTTTCATCGCCAAAGAAGTTGGACACCGCGTTTGCTATCTTCCCGCCCAGCTGCCTGATATCCGATATCCTTTCCGGCTGAACATGATAAAGCTCCCCGACATTCTGGAAGTTGGCGGATATTAGCTTTGCGGCAAACTCCCCAACGTGCATTATGCCCAGGGCGTAAAGGAACCTGGCCATGGAGGGTCTCTTGCTACCCTCAATAGCATCGATCAGGTTGGATGCGGACTTGCTTGCAAACCGGTCCAGCCCAAGCAGCTTTTCCCTTGTAAGTTTGTAGATGTCCTCAAAGTGCCTGACAAGCCCGTGCTCATACAGCACGTCCACCGTCTTTTCGCCAAGTCCTTCTATATCCATCGCCCCCCTGGAGGCAAAATGCCTTATCCTCTCCCGCACCTGCTCCGGGCAGTCCAGCCTCAGGCACCTTACGGCAACCTCGCCACCCTCCCGCATAAGACTTGAACCGCAAACCGGGCAATGCGCCGGGATTGGAAATTTCCTTTCCCTGCCGGTCCTCTTTTCCGTATGCACGCTTACGATGTGCGGTATAACGTCGCCGGCCCTTTCAACAACAACGGTGTCGCCTATCCGCACGTCTTTCCGGTCTATCTCGTCCCAGTTATGCAGCGTGCTGCGCGACACTGTGACCCCGCCAATCCTTACCGGCTCCAGCATGGCAATGGGCGTTACCACGCCGGTCCTGCCAACGCTTGGCACAATATCCAGCAGTCTGGTTATCGCCTGGTGGGCCGGATACTTGTATGCGATGGCCCATCGCGGCTCACGTGTTTTTTCGCCAAGAATTTCACGCAGCCTGAAATCGTTTACCTTTACAACAACTCCGTCAGTCTCAAAAGGCAGGCTGGAGCGCTTCACCTCCAGGTCCTTTATGAAATTTATGACCTCCTCTATGCCATTTGCCACGCCGTACCCGGCCGGCACGGGGAACATGTTTTTTTTGAACCAGTCGAACAGGGCGCTCTGCGAATTCAGGTTGAGTCCCCTGGCTACCCCTGTTCCGTAGCATGTAAAGTGAAGGGAGCGGGCAGCCGTAACATTGGGGTCCAACTGCCGCACGGAACCGGCTGCTGCGTTCCGGGGGTTGGCAAATACCGGCTCTCCTTTTTCGCGCCTCTGGGCATTCAGTCTCTCAAACTCGGCGATGGACATATATACCTCGCCCCTTACCTCCAGCTCATCCGGCGCATGGCCGGGCTCTATGCCAAGGGGCAGGGACTTTATAGTCCTTACATTTAATGTAATGTCTTCGCCCTCATAACCGTCCCCCCGCGTTGCAGCCTTGTAAAGCACGCCTTTTTTATAGATGATCTCAACGGCAAGCCCGTCATATTTGGGTTCAACTGTATATTCCAGGTCCCCTTCGCTTTTAAGCAGCTTTTTTACCCGGGCGTCGAACTCGAAAACCTCCTCATGTGAAAAAGCGTTTTCAAGCGATAGCATCGGCACCGAATGCCTAACCTTCTCGAATTTTTCAAGCGGCGGGGCGCCAACCCTCAGCGTTGGGGAATCGGGGGGGGTGTAGCCGTACTGGTCTTCAAGTTCCTTAAGACGCCTGTACATCCGGTCGAACTGTTCATCTGAAATCTCAGGGCTGTCCAGCACGTAATACAAATAGCTGTGGCGGTTAATCTCTTTTACCAGTTTTTCTATTTCCACCCTTGCCGTGTCCGCGGAAACATGACTTTTCGCCTGAGCGGACTGACTGCCATCGTCTGGGCCGTCGAACAGACTTCTGCGTTTTTCCTGTTGCCTCTGTTTCATTTAAGCGTGTCCAGAAGCAGCCGCAGCCCCTCCATGGCTGCCTGATGCTTGTTGCCCTCCCGCCCCAGCGATAGGCGCAGTTCTTTGTGGGCCTCCTTCTGCCCCCCGCTTACAGCAACATATATCAGCCCCTCAGGTTTGCCTTCGAGAGTGGACGGGCCAAGATTGCCCGTAGTTGAAAGTGCGTAATCCGAGCCGGTTGCTTCCCTTGCGCGGCGGGCCATTTCCATGGCGATCTGGCTGCTTACGGTACCATATTCTGTAAGGGGCCCGGATTTTATCCCCAGCAGCTTCATTTTTGCCGCGCTGGAATACGCCACTATCCCCGCCAGAAAAAAATCGCTGGCCCCGGGTATCTGCGTAATCAGGTGCGCCAGAAGCCCACCCGTGCAGGACTCCGCCACCGACAGGAAGAGGCCCCTTTCCTTAAAAACTTCGTGGACCTGCCGGACTAAAGACCCTTCTGCGCTGTCCATCGCACGATTTCTCCCGTTATCAGATGAATTTATAAAGATTATACAGGATTAGGAAGGCATGGACGTAAACTGGTGAGCAACGCCCTTGTATTTTTTTTAAAGAACTATATAGAATAATTTGCATGTTGAAGGGAAGGCTCCTCAGGGGGCTTTTAATAGCCGCGCTTACGGTGGCCGTGGTAGCAATATCCGGCTGGATGGGGCTTTCGGGCTGCGCGCCCACCCCTTCATATACCCCTCCGCCCTGCCCGGCCCCAATCGCCCCGATCCGTTATCAGAATATGGCGATGACGTATAACATTACATATACATATACCCCCAAGGGAGATGAGGCTGCCGGAGAGACCCAATCGATGATTGAATCCAGGCTGAATGATGACGGCAGGGCCGACGGCAACAGCTTTCACACGGCAAACGGCGAGGCAACCAATTTTTATATTTACATCACCATCAGCGACAGCGGCTATAACGGCAATGACAAATGGACGGCCTACGGCTCACTTTACGGCTGGGGATGGAACGGACAGATTACCAGCCTGAGCAGCGGCCCATATGCATATACTAACTTCCAGGACATGGTCAACAAGTTTACGGATGATGCATATACCTGGATACATAACGGTTGGCACAGGAACGGCTGCCCTAGCCAGTAAAAAACGGCTGCTCAAGGCCTTTTTCTTCCTGTTGTATTAAGCTGCGCATTTAAATTTCGGCAAATGAAAAGCCGGCTTATATCCGCTTCCATCATGCTCCTAGCTATACCAGCCTGCGGATGGGGCAATTTCAATTCCGCCGTGGCCCTGGATAACCAGGGCGCAAACATGGCAAATTGCGGGAAATACGAAGATGCGCTTACTGATTTTGATAAGGCCATAAGGCTGCATCCAAACCTGGCCACCGCATGGTACAACAAGGGCCTAGCCCTTGCGAAGCTTGGCAGATACGAAGACGCGATAAAGGCTTATGCCAGGGCAGTCGAGATCAGGCCCGGCTATGCCTGGGCCTGGAACAATATGGGCGCGGTGCTGATTAAAACAGGGCAATACAAGGCGGCGCTGAAGGCCGTGGACAAGGCAATTGAAATAAACCCTGGCATGAAAGAAGCCAGGGACAATAAAAACTTTATCCTGGAAAATCTGGATAAAAATAAAGGGACCATTTAATTTTACACCGCTTTTTAAGTTATACTATACTCGTTTATACCAATGATTTTTCTTCATTCCAGGAGTACGTATGCTTATAAATAAAAGGTATGTTAAGGCATTTATATTTGCAGCTTCCCTGGCTGCATCCGTATTTATCTTTGGCGCTAAACCTTCACTTGCACAGGACTCAAAAGCTCCTTTAAGCAAGCAGACCCGCGCATGCGTGGACTGCCATAAGCTGTATACGCCTGGAATAGTGGAGGACTGGCTTTCAAGCGGGCACGCAAGGACAACGCCCGCACAGGCCCTTGAAAAACCGGAACAGGAACGGCTCTTTTCGGCCAGTGCGCCGGACAAATCAATTGCCGGCAAAGCGGTTGGCTGTTTTGAGTGCCATGGCGCAAACCCCGGCACGCACAAAGACGAATTTGAGCATTTCGGCTTTCGCATACACGTTGTAGTGTCTCCGAAGGACTGTGCCGTATGCCATCCAGTTGAAGAGGACCAGTTCAGCCAGGGCAAGGAGGCGCACGCCTACGGCAACCTGAACAACAACGCTCTATACCACACGCTCATGGACACGGTAACAGGCGTAAAAGACGTGGCAAGCGGCAAGCCGGATGTTAATCTGTTGCGCCCCTCGGATTCCACCAGGGGGCAGACCTGCCTGGGCTGCCACGGGATGCCGGTAGTAGTGGATGGAATGAAGAGCATCCCAACACCGGTTGGGATTATAAATGTACCCGTGCTTAAAAACTGGCCGGATACGGGCATAGGCAGGGTGAACACAGACGGCTCCCTTGGGGCATGCGAGGCCTGTCATCCAGGCCATTCTTTTTCATTAGAGACAGCCAGAAAGCCTTACATCTGCGCACGCTGCCACTCCGGGCCTGAATCACCCGCCTGGGACGTGTTTAGCAAAAGCGCGCATGGGGCCGCTTTCCTTTCAAAGGAGGCGGACTGGGATTTCAGCCACGTGCCCTGGAGGCCGGGCGTGGATTTCAAATCACCCGATTGCGCGGCCTGCCACATGAGCCTGCTTGCAAGGCCGGACGGTTCCGTAATAGCGGCACGAAGCCATGACAACGGCGCGCGCCTGTGGGTGAGGATTTTCGGGCTCCCATATTCACATCCCCAGCCAAAGCATGGCGACACCACCATGATTATCAACAAGGACGGGCTGCCGCTGCCAACTACATTTGCCGATGAGCCGGCGTCGAAATACCTGATATCCCCGGCAGAGCAGGCCGGCCGGAAAACGGTAATGGAATCCGTCTGTCTTGCCTGCCATGGCAGCGATTGGGTTGACAGCAGTTTCAGGAATATGGACTCCGAGGTGAAAGAGGCGGACAGTATGGTCTACGCCACCACAAAACTTTTAATGGCAGCGTGGGACCTGGGCTTGGAAGACAGGACAAACCCTTTCCACGGCCCGCTTGAAATGCAGTGGGTGAGCCAATGGCTTTTCAATGCAAACGGCATACGATATGCCGCCGCCATGTCCGGCGCTCCGGGGTACCAGACCTTCAGGCACGGGTGGTGGCAAATGTCACAGGTTATCCAGGACATGAAGGACAAGATTGAAGACCGGACCGGCCATCCCGTCCCTAAAATACAGTTGCAGGAACCAGCCCCAGTAAAGGTAACCCCTCCTCATGAAAGGACCAGGCCCGAAAGAAGGAGGGCCGCCAGGAGAAGGACGCTCCGGAGAAAGAAAACTACCCTGAAGGAAAAACGCCTGCTGCGGGAAAAAAGAGCGCGGGAACGAAGGGCAGGCGCAAAAGGAAGGCGGGCCCGGAGGAAAAAAGGCGCAATCAGAAGAACCAGGAAAACCGCCCACCAAAGAAGGACCGCGCATAACAGAAAGCCTGTGCGCAAAAAAAGGATTGTACGTAAAAAGACCATACGCAAAAAGAAAAAGCTTCGGGAATAAGGAATAAA
>JAJYLE010000100.1 GCA_021788025.1 Nitrospirota bacterium
GTTTCTACGAATCCGCAGGTCGGGGGTTCGAATCCCTCTGGGCGCGCTTCAATTATCAAAGAGTTAGCTTCATAGTCGCCTCTTTCACGCCTCCCAACTAATCACGCCCGACATTTAGTGTATTGACCAGCCCCATCAGGCTTTCGGCATTGTGCCTGGTGTACCTCCTGGTTGTCTGGAGCTGCGAATGGTCGAGGACGGAGGCAATCGCGTAAATATCCTTGCCAGCGCGTCCCGGGCGGGGCCCCACGGAAATTGACCGGGTTTTCGCCTTCTCCTTAAGAAGGCGGCAGCCGGTCTCATTCATTTATGCAGGGCCGCGAGGGTATTGCCGTGTTGCTTCGTCTGATCGCTGCTGAACACTTGCGACCGCAACGGAGGCTAGCAGACAGCGCATTTGTTAGCCAGGCCTGTTCCGCGGAAGATCGTGACGGGCATTACTATGCCCTGGCATACGCGATGCTGTCTTTTTTAAACTCATCAACCATGTCTTCCGTTAACGACGGACGAATTGACGCAATCATCTGCAAAAAAGTTTCTGTAGTAACAACGTAATCACGTTTGCTGGCATACTCCTTCTCGAAGGCGGATTGTGCAACCTGCTGGAACAGATATTCGATGTCGGCAGGCGTAAACCGGGATGTCATGCTCACAATTCGATCGATGTCTATTCCCTTTGTATTGAGCTTGGCTAAATAATACTCAAGAATGGTCTTTCTCCCGTCTTCATCCAGCACCCCGACGGGGATAATACAGTCAAATCTTCCCGGACGCAGCAGAGCGGCGTCGAGCTGCCTGATATAGTTGGTTGCACATACGAGCAATATCTTATTTCCCTGGTTTTTAATGAGGGGGACCTGCTTGAGAAACTCGTTTGTAATAGACTTGCCTATCATGGTTGCCCCGTCCCTGCTGCCTGCGATTTCATCAAATTCATCGATGAAGATCACCGCGTCCTCAAGCGTCCTTGCTTTTTCCATGATCGCGTGAAGATTTGCGCCCAGCTTCTCTATGCCGTCGGCCATAAGCATGCTGGGTAAGATTTCGATATACCACCACGAAAGCACACCAGCTATCGCCTTGACAAAATGGGTCTTTCCGGTACCGGGAGGTCCGAAGAAAATGATCGTCTTCGGAGGCACAACACCGTGCTTTGCTGAGAGGCCACGCTCCGTCAGGGGGAGGATTATCCGCCTCTGGATCAACTGCTTCGGCGGCTGCGAATCCGAGATCGTATCCCATATTTCTCTTCCGAAGGCTTGAGCGCCCAAATCGTTCAGTACGTCCTTTCGCTTGTAAGCAACGTACTCCTGAATTGCCTGGTCCATATGTTCGACAAAATCAACGCAGGCCGCGCGCAACCCGACGTCACGGCCATGTTTTTCGGACATGAGCCATTTGTGCCGCAGTATCTTTGGCCAAAGGGCGGCTGCCACATCGGGATTGAGCTGCGAGCCGCTCATCTCAAAAATTTTAGCGGCGCAAACCTGTGGCGAAGGTATTTCCTGAATGGTTTCAATCATGATTGTGTCTCCTTTTTTGGAGCCAGGGAGGCATTCTACAAGCAAAATTCCGGTATGCGTAAAAGCGATACTCCCTGGCTGCTATAAATGCGTTACGTGCGCCCCCGTGCAAAGAGGGGTTTGGACTATGATGGGGGCCCTCCGAGGGAGGGAGAAAATATCCGCTAAAGAAAGAAAAGAGGGACCATTAAAGAATGTAAGAGGGGTCCTAATGTCATCATTAACTATACCACACGAATGGCCCCGCGCGTTTAAAATGACCGGTAGCATGCGTCATAAGTGGCGGGACTGCCGCTGGTATTTCCTTATTAAAACTAGCGACACGGCCCCTGCTTCTGCTAGCATTCATTTGAGGACATCAGCCCCCGAAAGGGTAAAAATGGAGCTGGCAACGCCAAAGGAGGCACATAATGGGAGACAAGGGCGGCAAAAAAGGCAAGGACAAAGACCGGAAACAGAAGGCGACCAAACTGGCAAAAGATCTACAAGAAAAGCAAGACAAACAACCAAAAAGCACAAAGAAATAGGGAGCCGGATTTAGCTGCTCAGATAGATATAATTGGAAAGCAGGGGCTCTTTAACCGAGGTCTGAGGGTAGGGCATTTTCATTCCAGGAAGATAGTCCAGGAGTTCAAATTATCTTCTTCTCTCCGTTTTTGAATTTCAGTTGCAATCTATAGCCCTCAAGGGGTTTTGCTTTCATCACCGGCGTATCCATGCTTTCCCCTCGTTTTTCTGCTTCAATGGTTCAACGGGAAAAGGGAGTTCACCTTTCCAGGTCAATTCCCAGTCAGCCAACGGCTCTTCCTTATGTATTCCGGCCCGGGCCAAGGCGAGTTTAACCTGCCTGACGAGCAATCTGCCTTAAAAAAAAAGGGGAGGCCTGTCCGGGCCTCCCCGCCTGAATGCAGCCTGCCTATTCCCTTTTCTTACGCGGCCGCTTCGGCCCCGTTGCAGCAGTCCTCGCCGAGGATCGCCTTCAGGTCCTCTTCGGCGGTTGCGGCTATGGGTTTTATGTCAAAGTTTTTCACCAGCACGTCCAGCACGTTTGATGTGATGAACGCCGGCAGTGTCGGCCCAAGGCGTATATCCTTAATGCCCAGATAAAGCAGCGTAAGCAGTATGGCCACGGCCTTCTGCTCGTACCAGGACAGTATCAGCGAAAGCGGTAGTTCGTTTACGCCCACGTTGAATGCCTTGGAAAGGGCCAGGGCTATCTGGATGGCGGAGTAGGCGTCATTGCACTGGCCAATGTCCAGCAGCCTGGGTATGCCGCCGATGTCGCCAAGCTCCTTGTCGAAGAACCGGAATTTCCCGCAGGCCAGGGTCAGAATAACAGTGTCCTTCGGGGCCTTCTCCACAAAGTCCTCGTAATAACCCCTCTTTGGCTTTGCCCCGTCGCAGCCGCCCACCAGGAAGAAATGCCTTATCTGTTTTCCTTTGACCGCCTCGATCACCTTGTCTGCCACGCCCAGCACTGCATTTCTGGCAAACCCGGTGATCACCTCTTTGCCCTGCCTGTCCGCCGTGAAACCAGGCAAATCAAGGGCTCTCTGGATTGCGGGGCCAAAATCGCGCCTGTCTATATGCTTTATGCCCGGCCAGCCCACAAGCCCGCAGGTAAAGATGTTTGCCGCATAGGAATCAAGCGGCTTCTGGATGCAGTTTGTGGTCATGATTATCGCGCCGGGAAATTCGGCGAATTCCTTCTGCTGGTTCTGCCAGGCGGTCCCGTAATGTCCATAAAAGTGGCCATATTTTTTCAGTCCCGGATACCCGTGCGCCGGGAGCATTTCGCCATGGGTATAAACGTTAATGCCTTTTCCGGCGGTCTGCTTTAGAATCTCCTCCAGGTCCTTGAGGTCATGCCCGGACACGAGTATGGCCTTCCCCTGCCTGGCCCCAAGGGGTACTTTTGTAGGCACGGGATGGCCATACGTGCCGGTATTTGCCGCATCGAGCAGTTCCATTGTCTTTAGGTTGGCCTCGCCGCATTTCATGGCCATGCCTATCCAGTCGTTTACGCCAAGGTCCGTATGTGTCATTGCCGCCAGGGCCTCATACATAAAGGCATAGACGGCGTTGTCCTGCTGCCCAAGTATGGCGGCATGGTCGGCGTAAGCGGCCATGCCCTTCAAGCCAAAGAGCACTATATCCTGAAGGGACTGGATGTCCGGGTTAAGACACTTGTCCGGTACGTGTTCCCTTACCTGTTTGCCCTGCATGATAAGGCCGTCCATATCGGCGGCCGGGGTAAACGAGGCGCTCTTGTCCGGAAAATCTGTATTGCCGCCCGCGGTCGCTATCTTTTTCCGCAGGCCTTCACGGAACTCAACGGTTTTGTTGATGAGCGCGGGAAAGCGGTCCGCATCAAAATCAACATTGGTGAGCGTTGAAAAAAGCGCCTTTGCGGCAAACGGGCCGATGGCGGCATCGGTTATCCCCGCCTTCCCGGCCTCAACGGCGTAAAGAGAAAGCCCTTTAAGTGCGTAGATTAAAAGGTCCTGAAGCGCCGCAACCTCCGAATCCTTCCCGCAAACCCCCACTTTCTTGGTGCACCCCTTGCCTTGTGCCGCCTGTTCACACTGGTAACAAAACACGATAACGACCTCCTTGGAGTTTTTTTGTAATCCGAGATTAAAGTTTAAATTTTAGTTTGAGACCGGGCTATGATATTCGTCATACGGAACCTGTTTTTATAAAAATTAGGTTCTAGAAATGGCCGCCAGCAAGGCTGAAGACAAGAATTGAAAGGACGATGATTGTCAGCGCTACATACAAACGGTCCCGTTGGGCCGCAAAGGCGGCTATGCTGAATGCCACGCGCGAAACTGGCGTTGCTATCAAAAGAATGAGGCCAAGCTGTATAACCCCCCTGCTGTGCATTGCCAGGGCGTCTCTGGCAATGCCGCTTATGTCCCGGAGGTCCGCAGGCTCGCCGGAAAAAACCTTATAGTTTGGCCTCTGCGCCCCATAGTGCGCCAGATAAAAGACCCCGCCTGCCAGAACGATAACCGCTGCGGCCAGCACCCCCGCCCGGAGCAGGTTGCCTATCACCACTTCTATCTGCTTGTCGGTAAGCGCCGGTTTTTTAGGCATCAGAGCTTACCAGTTATCCCCCTGTAAATCATTTCCACCGCAAGCAGCAGGATGATTACGCTGAATACCTTTCTTAGCGATGCGGGCCGGGCCTTTATGAGGGCCATGCTGCCCGCAAAGGAGCCCACCAAAACCCCTAGCATAACGGGCATGGCCAGGCCCGGGTCTATATACCCGCGGTTCAGATATATCCCGGCGCTTGCCGCGGCGGTCACCCCGATCATGAAATTGCTGGTGGTAGTGGAAACCTTGAACGGAATGCGCATCGCCCTGTCCATGGCAAGCACCTTCATAACGCCGGAGCCTATGCCAAGGAGGCCCGAAATGGTGCCCGCCCCGAACATCATGACAAACCCGCCTGGTATCGAGTGCACATAGTAATTCCTTATGCCTTCCCCGGTGGGGTAGCTGGAATCAACCCGCAAAAGCCCGGCCAGTTTGTCCGGATGGGCTGCCGCCGGGGTTGGGTGGGGCGGCCGTACCGACACAATTGACGAATAGATGAGGATTATCCCGAACACTATGGCAATGGTTGAGGTGGGCGTCATCGTGGCCAGAAAAGCACCAAATAGTGCGCCAAGAGTTGTGGCGATCTCCAGGAACATGCCTATCCGTATATTGCTGTATCCCTCTTTAACATAAGCCGATGCCGCCCCCGAGGAAGTGGCTATTACCGACACCAGCGACGCTCCTATTGCGTAGCGAATGTTAACCCCGAACCCCAGGGCCAGCAGGGGGACTATTATTACGCCCCCGCCAAGCCCGGTAAGGGCGCCGAAAAAACCCGCCGCAACGGAACCAAGCCACAATAATAATGTGAAAAGAAGATTGTCCATTTGATTCCCGGTCAGCGCCAGATGACAAATCCATTATCAGTAAACGCCGGGGCTGTCAAGGCGGCGTTTGATTTTGTGCTGAATTGCCATGCTACTATTAATTGTGCCTGGGAAGAGGCAGTTTCAGAGATTCATTGTAAAACTGCCGGCAAAGGTCAGTGCCGGGGACAGATCGATAACGGGCATAACCGTCCGGGTCTCCCGGAAAGGCTTTTTCGTCCGCGCCCAGAACTGCTTTAACACGGGGACCCCAGTTGTAATCGACCTCTCACTGTCCGATACGGATATCTGCCAGCTTAAGGGGGCGGTGAAATACGTCCGCCGTTACGACCTGCTGCCACGGCTAAACGGAATGGGCATCGAGCTTTCGGGGGAATTCCCCCGGTATGCCGAGTTGATAACGGCTATTGAGAAGGAGCGCGGCTAGACAATCTCCTCAATGGCCTCAAGGGCCGCCTTGCGCACAAGCGGGTGCGGACTGCCGGAAGCGTACCTCAGCATCCGGAGCGCCTCCGCACCGCCGATGATGGAAAGTATGTAAACCGCATCTGCCTGGATAGTGGGCTCCGGATTTTCAATTGTGGGCTGAAAAAGCGATGCCGTGGCCCGGATATCCGGCCTCATCTCGTCTATAAGCGATTCCACAAGCGCGGCTGCCCCGATGCGTACTCTGGGCCGGTGGTCCGCAGCCAGCACGGGGATGAGTTTAAGTGCGGACTTGTCGGCCCTCATAAGGTCCACAATGTTTTCCAGGTAACCCGCCTCCATGTAATCCGCCACCATCCTCTTGAAATCCTCGGCGGTCTGGCCATTGGATAAATCATTAGGCAAGCCGGTAGATAACGGCACGGCCGATTGGCCGCCGGGCCCTGGCTTAGGCGTATGGTTTGGGTTATCAGCCATACAGTTTCTATGATACACCCGGTTTTGTTAAATTATATAATGAGTTTTTCCGCCGGCTCCTTACGCATGGAGTTATCCAGGGACTTCCGGGCGGTATTTGACAAAGACCCGGCGGCGAAATCCAGGCTGCAGGTGATCCTGACTTATCCCGGGTTTCACGCCATAGTAATGCACCGGATAGCCCACCGGCTGTGGGGCAAGGGGCTCAGGTGCCTGCCCCGGTTTCTGGCCGCATGGAACAGGGGGCTTACCGGCATAGAGATACACCCAGCCGCAAAAATAGGCGCGGGGTTCTTCATAGACCACGGCATGGGCGTGGTAATAGGCGAAACCTCGGAGATCGGGGAGGACTGCCTTCTCTACCAGGGTGTTACGCTGGGCGGCACCGGCAAGGAGACCGGCAAAAGGCACCCTACGCTTGGCAGGGGCGTTGTGGTGGGGGCCGGGGCCAAGGTGCTTGGCCCGATACGGATTGGCGATTACTCGAAGATAGGGGCCAATTCGGTGGTGCTGAAACCCGTGCCGGACCACTCTATTGTGGTTGGCGTGCCCGGCAGGATTATAAAGAAGAAGGTTTACAGGATATACGAGGAAGGGCCGCGCGAGGTGCTGGACCATGTGCACATGCCGGACCCTTATGAGGAACGGTTCCAGGCGCTTGAGGCCAAACTGGCCGCCCTGGAAGACAAAGGAAAAACAAAGGCCCAGGGAGGGGAAGAAAAGACAGCCTTGAAGATATACAACACTCAGACAGCCAGCAAGGAAACATTCACGCCGCTTGTGCCGGGCAAGGTGGGCATGTACGTTTGCGGAGTCACCGTGTATGACGTTTGCCATATAGGACATGCCAGAAGCGCCGTTGTGTTCGACGTTATCAGGCGTTATATGCAAAGCCGGGGTTTTGAGGTGAAGTTTGTAAAGAACTTTACGGACATAGACGACAAGATAATAAACCGCGCCCGTAAGGAAAACATGTCCTGGGACGAGGTGGCCCGCAAATACACTGAAAAATATTATGAGGACATGCACAGGCTTGGCGTGCGTGACGCCGATGTGGAGCCGCGCGCAACCGGGCATATCAAGGAAATAATCGAAATAGTAAAAGGCCTTGTGGACAAGGGCCGCGGCTACGTTGTGGACGGGGACGTTTACTTCAGTGTTGAGAATTTCAGCGGCTACGGCAAGCTCTCCGGCAGGAAACTGGATGACATGATGGCCGGGGCCAGGGTGGAAGTGGACGAGCGCAAGAAAAATCCCATGGACTTCGCACTCTGGAAATCTTCCAAGCCTGGCGAGCCCGCATGGGACAGCCCCTGGGGGCCGGGCCGCCCGGGCTGGCATATAGAATGCTCCGCGATGAGCCTGAAACACCTTGGCGAAACCTTCGACATTCACGCGGGCGGGGCGGACCTGATATTCCCGCACCATGAAAACGAACTGGCCCAGTCCGAATCCTACACGGGCAAGCAGTTTGTGCGCTACTGGATACATAACGGCTTTATTACGGTGGACAAGGAAAAAATGTCCAAGAGCCTGGGGAATTTCTTCACCATCGAAGAGGTGCTGGGCAAATTCGACCCGGAGACTGTCAGATTATTTTTGCTTCAAACCCATTACAGAAGCCCCATAGAGTTTTCAAACGAGCCCATCGAGGAGGCCGAGCGCTCCCTGGAGCGGTTTTACCAGACTATTGAACGGGTGGATGAATTTCTTGCCGGCATTCCGGGTACGGCGCAGGCGGGGGCGGACAAGGAAAGCGGCTTGAAAGAAAGCGTATCTTCCTTCAGGGTGAAATTCAGCGAGGCGATGGACGACGACTTTAATACCGCCCTTGCCATAGGGCACGTATTTGAGCTGGTGAAAGAGATAAACCGGTTTCTGGACTCAAAGCCCGCTAAAAATGCCGCCAATGCGGAACTGGCTGAAGATGCCAAAAAGGCCATAGCCGAATCGGCTTTGGTGTTGAATGTCTTTAACAGGACGCCCGAAGAGTGGACCAGGGCGATGCTGAAGACGAAAAAAATAGAGGCCACCGGACCTGAAATTGAGCGGCTTATAGAGGAGAGGAAACAAGCCCGCGACTCCAAGGACTGGGCCCGCGCGGACGCAATACGCGCCCAGCTGGAAAAATCCGGGATCCTGCTTGAGGACAAAAAAGACGGCGAAAAAAAGACCGTGTGGCGGGTGAAGGTTTAGCTGGTCATTCACGCGCAGGCGGGAATCCGGTTAAGCAGATGCGCGCGGCGTCCGCCGATAGCACTAATTCCCATTTTCGAGTTTCGCTTTTTTTTGCGGGCAGTGTTCGTCTCCGCTAGGGCGCGGTCTCTCACTACCAGGTTCACCGCAGCGCCATGCGCGGCTCACATGAATACGGCAAAAGGCTGCCGCCGCGCTTAATACCGGCAGGCCCGCCGCACCCGCTTCGCTCAACCGCCACGCTGCCAGGGTACGTCAAAGGATGCAATCAAAATTTAAATTGAACCGGTCCTTTGAAGTTTAAAGACCTGCTTCAGATCATTCCCGCGCAGGCGGAAATCCGGTGTGCCTTGTTTTTAATTTTTCCGCCTAATTTCCTTTTTCTTTTATATGTTCCAGCCATTCCGGGGATTTCTTTTTGTTTGCGGCAACTTAGGGCCGGTTTTTTTGTTCCATCTGTTCCATCTGTCCCGCCTGCAAGTGCTTGATTTAAAAGAATTTTAATTTTGCAGCCAAATAATTGATGGAACAACCCAACTGCTTGTTTTTTCAGGTTTTTTACCACTTGGGCAGTCATAACGGCAAAGGCCGATCAAGTGACTTTGCGAACGCTTTATCATCCGGCTTGTCCGGGATCTTTCCCCGTCATCTTTTCAAAGAACACTGAGGAGGCCCCTCCACGGGAGGGGTGCCAAAGGCCGGGGCTGCCCGCCCGCAGGCAGGCAGGGCCCCCCTTGCCAGCAACATCATAATACACCCCACCATGGCATAGTCCATATGACATCTGTCATGAAATTCATGTCATGTTTTTTGGGGGGCAGGTTAAGGGTGTAGCTATTTGGCAGTGACAGGGAAATGGGATGTTGAATGCGCCTGAAACACCTCACCCATTGCTGCCCCCTTGGAAATGCGGTGTGCCCCTTCTAACCTTGAAAATCAGGGAGTCTTTTTGGTGCACAGGTTGCGCCCTGAAGCGTGCCTTGAAAACATCGGGCAAAAATGTGCATAGTACAAGAAGAATTTAAATTAAAACGTAGATACCGTCTGCCTGCCGGTAGGCAGGCAGGTCCGCAATGGCACCGGGAAGGAATTTGAAAAACGGAAAGCCATAAAAACCAGGTGGTTAGGCTTGTTCCATCTTTGTTACATTCCATCCCTCATAAAATCCAAA
>JAJYLE010000101.1 GCA_021788025.1 Nitrospirota bacterium
CTGAGGAAAACAGGCACGCCGGCAAGCGTTTTTTCGTTCTTAATCTGCCTGCACAGGTCAAACCCGTTTGTGCCCGGCAGGTCCACCGCGGCCAGCACCAGGCACGGGCTGCTTTTTACGGCGGTATCAAACGCCTGCTCCCCGTTGCAGGCCAGAAGGACGGAATAATTGTTTTTCTGCAGTATCTTGCAAACCCGCCCCGCTTCGTAAGCATCGTGTTCGGCCAGCAGCACCGTTTCCTCATTCCAGAATCCGCCTTTCTGTTCCATTATTCCTCCCCATTAAAGCCTATCATCCTCAGGGCGGCAGTCCAGTCGTTTAAGCGGATATCTGATATAGGTTATATCTTTAACGGGAAAATAAGCTTGGGTTTATTCGGCCACTCTCAGGAAATAAGCGCAAACCGCCCTGGCCTTAAAGCCACATATAAAGGCCCATCCAGAGCAGGCAGCCTGACGCGGCAAGCACCTTTTCATACGATTTCAGGCGATTGTTGGTAAAAACAAAATAAATGCTCAGGGGTGAGGTTAAAAAGCAGGCCGTGAAATAAACCCACTTAGGCATTCCAGGCTTGCCTTTTGCGGTAACCGGCCCCTCAAAAGCAGCACAGAAAGGACATTCCACATCCCCGTCCAGCCTGTGCCCGCACTGGACGCACCTGGTAATGCCCAGCACCTCGTCAATATCATGCCTTTCCTCGAACATTCGTTTATTTTAGCATTTGGGCGCGCCAGGCTTCCCTGGGCATGAACTGCAATGGAAAACCGGCTTAAAACGTGCTATATAAATTTATGAGGGGGCTTATCCTTTCCTGCGGGGTACAAATGATACAAATGAAAAAATGGGCGTTGCGGGCCGCAAGGCTTTTGGCTATTTTTCTTTTGCTGGCAATTGTGGCCTCATGCGGCAATGGCCATAATGAGGGGGCAAACATAACCGGGCCCGGATTTGTAGCCCTGGATGACACTTCGTCCAGTTTCGCCCCGCTCCTTACCGTATCATACACATCGCCTACTGCCGGCTCAGCCACGGTGCAGATACTTAGCGACCTCCTGTCGGACGGCGACATCGAATTCGACCCGGTCCAGAACGCCTTTATTACAACCGCGGCCCCGTCTAAGGATTTTTTCGGGGAAGACAGCGCGAACCCGGACCTGCCGGAATTCCGGGCCTTCCATACATTCCCGCTGGACGGCGCCACCGGGCAGCCGGTAGTGCCTGGTGATGCAACCATAAATTCCGCGGTGCTTGAGGTATTTGTGGACAACGTGGATTTTGCATCCGTTATCCCTACGTTTGTTGACATGATACAATACCCTTTCCGCGGCCTTTCCGCAGCCGATTTCGATGCGCCACTTATAACGCCAGCTTCGTACCGGGCATTGGATTTCTTCTTCTCGGACGAAGGCAATTTTGTGGACATCGACGTAACGGCCCTGATGCAGCAGGCGCAGGCCTCGGCCCTTCCCGATTTCCAGGTGCGGTACGATCTGCAAAGCCTTGCATCAGGAGCATCCAAGAGCGCTTCGCCGGCAACCAGCCGCAGCGTACACGCGCCGCCGCGTCCGATGGGCAATCTAATGCCAAGGCAAAACGCCGGTGTAAATCGGCAACGGTCACGTTAAAATGGAAAAAGTTTAATATGGGCAGGGGCGGGTCTAAATAACCCGCCCCTTACCGCATCCGGTTACGCAGGCTCTATCTTAACGGGCACTACCGGGGCCGCTCCGTTTCTTGGCAGGGCGGTAAGCATGTTAACCCCGGCATGGGCGAAGTGGGACGGGGCAAACACCGTGCCGGCAGGCACCTCGCCGGTAACGTTTGCCTTAAGCAGAATAGATTTCCCGGTTTTGGACGTTATCTTTACGTAGTCGTCATTTTTAATCGAGCGCTTGTTAGCGTCGGCCGGATTAATCTGCAAGTAGGCGTCCGATGATACGGAGCCCAGGTTTTTTGAAAGGGAGCTCAGGCTGCCTGAATGCTGCATCAGGTTGCCTGTGACAAATGTCAGCGGGTATCCGCCATCTCCAATATCAGGCGTTTCCTGCTCCGTAAAATTAAACGATGCGTTTGCGGCCCCGGTGCTGGCGGCCATGAAACCGGCCTGTGCCACAGCAAGGGCTTCAGCCGACACCATATCGAACCCCGGCCCTTCTCCGGCATGGCCGTTTACGCCGCCGGTTTTAACGAACCTTTCCAGATCGGAGAGTATCTTCCAGTCCGGCAGGGAGCCGCCGGTGTCGTGAAGGCATTTTGACGACCTTTCGGGTTTTCCCGAAAGCCCTATGAAAGTGCCCTCCTTTTCCGCCCAGCTTGCGGCTGGCAGCACCACATGTGCAAGCCTGGCGGTGGCCGTCATCATGATATCCTGCACAACAAGAAGGTCCAGCCCTTTGAGCACCTGTTCAACCCTGGATGAGTCCGGGAAGGTCACAGCCGGGTTCTCTCCCATTATGTACATGGCCTTTACAGCGCCGTCATAGAGCATCTCTTTAAGACCTTTCCCGTTTACGGTGCCGCTTACGGCGGGCTTGACCCCGGCCGCAAGCATCCCGGCGGAGTTGGCCAGTTCCGGCGGGAACCCAAGGGATTCCGGCCCGCGGCCAAGCAGCAGGCAAAGGTTTATCAGCGCCAGGGCGTCCGCCCTGTTCTTGGCGTTTTCAGCGCTGCCGAAACTGGCCAGCAGCATCGGGTTTTTGGCCCCGGCCAGCTCGCGCGCCGCAAAGCGTATCTCATCTTCATTTACGCCGGTAATCTGGGCCACTTTTGCCGGAGTGTATCGGGCAACACCCTTTTTAAGGGCCTCAAAACCTTTCAGCTTCTCCGCGTTTTTGGAATAAAGCCCTTCTTCGATAAGGACGCTCATAATCCCGTTTACCAGGGCCACGCCGGTGGCAGGCCTTATCCGAAGCCAGCTTGAGCCCCACCTGGCCAGCTTGGATTCCCTCCAGTCCGCAACTATCAGGCTGGCGTCCTGCTGCCTGGCCGCAATAAGCTTAAGCCCGTAAACCGGATGGGTGGACGTGAGGTCCGATTCCAGCACGAAGAGGCAGTCCGATTTCAAAGGGGCGTTTATATCCATTGGGAAAAGCCCGGCCCCGAATGCCTGCTCCATGGCCCCGGCCTGCACGGCAAAACCCAGGCTGGCGCGGGAATCGATATTGCCTGAGCCCACGGCCTCCCGCATAAACTTTACCAGCATGTAGTTATCTTCTACGGAGCACCTCTCGGAGCCGATTGCGCCTATCGCATCTGGCCCGTGGGCCGCCTTTATTTCGTTTATCCTGTTTGCGGTGTATTCAAGGGCCTCCTGCCAGCTTGCCGGCTCCAGGTTCCCGTTTTTACGCAGCAGCGGCGTGGTAAGCCTGTGCTCGGAGCCTATGTAATCGAAACCGAACCTGCCCCTGGAGCAGAGGTCCCCGTTGTTTATGCCCACACCCTCCTTGCCTTGCACCCTGGCTATCTTGCCTTCCCTGATGCCCAGCACGGCCGCGCACCCTACCCCGCAATAAGGGCAGATATTCTGCCTGTCCTCCAGAAACCATACCCTGGAGCCGAACTTTGACGGCTTTGTCCCCAGCGCGCCAACAGGGCAGGCGTCCACGCATTGCCCGCAGAACTCGCAATCCAGCGTCTCTTCAAACGCCGGGCTTACCTTGGATTCAAACCCTCTGCCTATCAGGTTTATGGCCCCCACGCCCTGATGCTCCTTGCATACCCTCACGCATTTGCCGCAAAGTATGCACCGGTTTGGGTTTCTCTCGATAAGCGGAGCGGCGTTTGCTTCCGGCGCGTGCTTTCTTTCGTCGGCAAACCGGCTTCCCGATGGTCCGTACTTGAAAGCAAGGTCCTGAAGCTCGCATTCCCCGGCCTTGTCGCACACCGGGCAGTCCAGCGGATGATGGACAAGCAGAAGCTCCAGCACGGTACGCCTGGCCTTGGCCAGCTTGGGGGTTTCGGTATGCACAACCATACCCGCTTCCGCCGGCGTGGAACAGGAGGCAAGGAGCTTCTTCTGCCCCTCAACCTCAACCAGGCACAGCCTGCACCCGCCGTACGGGGCAAGCCTGGAATCCCAGCAGAGGTGCGGGATATATATTCCATTGTCCAGGGCCGCCTTTAGGATTGTGGCATTCGGCTCCGCCTGGACCTTTTTTCCGTTTATTGTAAGTTCCGTCATTCTGAAACTCCTTTTGCTGCTTCCGCCTCTTCCAGCAGTTTCTGCTTGAGGCTGCCGGGGCCTATTTTTACGGCGCCGAACTTGCAGGCCTCATAACAGGAGCGGCATTTTATGCAGCCGCTCTGGTCTATTGAATGGGGTTTTTTCTTCTCCCCGGAGACGGTCTTCTGCGGGCACACCCTGGCGCACGCGCCGCAGCCGATGCACTTGGATGCATCGATATAGAACGTGGTAAGCGGCCTGCACACGCCGGCCTTGCACCAGCCCTCGTTTATGTGGGCCTCGTACTCGTCCCTGAAATATTTAATAGTGCTGAGCACCGGGTTGGGGGCCGTCTGCCCAAGCCCGCAAAGCGACGTGTTTATGATGTCCTGGGCCAGGTCCTGCAAAAGCTCTATGTCGCCAGGCTTGCCAAGGCCCTCGGTTATGTCCTTTAGCTTGCCGTGCATTATCTTTGTGCCTATCCGGCAGGGCGGGCATTTCCCGCAGGACTCGTCCGTGGTGAATTCCAGGAAGAACTTGGCCACGCTTACCATGCAGTTTGATTCGTCCATCACAACCATGCCGCCGGAGCCGACGATGGCGCCGGTCTGCGTGATGTCCTCATAAGTGACAGGCGTGTCCAGCAGTTCCTTTGGAATGCAGCCGCCCGACGGCCCGCCAAGCTGAACCGCCTTGAACTGCCGGCCTTTTTTTATCCCGCCGCCTATGTCGTAAATTATCTTGCGCAGGGGAATGCCCATCGGCACCTCTATCAGCCCGATATTGTTTATGGCCCCTGTAAGGGCAAATACCTTTGTGCCCGCGGATTTTTCGATGCCCAGTTCCCTGAACCAGCCCGCCCCGTTGAGGATGATAGGCGGGATATTTGCGTACGTCTCCACGTTATTTAATACGGTGGGTTTTTTCCATAATCCCTGCACCGCCGGGAAAGGAGGCCTTGGTATGGGCATGCCGCGCTTGCCCTCCAGGGAACGCATCAGCGCGGTTTCCTCGCCGCATACGAAAGCGCCCGCGCCCTGGTAAATTTCTATATCAAGGTCAAACCCGCTGCCCAGTATGTTTTTGCCCAGCAGGCCATATTCGTTTGCCTGGTCTATCGCCATTTGCAGCCTGCTTACGGCAAGAGGATATTCCGCGCGCACATAGATGTATCCCTTGTGCGCCCCGATTGCCCTGGCGGCTATGATCATGCCTTCCAGCACCACATGGGGGTCCGCCTCCATGACGCTTCTGTCCATGAACGCGCCGGGGTCGCCTTCGTCGCCGTTGCAAAGTATGTATTTGACATCGCCCTGCACGCGCGCGCAAAGCTCCCATTTAACCCCGGTTGGGAAACCCGCGCCGCCCCTGCCCCGCAGCCCGGAGGCCTTTACCTCGCTTACAATCTGCTCCGGCGTCATCTGAAGCAGGGCCTTGGCCGCGGCCATGTACCCGTCCCTGGCTATGTATTCCTCAATCTTCTCCGCGTCTATGAGCCCCTTGTTCCTGAGCGCCCTTAAAACCTGGAGATTGAAAAACGGGATGTCGTGCATCGCCGGAACGGCCCGCTTGAGCACGGGGTCCTTATGCATCAGTTTTTCAACAGGCCTGCCCTTTAAAAGGTGCTCTTCCACTATAAGCGGCACGTCCGCGGGGGTAAGTTTTTCGTAAAAAGTGCCGTCGGGGTAAACGGTCATTATTGGCCCCTGGGCGCAGAACCCGTTACAGCCGGTCATGACTATGCCTATCTCTTTTTCAAGGCCGCGGGCCGCAAGCTCGGCTTGCATGGCGTCCCTTATCTTCGCCCCTCCGCCCGCTATGCACCCGGTGCCTCCGCAGATGACCAGGTTGGCTCTATAATTGCCCATTTTAATTACTCTCCTTCGTGCTCAATAAGAGGTCTCGTCGCCTACCGCAAGGGCATACTCTTCCACCACACGGCCATCAAGTATATGCTCCTTGAATATCCTCTTTATTTTCTGCCCGTTTAAATCGCAATATCTTACTACCGGCTGCCCGGCAATCTCCACCCAGGCCATCGGCTCCCTGCTGCACAGCCCGCCGCAGCCCGCAGTGGTTACAATAACGTCCTTTGCGCCGCTGGCGGACAGCTCTTCCACCAGTGCGTTCATTACCTCGCGGGCGCCCGCGGCAATCCCGCATGTACCCATGTTTACGGTTACCTTGGCCCTGTACCCGCCTTCCCTTAGCGTAAAAGTGGCCCTGTGCTCCTCTTTTATCCTCTTGAGGTCTTCAACCGTAAGCTTTCTGGCTTCTCCAGGCATTTTTCAGCTCTCCTCATATTTCTTCAGAATGTCCAGGGCCTGCACCGGGTTGACCGAGCCATGCGTATCTTTGTCCACAACCACAACCGGCGCAAGGCCGCACGCGCCAAGGCAACGGACGCTCTCCAGGGAGAATTTGCGGTCCTTCGTGACCTCGCCTATGTCTATATGTAGCCTGTCTTTCAGTTTCTGGAGTATCTCCTCGGCCCTCTTCACGTAACAGGCGGTGCCCAGGCATACCCTGATGTTGTGCCTCCCCTTGGGTTTCATGGTGAAGAAGGAATAGAAGGACACAACGCCGTGCACTTCGCTTACCGGCACGTTAAGCCCCCTGGCTATATGCCGCTGAACAGCCGGCGGCAGGTAGCCGACAAGCTCCTGGGATTCCTGAAGCACGGGGATGAGGCTGCCGGGCTTGCCTTTATATTTCTGTATTATCGTGTCCAGTTTAGCGGCCATCTCATCCTCGTCATGGCCGCCGCCCCCGGCGGAGGCGTCATGTGAGGCGCGGCGCCTCTTGAACTCTATGGCCCTCTCCGCAACCCCGGTAAGGATTGCAGGCGAGAACGGTTTGGGCAGGTAATCCACTATTCCCAGGGCCAGGGCGTCCCTTATGCTCTCCTGCGAAGGGTAGCCGGTTATCAGCACCAGGCTGAGGGTGGGGTCTTTCTCCCGCAGCTTCCTCATGAAATCTATCCCGTTCATGCCGGGCATCTTCAAATCCGTGATGACAATATCATATCCGTCCTTGGCCTCCGGCGTTGCCGCCTCCAGCATCTCAAGGGCCTTTAAAGGGTCCGCGGCCACCGATACGGAATAGCCTTCCGCCCCCAGAATTCTTTCACAGCTCTTGAGGACGATGGGTTCATCATCCACAACGAGCACATTGCCTTTCACATCTGCCTCCTCTGTATGCCATTGTTTATCATGGCCTTGATAACCAGAAGCCGGTCCGGAAAACTGGCCGGACCGCCCTCTTTAATATCCCCCTCATTTAATTTATCTGTATCGAAGTAAAACCGGCAAGTCCCCCGGCGGTACTCAAAGACAACCCGCACATCCGGATGGCCGCCAACCAGCGCCATAACGCTCTGGCCGATGTCCCCGATGGGCTTCATATCTATATGGCTAAGCCCGAACGAAGATGTCAGTTTTGTCCCCCTGCCGGGCCTGGAATCTATCCTGAGGCCGCCCCCGGTCTCCTGCGCGGCCTGCTCCAGAAACGGTATCCCAAGCCCGAATTTTTTGCCCTTTGCCGAAAAAAACGGGTCGGCGGCCCTGGCTGCGGTTTCCGCGTCCATCCCGCAGCCGTCGTCTTCTATCTCAAGCGTAAGGGAGCCAGCCTCCGGGTCCTCAAAAACCCTGATGGCAATATTGCGCGCGCCGGCTGCCGCGGAGTTTTCAGCTATGTCCAGTATATGAAGGGATATGTCATCCATCAGTTAACCCCTTATGCCCCTGCCGCCTTCGCCTTTGATGGCCATTGCAAGTTCCCTGAACGTGGGGGCTTCCATCATGAAACCCGTTTTTTTCCGCCCTATCATGTCCGGGCTGTGGGCATCCGACGAATGCAGCCGGGGAAACCGCGCCGGCAACAGAGTGTCCGGTTTTTTCCCCGTAACCTCAATGGCGTCAAACATCGCATCCTCCGGAAAAAAACCAAGCTGTGAAAGCACGCTGAAGGATTCCCTGTCCGAATGGCTGGCGATTGCAAGGCCGCCAAGCGCGTGGACGGCGCCAATTATGTCCTCCAGCCCTTTTGAAGACGCGCCCGCAAGGAGCCTGGGCTCAAAACCCAGTATCTCATCCGCAACGTTTACTATAACCTGTTCCGTCCCGAAGGCCTTATGCCCGGCATCCGGCGGGAAGTCCCCGCCATCGTATAACTGCCGCTGCATCTCCGCAGCTGCATCAATAGTTTCAAAAAGCGCAAGGATGTGCACCTCCTCGGCTGAAGTGATCTCCATGCCGGGGATTACCGCAACCGTCCCTCCTGCGGCGCAGCCCAGCGCGGCGCTTAAATTGCCAGCCGAATTATGGTCAGTTACCGCGATCATGTCCAACCCCTTCGCGGCGGCCCTTTTTATAATCCCTTTTGGCGTCATGTCCAGTTCCGCGCAGGGCGAAAGGCAGGTGTGGATATGCAAGTCCGCCCAGTAAATCCTCATGCCGCGCCCCACAAGGCAACTCAGCCCCTCTCCACTTCATTCGAAAGCAGCATGTACAGCATGCCAGCCAGTTCACAGGTCTGCTTGGGCGTGCTGAAGATCATTACCTGTTCCTGCCCGGCCTTCTCGATTGTATCGGGGCTTATCTGCTTGCCGCCGGTTATGATTATCCCGGCCATGCCCCGGATGGCCGCCACGGCCACGATATTTGGATGGCTTTGCCTTGTTATCCAGAGACAGCCCTCGCCACCGTTTGCCAGCACATCCGAGAGCATATCGCTTGCGTAACAGCATTTGGCCTCGCGCTCCCACTGGCCTTCGTTTACAACCTCAAGTCCAAGCTTGTCGGCAATCTCAGCAATTTTCATTTTGTCCTTCGGCTCCAAGTTTTATTGTTATCAGCAATGTAGTGCCTTCGCCCACGATGGAATCTATCTTCAGCGCGTCTGAATTATTTTTTATATTGGGCAAACCCATCCCGCTGCCCCAGCCAACGTCCCTGGCCCATTTGGGCGCGGTTGAGTATCCTTCCTGCATGGCAAGTTCCACGTCCGCAATGCCCGGCCCCGTATCGGTTACCGTAATCAAAAGCTCGCCGCCCCGTATTACGTAGTACATGGAGCCGGCCCTCGCGTGAATGATCACGTTCATCTCGGCCTCAAACGCCGAAACCGCCGCGCGCCTTACCGTCTGTGCCGGCACGCCCAATGCGGCAAGCCTGGCCTTAAGCTCGATGGCCGCCTGGCCGGCATCCGCGAAATCGCCGCCATTGAAGGCAAAGCAGCCTTCTATTCTAGGTTTCTCCGCCATCGTTGCGCTCAAACCGCCGCCGGCCGCACTCTTAAAAGCCATACCTGCCAGTGTATCCAATAGAGCTGGCGGGA